>VGRO01000053.1 GCA_016875335.1 Deltaproteobacteria bacterium | reverse complement strand
GATTTACTCAATCATTTCTTGGGCCCGTTTGCTTGCTCAGTGGGTCGCCAGCTCGCGGACCAAGGGTCCGACTCGCGGCTCCGTCCTGATGTGAGAGTGATCGACTTATTGTTTTCCAGTCCCTAACCGGCAAGCACGGCAGCGCACCGATAGCCCTGGGGCGACCGAGGTGCGCGTGCTCCCCCCTCCGAAGGTGACGACCAGGTGCCAGCCATCGCCGCCCGCGGTTCGCAGTCCAGTCCCACGTCGCAGGCCGCGCCGAGCGACGTCAGTCGCTTGGTTCGTCGCACGCGCGACCAGAGGCGCAGCAGCGGCCGGCTCCGACACGGCGAGCGCCTGCTGCTGTCGGTGAGCGTGCTCACGCTGGTCACCGTCGGCGTATCGCTGGTCTTGGTCGTTCGCGCCGGTCCAACGCAGCAGTTCGGAACCCTCATCGCCCTGCACCTGGCGGTCCTGCTGCTGGTGACGGGGTTGTTGGCGATGGCATTGTCGCAGTTGCAGCGCAGCGCTGCCCGCCTCACGGTGTTGCGCGACGTTGCCACAGAACTCGGCGTTGGCGATCTGGCCGTGCGCGCGCCCACCGAGCCGCTCGACGATTTCGGCCAACTCGGCCTGGGCCTGAACGTGATGGCCGATCGCATCGGACGGCTCCTGCAGGCCCAGCGCGATCTGCTCGCGGGCGTGTCGCACGAACTGCGGTCGCCGCTCGCACGCATCGAGGTCGCGCTCGAGCTCATCCGGCTGGAGTTCGAACGCAGCCGCGCCTCCGCACCGGGCGGAGTCGAACGCCGCAGGTCCGAAGGCGAACAGCTGGTCGAGGAAGTCGAGGAGGAAGTACGGCTGCTCGAACGCCACATCGCCCGGCTGCTCGAAGCCCAACGCATCGGCGCAGAAGGCCCACTGCCTCAGCGGCGCGAATTCGCCCTGGACCGGCTGGTGGCGGTCGTGGTCGAGCGCGAGCGGCGCAGGCTCAAGGGCTTGAGTTGGCAACTTGAGCTGGCGTTGACGCTCGGCGATGCCCGGCTGATGGGCGATGAAAACGCACTCGATCGCGTACTATCCACGCTCATCGAGAACGCCGTGCAGCACGCTGGCGAAGGCGTCGACCCGACGGGCCGACCGGCACAGCGTGAGCTGCGCATCGAAACGCGCCGCGACGAGTCTGGCGCTGCAGTCGTCGCGGTCCTCGACCGCGGGCCCGGTTTGCAACCCGACGAGTGCCAACTGGTCTTCGAAGCGTTCTACCGGACCGATCGCTCGCGATCGACCACGACCGGCGGCACCGGTCTTGGCCTGTACCTCGTCAAGCGGATCGCCGAATCCCACGGCGGCAGCGTCCGGGCGATGCCGCGCGAGGGGGGCGGGCTCGCCATCGAAGTGCGCCTGCCGTTGCTCAGCCTCGGCCGCGAGTCCAAGGATACGATTCGCATGGCCGTCGAAGAACTGGAGTCCGTGGGCGGCCCGTGAGCGGGTTCGGGACCGACGCCACGCTACTGCCCCGAGGCTGCCGCCACCAGACGCCGCAACGCCACGCAGCCCATCGCCGACAGGCCAACGGTCACGGTCGCGAGCCACAGCCAGGTGGCCGTCGGACTGCGCGTCCGCTCCATGGGCGTCGCGGCGCGCGGGGTGACGGAACCGGCAGCGATCGGGTCGCGCGTCGCCACGGCCTCCTTCCAGATCGATTCGGTCCTCGGGGTCTGCAATGCACGGGCCAGGCACGCGTCCGCTTCGGCGCCCTGTGGCCACGCCGTGCTGGCACGCACGTCCAGGCGCAACCACGGCCGCTCGCCCGCATGTACCAGCACGGCACTGCCCGGACCCTGCAGCGGACGTAGAACCACGCGATCGGACCGGACCTCGACTTCGGTCCACCCCTGCCAATCGACGCACCGCGCGTCGGCGTGCAAGGCATCGACCACCGCCTGGATCGCCGTGGCGGCCTCGGGCGGCAGCACCGGTTCGGCAAATGCCGCCACAGCCCAAGGCACCAGCGCCAGTCCGAGAATGGTCCGCTTCATGGCATCCGAACCGCTTGGAGCAGGTCGCTCTCGTCGATATGGCCTTCCACCAAGCACGGCGGCCCGTCGGTCCACTGGCTGATGTCATCGCAGTCCGGCCCCCAACTGCGGGTCAAGCGCAACCCGCCCTGACCGGCCGACGGACAGCGCAGGTGTACCCACTCGGATCCACGCACCACCGCGGTGCAACCGTCGGCACCCGTCCATCGCCAGGGACATCGGCGATTCGGCAGGTCGAGGATGCGCACCACGCGCTCGCCGCCCGGTCCGCGGAACGCGAGGTCCACGGTCGTCTCGCTCGCCCGGCCCGAGGGGGGACGCAGCGTCGTCATCCACGGGTAGGCCCGAACATGGCCGGGCGCCTGCGGCCAGACGGCGGGCGTACCCAAGGGACCCCAGGTGACGCCAGGGCGCAAGGGCTCGCATCGCGCAGGCAACCCGAGCTCACGGACGCACACCTGGCCTCGTCCGCCGTCGACCCAGCCATCGATCGCCCGCGCCCAGCTCCGAAGGCCAGTGTGCGGGGCTGGCGGCAGCGCGATCCACCGACCTCCCGGCGCAACCGTCGCGGGCAGGTCCAGCACTTGCAGGACGGGCCCGTTGCCCGCCGCCGGGCCAGCGTCGCGCCAGGGCAGTGCTGCGCCCAGGCCGGCAGCCAGCTTGCGGCAGGCATGGCCCTGGACCAGGCCGATGGCATCGGGCCATGTCAACGCCGCAGCTCGGGCGATGGGCCTGAGCGCCTGCACCTGGTCCCAGCTGTGGCCGTTCGACACCCTGCCGCCCCCCAACAACCCCATCGCTGCGGCGCAGACCGCCAGGCCCGCCACCGCGGAAGACCGGGCCGACCACGGCCAGGCCGCCGCCAGCCACCACGCCACCGCGGGCGCGGCCGCCGCCAAGTAGCGAGGATGCACTTCGTGACCCGTGCCGAGATGGCCAGCGCCTGCTGCGCCCAAGGGAATCAGCGCCGCAACCCCGAGCACGGTCGTAGGGCGGCACGGGGCGCGCCTGGCAAGCACCGCGAGCGCAGCACAGGCGACCACCGCACCGACCGCCGCCAGCGGTCGATGCGCCGCCGCCGCACGCGCCAGCGCCAGGTTGTTGTCGAAGGCAACGGGCGCCAAGGCCCAGGCGACCGCAAGGGCCACGGCTGCGGAGACACCCAACCGCAGCGCCGCGCGGCCGACGGCACCCGGCACAGCGGCAGCCAGCCACCAACCGACCCACGCTGCGGCCGCCATCGGGTGACAATCGGCCAGCGCGCCACCGGCGGCACCCAAGGCCGCACTCCAGGCCAACCCCGACCCCTGCTGCGGCGGGCCCGCCAGCACCCACAGCCCTGCCACGCAGCCAAGGGCCGGGGCGAATGCGGGGGCCCACACCACCTGCGCGCTCATGCACGCCGCCCACACCGCCAGGGCCACGGCGGCGCCCACAGTCGCGCCCCGCCACGACAGCGCAGACGCCGCCAGCCACACCGCGCCGGTCGCCAGCGCCGCGCACCCCAAGGCCGCCCACCACGCCACGGGCAGGTCGAGTCCCATGCCGGCCACCGCCGCAAGCACGCTGGGAAAGACCGTGCCGTTGTGCAGGCCGCCAAAGCTCGTCGCGGATCCGGCCAGCAGGCAGGCTCCGCGCTCGGCGCAGTCGCGGGCCGCGTACCAATCGCGCAAGGTGTCGGGGTGGTCGGACAGCGGCACCGCCGTCCACGCCAGCACGGCCAGGGTCAGACCGGTGACCAGTGCCGCTTGCCAGCCGTGGCGGGCCATCGCGGATGCTGCGTCAGCCGACCGCGCGCAAGAGTGCGGCCCTGACTTGCGCGGCGTCGGCGCCCTTGACCTTGCGCAGGGCAGCACCCAGCAGCGCCCCGACGAGCTTGGTCTCTCCGGCGCGCAAGCGCGACAGCTCATTGGGCATCTCGGCCAGGACATCGGCAACGGCGACGTCGATGGTAGATGCGCCGACGCCAAACAAGCCGAGTTCCGCCGCCACGCGTGCCGCATCGCCGCCGCGCGCCAGCCACGGGCCCAGCACCTGCTTGGCCGCCGCATGGGCGAGCTTGCCGTCGGCCACCAGGCGCACGAAAGCGGCAAACCCCGCTGGGTCGATGGGCAATTGCCGCAGCGGGCGACCCGCCAGCGCTCCGGCGACCTCGTTTTGCAGCCAGCGCAGGCCGAGTTCGGCAGGGGCACCGGCCTGCAAGGCGTCGCGCAGGAACTGCAGGCGTTCCGGATCGCTGGCCAATCGTCCAAGCGCGGCTTTGGACAGGCCGTGGCCCTCGGCCAGCGCGCGCAGCTCGCCGTCAGCGTCCACCGCGGCGGCAAACGCGGCCTCGAGGTCGGCGGCTGCGGTCACCTGGCCGCTCTTGGAGCGGTCGGCGCGCGCAGGCTGCGACGTCGCCCTGTCGGCCGGCCGTGTCCAGGTATCGCGCAGCGTGATCGTGCGGTTCCATACCGGCGCCCCGGGCGTGCTCGTCACCGTGTCGGCGACGAAGAAACCCAAGCGCATGAACTGATAGCGGTCCCCCGGCTGCGCGCGCGCCAGCGCGGGTTCCACATGTGCCGTCGCGGTCGTCAGCGAATTCGGATTGAGGTGGCGGATGAAATCGCCCTCGGCGTCGGGTTGCTCGACGCTGAACAGGCGATCGTACAGACGAGCCTCGCAGGGCACCGCGGCGCGGGCGTCCACCCAGTGCAGCGTCGCTGACGGATGCCGGCCGTCGGGCGCAGCGCCGCCTCGCGAATGCAAGTCCACGGTGCAGCGCAGGCCCGTCACCTCGCCCTGTGCGCCGCGCTCGACCCCATCGCACCGAACGAAGTAGGCGCCAAACAGGCGGACCTCGCGGCCGGGCGCCAGGCGCTTCCAGCCGTCGGGTGGCGACTCGGCAAAGTCGTCGCGCTCGATGAGCAATTGCTTGCGAAAAGGAACTTCGCGGCTGCCGGCCGCCGCGTCGTTGGGCCACCAGGGTATCGACAGCGAGTCGACCAGGTCGTCGGGCCAATTGGTCAACGTCAGCGGCAGCGGGTCGAGGACCGCCAAGGCGCGCTTGCAGCGTCTCTCCAGATCGCCGCGGATGCAGAACTCGAGCTTGCCGATGTCCACCAGCGAGTTGTGTTTGGCGACCCCAACCATCTCGGCGAGTTCCAACAGCGCCTCGGCCGGCACACCGCGGCGGCGGATACCGGCGAGCGTCGGCATGCGCGGATCATCCCAGCCCTCGACGTGCCCGTCCTTGACCAGTTGCAGTAGCTTGCGCTTGCTCATCACCGTGTAGCCCAGTGCGAGCCGCGCGAACTCGTACTGGCGCGGTCGCGGATCCCACGGGCCGGTGTGGTCGACGACCCAGTCGTACAGTTCGCGGTTGGTCTCGAATTCCAGCGTGCAGATCGAGTGGGTGATGCCTTCGATGGCGTCTTCCAGCGGATGCGCGTAGTCATACATCGGATAGATCGGCCACGCGTCGCCCGAACGGTGGTGGTGGGCGTGGCGGATCCGGTACAGCAGGGGGTCGCGCATCAGCACGTTCGGGTGGGCCATGTCGATGCGCGCCCGCAGGACGTGGGCGCCGTCGGCGAAATCGCCAGCGCGCATGCGCCGCAGCAGGTCGAGGTTCTCGTCCACGCTGCGGTTGCGGAAAGGACTGTCGGTCCCCGGGCGGTTGAAGTCACCGCGGCCGGCGCGGATCTCTTCGACCGTCTGGCTGTCGACGTAGGCCTTGCCTTCGCGGACCAGGCGCTCCGCCAGCGCGTACATCTCGGGAAAGTAGTCCGAGGCGAAGCGGACCTCGCCGTCCCACCGGCCGCCGAGCCAGGCCACGTCGCGCTCGATCGACTGCACGTAGTCGACGTCTTCGGTCACCGGGTTGGTGTCGTCCATGCGCAAGTTGCAGGCGCCCTGGTACTGGCGGGCGAGCCCGAAGTTGAGTGCAATGGCCTTGCTGTGCCCGATGTGCAGGTAGCCGTTGGGCTCGGGCGGAAAGCGCGTGCGCACCAGTCCGCCGTGCCTGCTGGCCGCGCGGTCGGCGTCGATGATGTCCGTCAAGAAGTGGCTGCGGGCGCGGACGTCCATGTCGAAAAATCCATGTAGATTCGCGGCATGTTGCGCCGCGGGGCGCGAAAGCATAGCGGAAGCGGGCCTCGCCGCCTACCGGCCCTGGAAGCGCGGCGGTCGCTTCTCCAACAGCGCGGTCACGCCTTCCTTGCAGTCCTCGGTGTCCACGGTCGCGGCCTGGCCAAAGGCTTCGCGCCACGCGGCCGTGCGCGGATCCCAACCGAGGTTCTGGTAGATGGCGCGCTTGGTCAGGCGCACCACGATGGGCGCGCTCTGGGCGATGTCGTTGGCGAGCTCCAAGGCCGCAGGCAACACGTCGTCGGCTGGCACGGCGCGGTTGAAAAGGCCCCATGCCGCGCCCTGTTCGCCCGAAATGAGCCTGCCGGTCAGCAACATTTCCATGGCCCGCGGCACCCCGATCAGTCGCGGCAGCAGGTCCGAAATCGCCATGCCGCTGCCCAGTCCGAGACGCGCGAAGTTGGCCCCGAACCGCGCGGACGCGTGGGCGATGCGCAGGTCGCACACCATCGCGAGGCCGAACCCGCCACCCACTGCATGACCTTGCAGCGCGCCGACGACCGGCACTTCGAGGTCGAGCAGGCTGAGGAACGCCGTGTACATCGCGTAGCTGCGCTCGGCGCCGAGCCGGCCGTCGCCGGTGCGCTGCACACCGGACTTGAAATCGGCGCCGGCGCAGAACGAACTGCCGCGACCGGTGACCACCACGCAGCGCACGTCCGCCATGTGCCGCACGCTGGCGACCGCGGCCGCGAACGCGTCGAGCAGTTCTGGCGTCATGCTGTTGCGGTTCTCGGGGCGGTCGAGGACCAAAAGCGCCACCGATCCCTGGCGTTCGACGACGACGGCGGGGGTTGGGGATTCGGACATGGGCATCCTCCAGCGGTGCAAGTACCATGCGCGGCGACGGGCCGGCAAGGCGCCCACGGAGCACTCGATGCATCGCCACTTCGTCGTCGCCCTGGCCGCTGGCCTGGTCCACTGCAGTGCACCGCCCGCATCAACGCCGGCCGATGTCGCTGGCCCCGATGCCGCCGCCCCAACCGTCGAGGTCGCCGGGCTTGACGCGCACGACGCGGTCGCAGCCGAACTCACCCCTGCCGACGCTGCAGGCGCGGAGGCTGCCCCCGATAGCGCGCCAGAGGCGAGCGCAGACGCGGTCGCCGACCTCGAAACAGCGACGGAGGCCGACGCCGCACCCGCCTGCCTGCCCGGCCCGGCGACCTGCGCGAGCGCCCACAGCGTCCTGGTCTGCGGCGCCGACGGCGTGGCACAGACCCTGCTGTGCGGACCGGCGCAGTTGTGCGTCGCGGGCAAGTGCAAGATGCAACTGTGCAAGCCCGGCGCCACCGCGTGCGACGGCGCCAAGGTGGCGGCGTGCGACGCGACCGGCACCGCGGTGCAATGGGTCAAGGACTGCGCAGCGCAAGGGCTGTTGTGCGAAAACGCCGTGTGCGCGCCCAAGGTGTGCGACGCAGGCACCAAACACTGCGCTGGCGACGTGGCGGAGGTGTGCTCGCCGGTGGGCACGGCCTGGCTGACGGTCGCCGACTGCGCGGTCGCAGGTGCGGTGTGCAAGCTCGGAGCGTGCGCGCCGATCCCATGCGCCGACGGCGGGCTGGGTTGCGAGGGCAATGCGGTGGTGCAGTGCTCTGGCAAGAACTGGCAACCCGTCCAGGACTGCGGCGCCAAAGCCGAAGTGTGCGCGGCGGGCAAGTGCCAGAAGACCCTTTGCAATGTCGGCGATTTCGACTGCGTCGGTGGCCTGTATACGACCTGCGAGCCGCCGGGTCTGGTGTGGTCGCTGCCGCTTGCATGCCCCCTGAATACGGCGTGCGCACCCGGAATCGGCTGCCTGCCCGCGCCCGGCCTGTGCCAGCCCGACGACACCGGGTGCAAGGGCACCCAGCCCATGGTCTGCGATGCGTCGGGCGCGGCGACGGCGACCGGCGAAGATTGTGCAAACTCCGGTCAGGTGTGCAGCGGCGGTGCCTGCAAACCCAAGATCTGCAAGCCTGGCGCGCTCGGCTGCCAGGACAACCACGCGGTCGCGTGCAACGACGCTGGAACCCAATGGTTGCTCGGCCAGGACTGTGGCGCCCAGACCTGCGTCGCCGGAACCTGCAAGACCAAGGTCTGCGGCCAGGGCCAGACGACGTGCGCGGGCGCTGGGCTGGCCTTGTGTGGCGGGGCGTGGCAGATCGCCGCGTGTCCGAAGGTGGGCGAGGTCTGTTTGGCCGGCGCCTGCGTGGCCCCGACCTGCAAGCCCAACCCGCCAACAGGCCCGGTCGTGGCCCTAGCTGCGCTGGCCTACGCGCCCGTGACCGCCGCGTGCGATCTGAACGGCGACAACAAGCCCGATTCGGCCTTGGGTGCGCTCGCACAGTTCAACCAGGCTGGGGCCTCGGCGCAGGCGGCACTCGGCAAGCTGCGGGTACTGCTGTGGTCGGGTACACCGCAGGCACCCGAGGTGGCCATCCTGCCGGCGATCGCGACGCCGACCGCGTCCTGGTCCACCTGCCCGGGACCGAACTGCGCACTGTCGGTCGAGCCTGACGGGTACGAATTGCTATCGGATGCGGCGATGTGCCCCGCCAAGGCAGTGCTGGCCGGCGGCCTGGTCGATCTCGCCACCGGACAGGCGGCGGTCGGCGGCGGCGGTTCGGTAGTGGTCGTCCCGCTGCAAGCCGGCATCCTGGCGCTGGAAGTGCCGCTGTTCGGCGCGCAGTTGGTCGGCAAGCTCTCCGGCGACCTTGCAGCCCCAAAGGCATTCGCGGGCGTGCTGTGCGGTGCGGTGCCCCACCAGGCGCTGGCGGCGGCGTTCGACCAGGTCCCAGATGCGGCGTTTGCCGGTGGCGCGGCGGCCAAGCTGCAGTTCGCCAAGCTGGTGGTCAACCTGGTCCAGCCCGACCTGGATCTCGACGGCGACGGCACCAAAGAGTCGGTGTCGGCGGCGTTCGCCGTGTCGGCTGGGCCCGCCCAGTCGGTTGGGCTCGCCAAATAGCGGACGCCGACGCCATACGTGGTAGCCGAAGTCGAAGATCAAAACTCTGGATGGAGCCGCGAGTCGGCTGAGCGGCAGCCGCGAGCTTGGCGAGCCACCCAGCAGGCACATGATGGCCGGTCCGGCAATTGGGGACTGGAAAACAATAAGTCGATCACTCTCACATCAGGACGGAGCCGCGAGCCGGACCCTTGGTCCGCGAGCTGGCGACCCACTGAGCAAGCAAACGGGCCCAAGAAATGATTGAGTAAATCATTTCCGGGCCCTTGGTGCCGGACTTCGCCGATCTTGTCTACTTCTGCCGTCCCGCCGGGCCGAGGCCGGCCTTGGTGCGGGCTTGCAACAGGCGGTCCACGTCACTGTGCGGCACCGTGCGCAGGGTGCCCACGGCCAGGGCGCGCACCTGGATGTGCGCGAGGTGCTCGACCAGTTCCGCCCGCAGGAACGCCTGTTCGACGTCGTCGCCCCAGGCCAGCACACCATGGTTGCCGAGCGTGACCGCGTCGTGCACGCCTGCGGCCGCCGCCAGCGCTGTCAGTTGATCGGCGCCTTGCGGAAATCCGTACGCGATCAAAGGCACTTCTGCGCCCAGCGACACCACGGCCTCGGCGATGAGGCGCGGTTCGACCGGTACGCCGACGACCGACAGCGCCGCCGCACAAGGCGAGTGCGTGTGGACCACGGCTCGGACGTCGGCGCGCGACGCGTACACGGCCCGGTGCAGCGCAATTTCCGAAAACGGCCTGCGGCCACCCTGCACCACACGGTTGTCGCCGTCCACCACGATGAGATCCGATTCCGTCAGGACGCGCTTGGACAGCGCGGTGGGCGTGGCGAGCAGGCGATCGCCCCCTGCGCGTGCAGTCACGTTGCCGTCGTGGTTGGCGACCCAGCCGCGGGCGTGCAACTCGTGGGCGACCGCCAGCAGTTGTCGCCGCAGCACCGCAAGGCTGCCTTCGCTGCCCTGCACGGTATGGACCGGCGCCACCGCTCGTCGTGCGGCCATGCGCTACTCGGCGGCAGCGGGAGTGACGGCGTCCACCACGCCCACGATGAGGCAGCGGATCGGGTTGCTCTTGTCGGCGAGCACCTGGCGGATGCCGTTGCCCTCGCGGAGCACGATCACCGTGTCGCCCGGGCCCGATTGCGCGTGGTCCACGGCCAGGAACGTGTCGCCCGCCTCGGCGCCAAACTCGTCGATGGGCTGCACGCTGAACACCGCGCGTCCGACCAGGCCGGGGTGCTTGACCGTGGAGACGACGTTGCCGACGACGCGAGCGAGAATCACGGACAGCCTACGCGGTGGCGGTGACCTGATCCACGACCGCGATGATGGCGGCGTCGACCGGGATGAAGGGGTCGGCAAATGCCAGCGCCGCCTCGCGCGATTCGGTGACGTGCACCAGATCGCCAGGGCCGGCCAGCGTGGCGTCGGCGGCGCACACGGGCTTGCCGCGTGGCCGGTCGTCCTCGCCCACCGGCTGGACCATCAGCAGGCGAATACCCTGCATCCCTTCGGATTTCTTGGTGGCGACCACGGTACCGACAACGCGGGCGAGGAACATGCCGGTAGGATGGCACAGGGCACCGGGTGGCGCAATGCACGCCGACGGCCGATGTTAGGGACTGGAAAACAATAAGTCGATCACTCTCACATCAGGACGGAGCCGCGAGTCGGACCTTTGGTCCGCGAGCTGGCGACCCACCGAGCAAGCAAACGGGCCGGAGAAATGATTGAGTAAATCATTTCCTGGCCCTTACGCCGTTTCGGGCAGGACCAGTTGAGCAGCGCGCAGTTGGGTGACTTCGACCTGCTGCGCCGCGACCGCCTCGGCCAACGCTGCCGGGTGGCGTCCTGCATCGAGGACTGTCCGCGCTCCGCTGTCGCGGATCAGGTCGGCGAGCGCCGCTGGAGCCCCAAACCGGCTGAACGCCAGCGCAAGGACGTCGCGCGGCGGGGCCATGGCCGGGTCCCCGATCCACAAATCCCCGACGCTCGCCGTCGTGCCGTCGCCAATGACCAGCGGCCGATTGCCCGTCGCACCCGCAAGCAGGTCGGCCGCGCGGACCCGCGGCACCAACCGCTGCGCAACCCACTGCCGCAGCGCCCTGCGGCAAGCGCCGCGCACCGAGGCCACGATGCCAGCCGCCGCGAGGTCGAGGGCAAGGACCGCACCGACGACCGGATCGGCGACCGCGACGCGACCCCCCCTCGCCCATGCGCGGACCGCTGCGACGACTTCGCCCCACGCGCACCCTGGCTGCGCGAATCGGCGGCTGTCGACGATCACCACGTCGGCGCTGGGTGGACCGTCCCAGCCAAACGGCCCCCACGCCGAACCGCCGGCCCAGCGGGCGTCGAGGATGACCCGGTCAGCGGAGCCGACCGTCAGCAACGCGGTCCCCGGGCCCGATCCGCTCGGTGCCACCGCCAACGTCGCCGTGCCCACCCCCAGCGGCCGGTGCCAGGGCAACCCGAGCGCCGGAACCCGCCGGCGCGGCCACAACCGGGCCGCCGTCGCGGAGGCCACGATCCGGGTGCCCGAGCGCACGCCCGGCGCAGCCTCCGCCAGGAACGCCAGCCAACCGGCGCGCGCGAACCCCAGCGTCAGCCGCGCAGGCGGATAGCACAACCCACTCGCCGTGGCCACGACATCACTGTGGTTGTGGGTGGTTGCAATCACGGGTGCCGGGAGCCGTCCCGACCGTGGGGCCGTCGGCGGGCCGGGTGGGGCGGTATTGTGCGGCCTTGCGCGCGGGCTGCAACTCGGGCGACGATCGGCGCTGGCCCGAGGTCCGTCGATGTCCACGCCCACCCCTGAACCCGCGCCGCCCACTGAACCGGTGCCACCGGCTTCGGCCATGACTCCTGCGCGGGCCGCGTCGGGCGCGCGCGGGGCCGTGATGACGCCGATGGGGCTGCGCGCCGTGTCGCTGGGCGCCGCCGATGGGCTGCAGGATCGCGACTTGCAACACCCGTCGGCCATGGTGCCGCGGCTCGGCTGGCTGGCGCGTTGGTTCGCCTGGGTGTTCTTCAAGCCCGTGGCATTCTCCGCCAAGCTCGCCAACGATCTCAACGCATTGCACCGCCAGGGCGGCGGGCTGGTGCACGTGCTCTCGACGATCAGCCTGCTGGACTACTTCTATTTCAACTGGGCGTGGTTGCAGCACGGCCTGCCGCTGGCGCGTTTTGCCAACGGCGTCTCGATGCGCTGGCTGCAGCCGGTGCGCTGGGTTGTCGCCGCGGGCCTGCGGCGCCTGTTCGGCCGGGCCGCCGCCAGGGGTGAAGGCGAGGTATTGCACGGACTTTTGCGCCGCCGCGAGCCGGTAGTGCTCTTCTTGCGGCGCGGGTTTTCGCTCATCGACCTGCTCAACCCCAAGCCGCAGATGGCCTATCTGCGCGAACTGGTCGAGGTGCAGCGATCCATCGAGTTTCCGCTGGTCGTGGTGCCACAGGTGCTGGTGTGGGAGCGCGATCCCGACCGCGGTCGCCACTCGATCATCGACGAGTTCTTTGGCGACCCCTCCGCGCCGGGCCGCCTGCGCAAATTGCTGTCCTTCTTGCTCAACCACCGCCGCGCCCACGTCCGCATGGGCGAACCCATCGACTTGCAGGTTTTCTTGGCGCGGCATGCGCAGGTGCTGGACGACATGGTCCTGGCAGAGCGGTTGCGCAGCGACGTCGTGCAGGCCCTGCAGCAGGAGGACCGCGTCATCCGCGGCGCGCCGATTCGACCGCCCGAGGTCATCCGCAAGGAGATCCTCGGCGACCCGGAGGTGGTCGCGGACCTCGGGCGCATCGCCGCCCAGCAGAATCGGTCCATCGACGAGGTCAAGAAGGAGGCGCACGCCAACCTGCGCGAGATCGGCGCCGCCTTCACCATGAACATGCTGGCGTTCCTGTCGTTCGTGCTGACGCTGCTGTGGGCGCGCATCTACGACGGCATTGAAGTCGACGAGGAAGGCTTGGACCGGTTGCGCCTTGCCGGACGCAAGGACCCGCTGGTCATCGTACCCAGCCACAAGAGCCACATCGACTACCTGATCATCAGCTACCTTTTCTACCGCAACGGCCTGATACCACCGCACATCGCCGCTGGCGCCAACCTGAGCTTCTTTCCGCTGGGATCGATCTTCCGCCGCGGCGGGGCGTTTTTCCTGCGAAGGACTTTCTCTGGACAGCCGATCTACGCCGCGGCCTTTCGCCACTATGTCCGCAAGCTGCTGACCGACGGCCACTGGATCGAGCTCTTCCCAGAGGGCACGCGATCGCGCACCGGCAAGCTGCTGCCGCCCAAGTTCGGCTTGATCAAACTGGTGCTGGAGACCGTGGCCGACGGCCGGCGCGACGACATCCAGTTCGTGCCAGCCAATTTCGGGTACGAGCGGCTCATCGAAGAGAAGGCCTACCGCAAGGAACTCGAGGGCGGGGCAAAGGTTGCTGAATCGCCCGTCGAGGTGCTCAAGGCCACCCAGGTGCTCGTCCACAAATACGGCCGCATCCGCATCCAGTTCGGCGAGCCGATGAGCGTTCGCGGCGTGCTCGAAGAGTTCGGCGCGATGGGTCCCGAGGGCGTGCGCGACGCCAAGGCCTTCGATCGCGCGCTCAAGGTGTGTGGCTGGCGCATCCTGGGCGGCATCAACCAGGCGGCGGTCCTGACTCCGACCGCGCTGGTGGCGGCGGTGTTGCTCAGCAAGACCCACAAGGGCATCGCCCGCGAAGACCTTTCCCTGCGGGTCGGTTACCTGCTCGACATCGCCATCCGCCGCGGCGCGGTGCTGTCCGAGCCCATCGTCACCGCAATGCAGGTGCAGCGCCAGCAGATCCTGCAGGCCGAGCAACACGACACCCAGCGGTCGGCCGAGGCCGGCGGGCTGCCCGACCCTTTTGGGCACCTGAGCCAGCGCGCACGCGCCATCGGCCAGGCGGTCCATGGCGTGGTGGATCACGCCCTGGAGCTTTTCACGGCCAGCAAGTGGATCTTGCGGCGGCGCTTTGACAGCGAAGAAGTGGTGATCGTGCGCGCCGAGGGCCGCATGCACCTGGACTACTACAAGAACAACCTGCTGCACCTTTTCGTCGCCGACGCGCTGTTGGCGGCGGCGATCCTGTCGCTCTTGCAGCGCGCGCCGGCGATGGCGCCCGATGTGTTGCAGGCCCAGACCAAGTTCTTGAGCCGGTTGCTCAAGTTCGAGTTCGTGTATGAGCCCGGCGTACAGTTCGACGACCAATACGCCCGCACGTTGGACGAATTCTTGACTGCGGGATGGTTGCAGCGCCACGGCGACGGGTCGCTGTCGGTGGCGACTACGGTGCGCGGCGCGTTGCGCTTGTACGCAAAGCTCTTACAGAATTTCATCGAGTCGTACGCGCTGGTCGGCCGCGCCATCGGCCAACTCAAGGCGGGGCCGATGACCGAGGCCGCGTTCGTCGATCACGCCCAGAAGATGGCGCAGATGGCCTTCGACCTCGGCACTGTCGAGTGCTACGAGGCGATGAGCAAGGCCAACCTGACAAACGCCTTGCGCATTTTCATCGAGGAAGGGTTCGTCGTCGAGCGTGCGGAGACCGTCGGCAAGAAGAAGGTCAAGACGTTGACCGCCAGCACCGAACCGGACACCGCCGACAAGTACGCGGATTTTTTCAGCAGACTGCACGAGTTGCAGGCGCCGTGGGCCTTGGAGCGGTTGTAGGCGCCAAAGCGTCGCTGCGCAGTGCGGACGACCGCTGCCGATCCGGCCCCCAAGCAGCCCACTGCACGCCTTTGGCCGGTCGCCGTCGTCGCGCGCCCAGACCTATACGCCCCCACCCAAACGTGCTAGCTTTTCGCCCCTGCCGCGGCGGGCGACCCTCAAAGCGCCGACCGCGGCCCAGCCCAGCGCGCGCAGTGGACACGGGCGCGGCTGGGCGCAGTTGGGTTGTTTGCGCGCGAGATGCGCCGGCCATGCACGTCGGTGCGCGCGTGCCAGAAGGGACGACATGCGACTTTATCCGGGCAAGGTGAACGCGATCGCGCAGGACATGGTGCAGGCGCTGGCCAGCACCGGCGACATCGAAGTGGCCGACGAGATGGTCGGCGAGGTGGTCCTCGACGTCGAGAGCGTGTTGCGCGAGTACATCCGGGTCGATCGCGACGTCACCGATCGGGCCCGCGAGAAGATCTCCAGGGAGGGCCTGGAGTTCACGCAACTCAACAAGATCAAACAAAAAATCGCCGAGGAGCGCAATTTCGGCGTCGGCGATCGGGCGGTCGAGTACATCACCAAGCAGATCATCGAGGCGCTGCTGCACAGCCGGCACGTCGACGAGGTGTTTGGCGAGGACCACGTGTTGCGCCGGTCGCTGCGCGAGGTCATCAATCGCCATACGCACGTCGACGACGACCTGGACCAAGAAGTGCGGCGGCGCATCAAGAACCTGCAAGAGGGCACCAATACCTGGGAAATCGAATACCAGAAGGTCATGGGCGACCTGCGCCGCCTCAAGGGCCTCGACAGTTGATCGCGCCGCGGTGCTAGAGCGCCGTGCCCCCCCACGTCAACGCAGGGCTTTCCAACCTGCTGGAGCCGTCCGATGTCGTTTCAGCTGCACCGCAATGGCCAGTACATTCCCTGCGATCTGAACAAGTTGCGCGAAATGGCCCGCAAGGGCGACCTGGCGCAGGACGAATACGTGTACGACGAGCGCGTGCGCACCTGGGTGGGCGCCTCGCAAATCGACGAAATGAAAGACGCGTGGAACATCGGCGAGAACGAAGCCACGGTGGCCATGGAATTGTCGCCAGAGATGCTGGCGATGTTCGATCAGCAGGAAGCAGCGCCCAAGGCTGCCGCGCCGGCCCCTGTGCCCATGGCCCCGGAGCCGCAGCGCCAGTCCGCGCCCGCGCCGCGCGCCCCGGAGCCCAAGATGGTCCCGATGCGCGAGGAGGCCCCCCCGCCGCGCAGCGAACCTCCGCGCAGCGATCCCCCGCGCTCGGCGGGCGGCGGCGGTTTCGGCGGCGGCCGCAAGTCCAACCGGGCGCACGGCACCATCGAAGATCCGGTGATGACGACCATCAAGAACGCTGTGTGCTTCATTCTGGCAATCTTGTGGACCATCAAGCGCTATGACGAGGTCAACGCCTTCTTTGGCGAGAAGCGCTTCACCTGGTGGCACCTGCTCATCCCGATCTGGGACCTCATCGTGATGTGGAAGTTCTTCAACGCCATCGGCGAGATGGCGCAGTTGGTCGGCGCAAACGTCCCCAACCGCGCGGTGGTCTACCTCGTCGGCCAGTTCTGCACGGGCGGCCTGCTCACCTTCTACTTGATGCAGACCGACTTCAACGCCATCTGGGAACACATGGGCGCCAAGAAGGCCTAGATCGCCCTGGACCATCGCCCGCCCGGCCCCCCTCCGCTGCCCCTGCGAGGACCGCATGACCCGCCCGACGTTCGCCGCGACCGCGCTCCTGCTGTGCCTGACGACGGCAGCCAGTGGTTGCTACAACACCTTCGTGGTGCCGCAGGACGAGTTCCGCAAGCTGCAGTCGGCGACAGCGCTGTCCGAAGACGGTCAATTGCAAGAGAAGTACAAGGACAACCCCGACGATTTCGGCAAGTTGCTCAACCGCAGCGAGGCCGACGTGGTGGTCGTGCAGAGCGCCAAGAACCAGCAGGTCGGCGTTGGTCGTGACACGCGACTGTACGTGCGCACCGACGGTGGCCGGCGCTATCAACTGACGCCGTTCAACTTCTCGATGGCCTCCAGCCAGTTGGTGGCTTCGGACCGCGACACGCTTTTGCCGCTGAGCACGCTGAAGGCCTACGAGGTCGACCTGCTGTCCACCGGCAAGACCGTGGTGATGGTTGCCGTGGCCATCGCCGGCGCTGGCGCGTTCATCGGGGCCATCATCAAGTCGTCTGGTTCGGAATCGCTCAAGTAGCGGCCCGACATCACCATCGCGCGCCCAGACCCGCTGCACACCGGCCCTGCCATGGCCCGCACGTTGCGCATCGCCGTGCCGCTGCTCGTGGGCCTGCTGGCCGCGGCGGCGGGCTACCTGTGGCAGACCGCGCCGGAGCATGTCGCCCATCGCCTGCGCGTGGCGCTGACCGAGCGCGCGGCTCGGCGCGGCATCGATGTGCAATTCGGCGCAGTATGGACCGATCTGACCGACAAGGTGGTCCTCGGGCCGGTGACGCTGCGCGACAAGCACACGCCGGAGCCGCCGATCGGCCACATCGAGCGCATCGAGGTCCAATTCGACATCGACGGGGTGTGGTCGCCCAAGGTGTTCGTCCGCAAGGTCGAGGTGACACGGCCCCGCCTGGCGCTGCACCGCGACGCCCAGGGCCGGCTGAACGTCCAGGCCGTGATCGATGGGCTGGTCCGCCCGCGCAAGGACGTTGGCGACAGCGAGGGCGGGGGCTGGCGCAAATACCTCAGCAAGCATGTGCCGCCGGTGCACCTGCGTGGCTGCGAATTGGCGTTGGACGACGATCAGGGGGCGCCCGTGGCGGTGGGCGGCATCGACGTGCGGCACTTGCGGCTCGATGGCGGCGCGGTGGACATCGTCAACACCTCGCCCGTGCAGGAGAAAGTGCGGCTGCAGGCCCAGGCCTCTGTGCGTGTCCAGGGCATCGCCCAGGCGTTGCGGCTCGATGGTTCGCTCGACTGGCCGGAAAGGCGCGGCGAAATCGCAGTCGTCTTGCCCGCCGACGTGTCGGTGGCCGCGGGCGATTGGCGGATCCGCGTCGGTCGCGTCAGCCTGCGCAGCGACGGAGAGGCGGCCCTTGGCGGCGTGCGCATCGTCAAGTCCACCGGCGGTGCAGCCTTTGGTCTCGACGTTCGCGAGGTGGCCGCCCGCCTGAGCAAACAGCCGGGTGAGGCGCTGCCCCTGCCGGCGGCCTTCGAAACGCGCATCCCGGCGCCTGTTCGCCTTTTGCTGCGTCATGTCACCCAGGTGGTCGTTCGCGATCCGGTCATCGTGGCGCGGCGAGCGCAGAACCCGGTGCCCATCGCAGGCGACGACGACGACGAGCTGGTGCCCGCCGACGCCGCCGAAGAGGCCGCCAAGCTCGACAAGGCCGCGCCGGTGCCAGACAAGGGCAAGCGCACAAAGGCAAAGCCGGCCCCGCCGCCTGAGCCGAAAAAGCCCGACCCGGGCGACGGAACGGCCGTGCGTGCGTGGCTCGTGGACCTTTTCTCGCGCAACGCCGACCGCCTGCAGGGTCAGGTCGAGCGGCTGCGGACCGCGATGGGGTCGGTGCCAGTGCCCTTGGTGGTCGTCGAGCACGGTTCAGCGCGGTTCGACGACCAGCGCTCGGGTGGGGCGGCGCGCGAGGTATCGGATTTCTCGATCCGCCTGGAGCGCAAGCCCGACAGCGATCTGGTGACGCTGGCCATGAACTTCCACGTGCCCGGCAAGCCGGCGCAGAACCAGATCAGTGGCAAGTTCGACGTGCGCACCGGCGACGGCGAAGTCAAGGTGGGCCTGGAACATCTGCCCTTGCAGCCCTACGCCGCCCTGCTGCCCGCCAACTGGGTCGTCGGCGACGCGTCCGCCGTCCAGCAGGGCAACGTCTCCGTGTTCGTCAATGCGCCGGCCGGCAAGCTCACCCTCGAAGGCAAGGGCACGATGACTGACGTGTCCGTGGATTCGCCGCGGCTGAGCAAACAGCGCATCGAGCACGTGACGGCGACGTTCGGTGGCAAACTCGACATCGACCTCAAAGCCCAACGCATCCAGTTGGAGTCGGGTCGGGTGGAATTCGGCCATGTCCAGGCCGAAGTCGCGGGTTCCGTGGATCGCTTCCGGTCGGCGCCGGCCTTCCAGGTGCACGTCGCCGTTCCGACCGTACAGTGCCAGGACGTCGTGCAGGCGGTGCCCAAGGGGTTCGCCGACACCTTAGCCGGCATGCAGTGCGAGGGGCGGTTGTCCTACGAGTTCAAGGGATCGCTCGACACCGCCAACATGGACACGCTGCAGTTCGAATTCAAGCCCATGCTCGGCGACGTCAAGGTCATGACGCTCGGCCCGAACATCGACTTTGCGCGCTTCGAGGGCGAGTTCGAACACACCGCTGTGCGCTACCGCAACGACCGCAGCAGCGGCCAGACGACCAAGCTCGTGCGCCAATTCAAGACCGGTCCGGGCAGCGCGAGCTGGGTGCCCTACGAGCAGGTGTCGCCCAAGTTCATCGACGTGCTGCTGACCACCGAAGACGGCGGGTTCTTTGGCCACAGCGGCTTTCTGACCGAGGCGATCAAGGGCGCGGTCATTGCCAACCTCAAGAAGGGCCGCTTTGCGCGCGGCGCCAGCACGATCACCCAGCAGCTCATCAAGAACCTCTTCTTTCCAAGCCGCGAAAAGACCATCTCGCGCAAGCTGCAAGAGGCGGTGGTGACCTGGTACGCCGAGAACAGCAACGTGCTCGGCGCCACCCGGGCCGAACGCAAGCACCGCATGATGGAACTGTACCTGAACATCATCGAGCTGGGTCCGGAGGACATTTACGGAATCGGCAAGGCCAGTTGGACCTATTTCGGTCGGCCGCCGACGCAGCTGACGCTCTTGCAGTGCATCTGGCTGGCGTCGATCATTCCGAGCCCGACGGGCTATTTCTCCAGCGAGTTCCTGTCGGGCAAGGTCAGCGAGTGGCACCGCCAGTTGCTGGTTTTTTACGCCGACGCCATGCTCAAGCGCGGCAAGATCACCCAGGAAGAGCGCGACCGCCTGGGCGACTGCAACGTCGTCTTTGGCGGGGCGCCCGATGGCTCTGAAGAACCGCCGCCCGAAGGCCTGGGCCACGAAGGCGACGCCGAACTCGACGAGGACCTGCAAGGGCTGCCCAGGCCGACCGCGCCCGGTCCGGCGGTCGACCCCAGCCAACTGCCGTAGCCCCGGCACCCCAGAGGCCCCATGCGCCTGTACTTGATGCGACACGGCATCGCCATCGACCGCGCCGATCCCGGCTGTCCCGAAGCCGACGCCGACAGACCGCTGACCCAAGAGGGCCGCGAGCGCACCCGGCTTGCCCTGCATGGCCTGGTCAGCCTCGGCGTCGTCGTCGACCGCATCGTGTCGAGCCCGCTGTTGCGCTGCTTGCAGACGGCCGAACTGGGCGCCGAAGCCTTGGGTGTGCCGCGACTGGCCCTAGAGACCCACGCCGGCCTCGTCCCGGGCGGCGACCCGACCGACCTGTGCGCGGTCCTGCGGTCCTTGCCCGACGACGGAGTGCTGATTGTCGGCCATGCGCCCGACTTGGACCTGATGGCCGCGCGCCTGCTCGGGCTGCCTGGGCCGGTCACCGCGCTCAAGAAATCGGGCGTGGCCGTGCTCAGCCAGAAGCCGGGGGCCCCAACGGCGCGGCTGCTAGGCGTGTACGAGCCAAAGACACTGCGGCGGCTCGGCCGGTCGGAATAGAGCCTACTTCGCCGCCACCTGCACGAGCCGGTCGTCCTCGAGCCGCAGGGCCGTCAGGGCATTGCCCCACACGCAGCCCGAGTCCAGGCTCTGCCAGTCCGGGCCCTTGCGCACGCCGAGCGCAGCCCAGTGGCCGAAGACGATGCGCGTCCCGGCACTTTTTCGGCCGGCGACCGCGTACCACGGAACGTGACCGGCAGGCGCCGCCTCGGGGGCGCCATTGTATTCGGGCTGTTCCGAACCATCCGGCGCGCAGCAGCGCAGACGGGTGGCGGTCGCCATGAACTGGGCCGCGTGCTGCACCGCCGGGTCGATTGGCGCGCGGGCCCCAGTCACCGCGGCCAGCACGTCGCGGTGTTGGCCATTGCCCAACAGCTTTTCGGCCGCTCGCGCCCGCATTTCGGCGCCGTGGACGGTCCACTGCGGGTCGAGGCCGGCGTGCACGATGAGCGTGGGGCCCTGCGGCGTGCGCACCTTGCGCAAGACAGCCTGCCGGCGCAGCCACAGCGCCAGTGCATCGCGGTCCTTGGCGCCGAGCAATTCGTCCAGCGTGTCGCGGCGTTTGGCCCCGGTCAGCCCCGCAGCCCGCGCCAGAAAGTGCAGATCGTGGTTGCCGAGCACGGTCGAGACGCTGCCGGGCTGCGCCCGATCGGCCGCGACCGCCCAGCGCAGCACGCCCAGCGAGTCGGGGCCGCGGTTGACGAGATCGCCGCAAAAAATTGCGCGGTCGCGGGCGGCATCGAAACGGATGGCCAGCAGCAACCGCTTGAGCGGTTCGAGGCAGCCCTGTACATCGCCAATCACCCAGGTCGCCATCGGCCGCCCTCGCTGCGGGCGCAATGGTAGGCGTGTGGTGCCGCTGCGCAAGGGGCCGCAAAGGCTGGATCCCGCCATGTGCGCTTTGCCCTTCCCGCCCCCGCGCATTTGCCGTATCCTGCCGGCGGATTCGTGTGCCCGCGAATCCAACCCGCTCCGAGGAGCCACCATGGCCCACACGCCGCCCGCTCCATACCTGTCGTGGATCCGCCGCTGGCGCGCGCCGCTGGCGCTGTGGGTCGCATTCGCGTTTGCGCTGCAGGCGTGCGCCGACGAGCACGTCGCCGGCATCATCGTCGCCAGTGACGCCAAGTCCAAGTCGGACGGCGGCAACCTGTTTGGCAAGGACGGTTCGACGCTCAAGACGGACGGCGGCGCGGCCAGCACGGACATCGAGGAGGAGCCCGACAGCCCGGAAAAGGCCGACATCGGCATCAAACGCGAAATCATCGTGATGCTCAACACCACGCTGCCCCAGGTGATCGCGCCGTCGCTGCCGCTGCCGGTGTACGCCAAGGTCATCGACTACACGCACGGGGTTCCGGCCGATGGCGTCGCGGTGCTGTGGGAGATCACCGAGAACGTCGGGCTCAACGGTCCGGGCCAGGGCTATTGGGACTCGGGCAACACCTTTACCGATGGCAAGGGGCTGACCGGCAACGTGTTCCAGCCCAACAAGAACCCGGCCGTCGAATACAAGGTCAAGCTGTCGTGCGAGGCCGCCGAGCCGGTCGAGTTCGTCATCTCGGTCACCGACAACCCCAAGGGCGGCATCAAGGTCAAGATGCTGTACGACAACATGGTGGCGCTCGGTCAGGTGACCGTGCGGGTCATGCCGTCGCCCTTTGCGTGCGCCACCTTCAAGCCGGTCAACCCGCCGCAGAACTTCCTCGCCAGCAAGACCACAGTCTTGGAGGACACGCCGGAATTCGGACCGTTGCCCGCCGACAAGAAGTACGGCATCTATGTGCTGGCCAAGGACAGCGACAATCACCTGGCCGCGGCCGGATGCGCCGACGCAGTGCTGGTCATCGACAAGCAGGTCACCGAGGTCAGCGTATCGATTGGCACGCTGCCGCTGATGGCATCTGGGCCGTACGACATGATCAACCACTTCGACTTCACGGGCGCGATCCCCGGGCAGTTGGGGCAGATCCTCGATACGGCCGTGCAAATCTTCTATGATCCCGGGGCGTTCATCATCTCGCAGATCAAGAACCTGGTCAAGCAGGTGCTGCCCGGGATTCTCGTCGATGCCGCGTTCAGCCTTTTCGAGAACGCGCTGTCCAAGGTCGTCACCGACTGGCTGCTCAACAAGAGCCCGAGTTGGTTGCAGAGCTTCTTCCAGATGGGCCAGGACGTGCTGCAGGTGGTCAAGAAACTCGAAATGCTCGGGGTGCTGACCATCTACAAGGTCAGCAACGACTTTTTCGTCAAGGGCGACATTGCCTTCACGGGCCTCAACCTCTACTGGAAGCTCGGTTGCAACAAGAACGATCCCAAGTATGCCGAGTGCGGCAAGATTTCGCTCGACGCCTCCAAAGCCGTCAAAGACCCCAACTTTCCCCTCGACTTCTTCGCCGGCACGTTGACCGGCACCATCTCGCAGCAAAAGAAGCTGACCATCGACAGCTCGACCATCAAGCTCAACTACGGAAAACTCATCCTTTTCGTGTTGACCCAGGTCATCCTCAAGAAGATCACCGGCGAGACCACCTTCATTGGCGCCATGGAGAAGCTGGTCAACTGCGAAGGCATCGCCAAAGGCATCGGCGGGTCGATCCTCGGCAAACTCGGTCTGTCTGAGAACACGGTCAAGGGCTTTTGCTCGAGCACCCTCGGCCTCATCGTCCTTCCCCTCGAACAGCTGATCGGCGGTCTCGCCTTGGACAGCAAGTTGTCGCTCAACGGGTACTGCACCATGGTCGATACCAACGACGACCTCAAGGTCGACAAGCTCGTGGACGGCGTGTGGGTCGGCAACATCGTGGTCGAGGGCGCCAACGGCAAGCAATTCAAGGGCGACTTCACGGCGACACGCCAGCCTGGTTTTTGAGCATCCATGCGATCGTCTCCTGCCCTCGGCGCCCGCGCGCGCGCTGGTTCGCTGTGCGCCCTTGCTGCGGTCGTGCTCGGTTGTGGTGCCACGGCCATCGAGCGGCTCGACGGCGACCCCGAATCGGTGCACCCCTTCACGCTGGCCACCGGCCGCCGGACCCACCCCGCCGTCGATGGCTGCCAGCGCTTCGCCGCGGCCGTCCAGCAGGGCGACGTGTCGGCGATGTGGAACCAACTGAGCTTCGACACCCAGCGCGCGCTGAACGACAGGGCCCGGCCGGTCGGACTGCGCGGCATCGAGCTCTTGCAGTGGAAACGCTTTCCCAGTGTCGTCGACGGCAAGGCGACGCTGGAAGGTGGCAAGCCCTTTGAGCCCATGGGACTTTTCCTGCTGCCGAGCGTGCAGACCCTGCAGTTGGTCCCAACGTCCGCCCAGGATCGCGTCGTCGCCCAGGACCTGGTGATCAGCGACGGCGCCCGCAAGCGGACGGTCACCGTGCACTACGAGCACTACGCCTGGCGCATCCACAACCCGACCCTGCGCGATGCCGCGGAGGCGCCGTGAGTGCCCTGCCCCCCGGGCCGACGGGCGACCTGCAAGCCCTGCCGCACGCCCTCTTGGCCCGCCGCGTCTACATCGAGACCATGGGCTGCCAGATGAACGTGTACGACAGCGACCGCATGGTCGAGGCGTTGGCTGGCGCCGGCTATGTGCCCACTGACGACGTCGAGCGCGCCGATCTCGCCATCGTCAACACCTGCTCGATTCGCGACAAGGTCGAGCACAAGGTCACGTCGCTGCTCGGCGTGTGGCGCAAGCTCAAGGACCACAACCCCGACCTGGTGTTGGGGGTCGCCGGGTGCGTGGCCCAGCAAGAAGGCCAGAAGCTGCTCGATGCCGTGCCCTACCTCGACCTGGTGGTCGGACCCGACCAGATCGCCCAGTTGCCGGCGCTGGTTCAGGCGCGGCGCGACCACAATGCCCGCGGCGCCGCCACCGAATTCGTGCATCGCACCGACTACGCGTTTCCGAGCGTCGCCCCGCCCGACGACGGCCGCGTATCGGCGATGGTTACGGTGATGAAAGGCTGCAACAAGGTGTGCAGCTTTTGCATCGTGCCGTTCACGCGCGGACGCGAAGTCAGCAAGCCCGCGCGGGCCGTGGTCGACGAGGTGCGCCTGCTGGTCGACCACGGCGTGCGCGAGGTGACCCTGCTCGGCCAGAATGTCAACAGCTATGGCAAGGATCGGCAAGACGAGTTGGACTTTGCCGAACTCATCGGTCGCGTCGCCGAGGTCGATGGGCTGCAGCGCATTCGCTTCACCACCTCGCACCCGATGGATTGCACGGACGCGCTCATCGACGCATTCGCAACCGTGCCCAAGCTCATGCCGTTCTTCCATCTGCCGATCCAATCGGGGTCGCCCGCTGTGCTCAAGGGCATGCGCCGCCACCACGGGGTCGACGACTACCTCGACAAGGTCGCGCGCCTGCGCAGCCGGGCGCCGCACGTCGCGCTGTCCACCGACATCATCGTTGGGTTTCCAGGCGAGACCGAAGCGGACTTCGAGTGCACATTGCAACTGCTGCGGCAGGTTGGCTACGCGACGCTCTACTCGTTCCTGTATTCGCCGCGGCCCGGGACCCGCGCGGCGCTCCTGCCCGACGACGTGCCGCTGGTCGACAAAAAGCGCCGCATCGTGGCGCTGCAGGCGCTGCAAGACGACATCACTGCCCACTGGATGCGCGGGTTTGCCGACCGCACGGTCCAGGTGCTCATCGAAGGTCCATCGCGCATCGAACACGCTGGACCGCAAAGCAAACTGGGTCTGGTGCGCGCCCAGCGCGGCATGCAAGTGGTCGGACGCACCCCCGAAAACGTCAAGGTCAACGTCGCCGTCGCCCATCTGGCGCAGGCCCAAGCGCTCAAGGGCCAGGTTGTGCCGGTCCTCATCGACCGCGTCGGGCCGCACTCGCTGGTCGGCGTGCTGCCCGGACCCCTTGCGCTTGCCGCCTGACCCGCCCTGCACGCCGCGCGACTGTCACTGCGCGCCCTGCCGGCGCTGTTCTGGATGACCACCATCTGGCTGAGTTCCGCGCGGCCGTGGCCCGATGCGGCCGGGTTGCTCGGCGACCTGTTGGCGTGGATGCCGCGTTGGGTCGCTGCCGGCCTGCACTGGGTGCCCGCCGACAAGTGGGTCCACGCCGGCATCTACGGGTTGCTGGCGGGCCTGTGGTGGTGGGCATTGCTGCCGCGCCACGCCGATCGCCCGTGGGCCGAGCCCGGCTGGCCGTGGCTGGTGGCCGTCGCGTTTGGCGCCCTCGACGAGGTCCACCAGGGATTCGTGCCCGGTCGAAGCCGCGATCCGGTCGACTGGCTCGCCGACGCGATCGGCGCGGCCCTCGCGGTGGCCATCGTCGTCCTGGTGCGCCGGCGGCGCGTGGCTGCGGCGTGAATGGGCGACGCCGGCTTGGCGTCCCCCACCTGGGGCAGGGTCGTTGATCGACCGCCGGTTTTGGCCCAAACTACCCTGCCTTTTTCCGGTGCGCGTCCCGCGCCGGGGCCTTGCGAAAAACTGGATGGAAAACAAGATGAACTGTCCCATGGGTCCGCGTCGGCGCTGGGTTGCCGTTCCGGTGCTCGCGCTCTTTCTCGCCGGGACGACGCTGATCCTCCCCGCGGGCACGGGCGTGGCCACCGCCGCCGAACGGGCAGAGCCGCGTCTGTACGTGCTCGAACTGGTCGACCTCGCTGGCGTCCCGGTCCGCATGATCGTGCCGACCGCCAACCGGACGCTGTCCGACGCCGGCCTGTCCACACGCCCGACCAAGGCGTTCGAGGCCCTGCGCGCCCGGTCTCCCAAGGAGTACGGCGTGACCAGCTTGCGGCTCGACTCGGCAACCAAGGCCACGCTGGTGCTCGACAAGGTGGCCGACGCCGACCACGTGCTCGCCGAGGTTTTCTGGTCGCTTGCGTCGCTGGGCTATGCCGAGCTGTCGGCGCCGCCGTATATCAAGGACATGGTCACGCTCGACCGCCTGGCGTATGGCGCGGCCGTGACCGTGCTGCCGCTGTGGGATGCCGCGCGTTTTCACGATCAACCCGGCGCGGTGGGCCAGGCCTTCGTGGTCCTGGGGGGCGTGCCGGTGGCCGCTCCCGAGGCGATCAAACGACTGCTCAAGGCCGACCCGGCGGCACGGAAGGCGTTGACTGACGCGGTCGCTGGCAGCGCGGTACGGCCCAAGATGGCGGTGCTCGAACTCATCACCGACGCCCGGCTGCGCGACGCGCTCAAGCTCAAGGCCGACGACGCCGCCCCGGCGCTGGCGGACGCCTCGCTCAACGTGCGCCAGTTGGCGCTGGACGCCGTGATCGCCGCCGGGTTCGCCAACAACAAGGTGGTGCTGGCCGCGTTGGAGAACCTGGTCGAGACCGACAGCGACGGCGAACTCAAGCTGCGCGCCGTCAAGGCCCTGTCCAAGGCAGGCGTGACCAAATACTCGGACTTGCTGGAGACCGAGAAACTCAAGACCGGTACCGCCCGCGAGGCCATGGAGGCGGTGGCCAAGCTCTCGAAGTCGCAGCAGGTCAAGATCGCCGGGCCGGCGCTGGTCGGCGCGCTCTCGCACTCGGACAAGGGCGTGCGCGACGCCGCGCTGCGGGCGCTGACCGAGATGGCGCAATACGACCTGCTGCACGGCGCGCTCAAGGGCGACATGCTCAGCGCCGAGATGCGCGAGCAGATCGCCACCCTGCTGGTCGAAAACGGCACCCCGGCGGCGCAGGACGACGCGCTGCTCTACCTCATCACCAAGGGCAAGGCCGTGGGCGCCATCCTGGCGTGCCAGACCTACGGCAAACGCGGCGCCAAGACCGCCACGCCCGTATTGATCGAGGCCCTCAAGCACGATTCGGCAGAGGTGCGCGGCGCGGCAGCCGAGGCGCTGGCGATGCTCAAGGACGACCGGGCCATTCCGCCGCTGGCGGACGCGGCCGACGCCAAGGCCCGCGACAAGGAGATGATGCTCAAGGCCGCCACCGAGATCCTGGCCGCGCTGTCGATCGACAAGGTCAAGAACCTGACCGACGCCAAGAACGTCACTGTCCGGCAAATGGCCATCCGCGCGCTGGCCGAGTTTGCCAAGGGCTCGCGGCCCCGGCCCGACGTCGTGGCCATCTTGCAGGAAAAGAAGAAGGATCCCGACATCAACATCAAGCGATCTGCCGTGTTCGCGTTGGCGCGCCTGCAAGATGACGGCATCGCCCGAGACCTCGCCGACATGCGCAAAGACCCCGACGTCGAGGTGCGCATCCAGGTCGCCACAGCCCTGACCAACGCCAGCGACAAGTACGCCGAGGCCGCGCAACTGCTCGAAGAGATGATGGGCGACGGCGACCGCAAGGTCCGCATCGAGGCGATCCGCGGCCTCGGCAAGCGCAAGGCGGCGGGGGTCGTGGCCAAGCTCGTGGCCTTCACCAAGCAACCCGATGTCGAGGTCAAGCGCGCAGTCTTCGAGGCGCTGGTGCTTTTGCGCTCGCCCGAGAACGCCAAAGAACTGCGCCCCGTCTTCCAAAAAGGCATGGAAACCCAGGACAGCGCGGTGCGCTTGAGTTGCATCACGGCGTTGGCAGACAAGACCACGGCGGCCGACATCGAGGGGCTGCGCCAGGCCGCGTTTGACAACAACAAGCAGGTCAAGCTGGCGGCGGTCGCGGCACTTGGGGCAAGCAAGCTGGTCGAAGCCATGGACGCGCTGGCCAATTTCTTCGGCGACCCCGACAACGAGGTGCGCAAGCAGGCGCTGGAAGCCCTCTGTGGCGTGCCGGCCGGCGAGTCCGCCAGCGTCAAGAAGCGCTACCTCAAGGACTTCATCGACACCGGCGACATGCCCGACGATCTCAAGGCGCGGGCGAAGCAGTGCCAGGCGGCACCGTGAGCAAATGCTGCGGTGCCGCAGGCGCCGGGCGCGATTGGCCGTTCGACGGAACGACCACTCGGCGTCTCAAGCAATTTCAGGTGGTTGTTCGAGCCGACCTTTTTGCTGCTACGCACAAAAATCCCCCTTGACGGCGGAGCAACGCCTGCCTATCCTGATGCGGCCGGTGGCGAGCGGCGCCCGCGACGATGCGGCGCCGCACAACAACTCGCCATGAAACCGGCCCACAGGAGACGCCATGAATTCGAGCAAGCACGAGCACAAAGCGGACAGCAAACCCGCCCCCGAGGCCAAATCCACCGCCGAGAATCCCGCCTCCGCCGCTGCCGGACCGGCGGACACGGCGACCCAGAATACGCAGGCGCAAAACGACGCTTCCGCCCCCGAAGGCGCCGCACAACCGGCCGCCGACGCGGCCAAGGGGCCGTTTGGGGCATGGGCGGTGCCGACGTTTGCGCACTTCGCCAACCTCCCGGGCGTCAAGGATCTGCCTGAACTGGCGCAGACGTTGGCCAACAACCTCGGCCAGATTCCGCAGGTGCAGCAATTGCCTGGCATGGCGCTGTTGCAGCAGAACCTCGAAGCCCTGAACAAGCTGCCGACCGTGCAGGCCGCCCACCAGGCCGTGCAGGCCGCGACCCGCCAGCAGATCGACCAGGTGCACAAGGTGTTCGAAGAGGTCGCGGCGCAAGAGGCCAGGGCCGCCGACCAGTTCAAGTCGTGGCTCGGCGAAGTGCACAAGCTGCAGGTCGCTGGCCTGGACTACGCGATGGCCCTGCAGACCGAGGCGCGCAAGCTTGCCAAGGCGCAACTGGACCAGATGGCCAAGGCGATCGAACCGCAGACTGCGGCCAAGCCGGACGCCAAGACCGACGCAAAGCCCAACGCCAAGACCGAAGCCAAGTAGCGCACCGGCCAGCGGTCCTCGAGATCGACCGCGGGTCCGCAACCGCCTCGTGCACTCCGCCTCGCGGCGGCGAGCGCCCTTCGCGCGGCGAACTGCAATGGGTCCGGCACCAAAGGCCGAATCGGTCAGAGGGTTCCCCCGCGCTTGAGCCCTGCAACGCCCCAGTGCACAATGCGCCGGCGCCGGGACGGCCCGGTCGGCTCCCTTGCAGGTCCGCATGGCCGCGGATGAATCCGTTCCGCCCGTATCCGCAGCCAGCGCGGTGTCCGGTGGCGACCGCTACTGTCCCACCTGCGGCCGGCGCTCGACCGCAGCCCAGTGTCCCCACGATGGCGCCCAGACTGTGCAGATGCGCGGGTTCGGGCGCCATCCGCGCAACTATCAGCCGGGCGATGTCGTCGCGGGCCGGTACCGCATCACGGGCACCCTGGGCGCGGGTGGCATGGCGGCCGTGTATGCCGCCGAGCACACCAGCACCCTGCAGCCGGTCGCGATCAAACTCATGGCCGCAGAACCCGGGGCCGACGGCGACGTGGCGATGCGACGGTTCTTTCGCGAGGCGCGCGTCACGGCGACCCTGCAGCACCCCAACACGGTGCGGGTTTTCGATGTAGGCCAGGACGACCAGGGGCCGCTGTTCATGGCCATGGAGCGCATCAACGGCCCCACGCTGCTGGCCGATTTGCGCGACCGCATCGCCGCTGGCCGACTGATGACGCAGGCGGAGGCCATCGATCTCGGCATCCAGGTGCTGGACAGCCTCGCCGAGGCGCACGGCCACCAGTTGGTGCACCGCGACCTCAAGCCCGCCAACTTGATGTTGGTCGCGGGCGAAGACGGCGCGCCGCTGGTCAAGGTGCTCGATTTCGGCATCGCGCGCACGGTGGACTCGTCGCTGACGGCCACAGGCGCGGCCCCTGGCACTCCCGCGTACATGAGCCCCGAGCAGTGCAAAGGCGAGACGGTGGACGCGCGCAGTGACCTGTATTCACTAGCGATCATCCTTTTCGTGTGCGTGACCGGCCGCTTGCCGTTCGACCAGAAAGACCCCCTGCGGCTGATGCAGGCCCACGTCCACGCGCCGCCGCCCGACCCGCGGTCGCTGGCCAAGAGCGACCTGAGCGCGTCGTTTGTCCAAGTCGTGCACCGCGCCATGGCCAAGAAAGCGGCGGATCGCTTCTCGGGCGCGGCGACGATGCGCGCCGCCCTGGAGGCAGTGGCGCATGGCTTGCCCCTGCCCGATGACCCAGGGGGGCCGTCGCTCGGCGATGAGGCCACGATGGCGCAGCCCCCGCCCAGCCATTCGGCGCGGCGCATGGACAGCGCAGCGGTGGAACTGCGCATGGTCGCCGTGCCCGTTCCGGCCGCCCCGGCAGCGGTGGCGCCGGCGGACACCGAACCTGCGGCGAGCCCCGACCCTGCAGCTGCGGTGCCGAAGCCCTCCTGGGTGCCGCGCGTCGCCATGGGCCTCGCCGCGGTCGCGGTCGCAGCCGGGCTCGCGGTG
>VGRO01000052.1 GCA_016875335.1 Deltaproteobacteria bacterium | reverse complement strand
CAGGGGCTTTTGCTTGAGCACCACCAGTTTCTGGGTGCCGACGCCACAGCTGATCCGGCCCGGTACGCCCAAGTTGTCGTAGGGCGTGGCCTTGGCGCTGGTCACGCGGCCGCGCTCCAGGAACGCGATGCCCTTGTCGTCGCCGTCCACGTCGGAGAAGTCAGTCTGCAGCGTCAGCTTGACCTTGCCGCCCGAGCCGTCGAGCTTGCTGATCTCGAACGAGGTATTGAGCGCGAGCGCACCCAGGGCGTTGGCCAGCGCCGGTTCGATCTGGCTCGACAAGGCCTTGTTGAGTTGCCCCTCCAACTGCGGCTTGATGGCGTTGGTGATGACCGGGCCGAGCAGGTTGATGAGGAACCCGAACACACCCGAAAAGTTCGAAATCGTCAGACCATTGATGGTCGCCTTGCTGGCGATGGACTTGACCACCAGCTTGTGGGTGACCTTGTCCACCGACAACTGCACGTCGCTCGCGATGTCGATGCTGGCGATCTTGAGCTTGCCCTTGCTGCTGATGCCCAGCGGGCCCTTGGCGTTCAAGTCTGCGGTGACGTTGACGATCTTGGCCGTGAGCTTGAGCACGTCCACCGCCGCGGACTTCAGTGTCACCTTCGCCGGGTCGTAGGTCAGGTTGCTGGCGGTCACGGTAAAGCCGCTGCCCGAATACAGCGGATTCGGCAGCAAGGCGCCGATGTCGATGCCCTGCAGGTAGACCTCGAAAATGGTCGCAAGGTCGTTGGCCGGCATCTTGTGGTCACCGTCGTCGATGACCGCCTGCGACAGCCAGAACGCCAGGCCCGGGTCGACCATGCCGCTGCCAGCAACCTTGGGGTCGGGCTTGAAGAACTCGGCAGACCACAAGTAGGCCTGCACGCGCCGCTTCTTGCTGCCCATCTTGTCGGCGGCGTCGAACACCAGCGTGTTGCCGCCCGGCTTGCTGTTGACGTTGAACGCGAACGCCCCGTCGGCCGCCACCGGCACCTTGGTCCCGTTGATCTCAAAGCTGGTGATCGGACCGGCGCCCGACTTGACCGTGCCCTTGACCGTGACGACCGGGCTCTTGGTGTGGATCGTCGCCGCCCGCGGCGGGTAGGTGACGTCGATGACGGGCCGGCAGGCGTTCGACACCACAAGCTGGTGCTTGCAGCCGGTCTTGGCGTCGCAGCTGTCGGTGGTGCAGGCGTTGCCGTCGTCGCAGTTGACGGTCTTGCCGGCGCATGTGCCGCCGCCGCACACGTCGCCGCTGGTGCACGCCGTGCCGTCGTCGCAGGTCAGCGTGTTGTGCGCGGTTGTGCAGCCGCTGGCCGGGTTGCACGCATCGGTGGTGCACAGGTTGCCGTCGTCGCACGGCAGGGGCTTGCTGCCCGGCTGGCACTTGGCGGCCCCGCAGGTGTCTTCGAGCGTGCAGGCGTTGCCGTCGTCGCACGGCAGCGTGTTGGCGGTGTGCACTAGGCCGGTCTTGGGGTCGCAACTGTCGTCGGTGCAGGTGTTGCCGTCGCTCAAGGGCACCGGCACGCCGACACAAGCGCCGTTCTTGCAGCCGTCCTTGGCGGTGCACAAGCTGTTGTCGTCGCACGGATTGCTGTTGAACGGGAACACGCAGCCCTTCTGTTTGTCGCAGCCTTGGTCCGTGCACGGGTTGTCGTCCTTGCACAGATCGGCGATGGACTTGTGCCCGCAGCCCTTCTTGGGGTCGCAACTGTCGATGGTGCACACGTCGGCGTCGTTGCAGTCCTTGGCCTTTCCGGCCACACATGCCCCCTTGCCGCAGGCGTCGCCGTCGCTGCAGGCGTTGCCGTCGTCGCAGGCCGTCGTGCTGGCCACCGCCAAGTTCAGGCACCCCTGGTGCCACTGCTTGTCGGCGCCTTGGGTCGGCTTGGGCACGCAACTGTCGGTGGTGCAGACGTTGGCGTCGTCGCAGCTTGGTGTCGGTACGGTGAAAAGGCAGACGCCGCCCTTGCAGAGATCGCCCGAAGTGCATGCGTTGCCGTCGTCGCACGGGTGGCTGTTTGGCTTGGCTTCACAGCCCTTGCCCGCGGTGCAGCCGTCGTCGGTGCACGGGTTGCCGTCATCGCATTGCTTGCCCTGGCCCACACACTTGCCGCCGTCGCAGCGGTCGTTGGCCGAGCACACGTCGCCGTCGTCGCAGCCGCCTTTGCCGTCGCTGCCGCTGTCGTAGGGTGACCACACCGACCGGCTGACCGCGGCCAAGCAGGCCAGGCACGGGTTTTTGGGGTGCGCCGACTTGTTGGCGAGGCACTGGCCTTCGATGAGGCAGTGGTCCAGTGGGCAGGCGGGGCCAGTGTCGACCGGCGGCAGCTCTGCGGCCACCTCTGGCGCAAGGACGGCATCGGCAATACCAGAGGCGTCGACGGCGTCGGTCGCGGCCGCCCCGACCTCGCTGCCCACGCCGCCGGTCGCCTCTTGCGTGGCGTCGGCGCTGGCGTGGCCGAGCCCCGGCTGCAAGGTCACGTCGTCAGTGCACGCGGCGACGATCGCGGCGAGGGCCAGCGCGATCGTGCAAAGGCCAGCGTGCGGGCGGTACGGGCGCGGCATGGAGGCTCCAAGGGCGCTGGCGCAGGTCGCGCCGGGCGGCACAGCCTAGCGGAAAACCGGGGCGGCGGGGAACTCCAAACGACCCTTTTCGATCACGCCAAGGTCTGGCCGGCCCGGGTGATCATCGCCGCCCACGCCAGCTTGGTGTTGGCGTTGCCGGCTAGCGCGCGCTCAAACACCAGCAGTTGATCGAGCACATCCGCGATTTGTTTGGGATCGCAGCGGCTTGCCAGGGCCAAGAGCGCGGCCTTGTGGCGCGCGTGGGGCAGACCGTCGGCGTCTACGCCGCATGCCACCAGCAGAGCGTCGCGGAGCACGGCGCGCATCGACTCGCCGACAAGGCTTAGGTCGTCGCGCGACAACTCGTTGGATCGGGACTTCTTTTCTTCCGTTGGCGCCGCCGGTTCGCCAGTGCGGTCGCCGTCGGGTTCAGCGGCGGATTCGGCCTGGGCCTCACTCTTTTTCGCGGCCGCCAGGGCCCGCGCCAGTTGCTCGATCCACGGCACGCCCTCGTCGGGAGGCACTGTGCCGAGGGACAGCGCCAGCTCAGCGACGAGATCCAACAGCGCCAACTTGCCCGGGTCGGCCAGCGCCCGACCGTGATCGATCGACCCGGCGGCCAGCGCCGAAACCGCGTGCGCGAGATCGGGCGCGACCCCGCCGTGGGCCAGCAACTCCGCGACGTGTTGCGGCGACAGCTCGCCAAAACGCACCAGCTGGCAGCGCGAGCGGATGGTGTCGATCACGGCCGCAGGTTTGCTGGTCAGCAGCACGAAGTGGGTGGCTGCGGCCGGCTCTTCGAGGGTCTTGAGCAGCGCGTTGGCCGCCGTTTCGTGCAGCCGATCGCACTCGCACACCACCACGCCCTTGGCGCGGCCGACCACTGGCTCGTAGCGCAACCGGCCGGTCATTTCGCGGATCTGGTCGATCTTGATGTGCTGGCCTTCGGGGGCGATCGTGGTCAGGTCGGGGTGGTGGCCGCGCCGCAACGCTGCGCACGACCGGCATGCGCCACACGGATCGGCACTGTCCTGGGGCGGATCGACGCAGGCCAGCCGCGCCAGCACCGCCAGCGCGGTCGTTCGGCGGCCGACGCCCGCAGGCCCCGCGAACAGGTAGGCGTGGCCGACCCGGCCGCCGCGCACCACGCGGGCGAGCAGCCGCACCTGCAGGGTGTGGCCGACGATGCTGGAAAGGGCGGGCAGCTGCATGGCGCGATGGTCGCGCAGGCGGCGTCGGATTTTCAAGCGGCCGGGCGCACCCCGGGCGCACGCCTTGACAGTGCCGCGCACCGGGGCAAACTGCCGGCGCCGCAACGCGCGCACCCGGAGGACGCCGCCGTGACCGCCCAATTCCTGCTCGCACTGGACCAAGGCACGACGGGCTCCACGGCGCTGGTCATCGACCGCCACCTGAGGGTGGTCGGCAAGGTCAACCAAGAGTTCCCGCAGATCTATCCCAAGCCCGGCTGGGTCGAGCACGACCCCGAGGCGATCTGGCAGTCGATCCTCGGCGCCGTGCGCGGCGTGCTGGCGCAAACGGGCATCGACCCCGCGGCCATCGCCGGCATCGGCATCACCAACCAGCGCGAGACGACGGTGGTGTGGCAGCGCGCCACCGGCACGCCCGTGGCCAACGCCATCGTGTGGCAGTGCCGGCGCACCGCCGAGGTCTGCGACGCGCTCAAGGCCCGACCCGGCGTCGAGACCCTGGTCCGCGAGCGCACCGGGCTGCCCATCGACGCCTATTTCTCGGGCACCAAGGCCGCTTGGCTGCTCGACCACACCCCTGGCGCGCGCGCGGCGGCCGATCGCGGCGAGCTGGCGATGGGCACCATCGATTCGTTCCTGGTGTGGCGGCTGACCGGCGGCGCGGTGCACGTGACCGACCCGTCGAATGCGTCGCGGACCATGCTCTATGACATCGTCGCGCGCGCCTGGAGCCCGGAGCTCTGCGCATTGCTCGCCGTACCTGCGTCGCTTCTGCCCGACGTGCGGCCGAGCGCGCACATCTACGGTCACACCCGCGGCGTGCCGGGTCTGCCCGACGGCATCCCGATCGCCGGCCTCGCCGGCGACCAGCAGGCGGCGCTGTGCGGCCAACTGTGCATCGAACCCGGCATGGCGAAGTGCACCTACGGCACCGGCGCGTTCCTGCTCATGCACACCGGCGACCGCCCGGTGCCGTCGCGCCACGGCTTATTGACCACGGTGGCGTGGCAGGTCGGCGACCGCTTCGAGTACGCCTTGGAGGGCGCGGTGTTCATCGCTGGCGCCGCCGTGCAGTGGCTGCGCGACGGCCTGCAGATCCTCGACAGCGCGCCCGAGATCGAAGCGCTGGCCCAAAGCGTGCCGGACTCGGGCGGCGTGGTGTTCGTGCCGGCGCTGGTGGGGCTCGGCGCGCCGCACTGGAACCAAGCCGCGCGCGGCCTGATCTGCGGGCTGACCCGCGGCACCACCCGGGCGCACCTGGCGCGCGCAACGCTGGACGGCATCGCGCTATCGTGCGCAGACCTGCTCGACGCCATGGAAAAGGACCTCGGCCGGCGCCTGACCCAACTGCGGGTCGACGGCGGCGCGGCCGCCAACGACCTGCTGATGCAAACCCAGGCGGACCTGCTGCAGTGCCAGGTGGTGCGCCCACACGTCATCGAGACCACCGCGCTCGGCGCGGCGATCCTGGCCGGTGTGGGCGTGGGGTGGTTCGCATCGCTCGCCGACGCCCAAGCCGCGTGGGGCCGCGATCGCGCGTTCGACCCCGGCCCGGCCAGCGCGACGGCCGCCCTGCGCGCGCAATGGCGGGCCGCGGTGCCCAAGGCTTGACCCGGCGGTGAGCTTGCTCGACGTGGACCTCGGCCCGTGCCGGCTGCGACCGTTCCGGCCGGGCGACGAAGCCGCTTTGCAGCGCCACGCCGACGACTGGGACATCGCGCGCTGGCTGCGCGACAGCTTTCCGCATCCCTACACCGCGGACGACGCCGCGGGCTGGGTGGCCTATGCGTGCGGGCCGGGCCAGCCGTGGGTGTACGCCATCGACGTCGGCGGCGAGGTGGTCGGTTGTGCAGGTCTGACGCCGGGCAGCGACGTGTTCTGCCGCAGCGCCGAGATCGGCTACTGGGTCGGCCGGGCCTATTGGGGCCGCGGGCTGGCGCCGCTCGCGGTGCGGGCCTTGGTGGCGTGGGCCTGGCGGAACACCGCCTTCGAACGCGTCCACGCCGGCGTCTTCGCAGGCAATGCGCGATCGGCCAAGGTCCTGTTGCGCAGCGGGTTCATCCAGGAATCGGTGCGGCGTCGCGGCGTGTACAAGGCCGGCCGCGTCCTGGACGAAGAAATCTACGTGTGCCTGCGACCATGACGCGCATGTGACACCTTTGGCCAGTCAGCGGCGCCTCGCAGTGCTATCCTTGCGGTGTGGCGGGCCGTGCAGCAACGGCACGCCGCATCGCTTCGACGGCGCGCCGGGGTTCGACGGGGCAAGACAGCAAGCCCGATGGCCCATCGCGCCCGGTCGCCCGGCCCCACTGCGTGCCGAAACCAAGGAGTGCGCCATGTTGCCCGAATACGTCGCCATCAAGGAGAAACTGGAAGAGCGCCTTGCCCTTCTGCAAGGCCGGGTGAGCGAACTCGAGGCCCACCTGCGCCAGGCCCACCTGCAACCGGGTCGCGATTTCGAAGACATGGCGACCGATGCGGAAGACGACGAGGTCTATCAGCAACTGGACGACAGCGGCCGGCAAGAGGTCCACGAGATCCTGGCGGCGCTGGCGCGCATGGACGCCGGCACCTACGGGCTGTGCGAACGGACCGGCAACCGCATTCCGCTGCGCCGGTTGCAGGCCATTCCGACGGCTCGCTTCACGGTGCCGGCGCGCGACGACGACAACTGACGCGGCGGACAGGGTCCGGTCGGATTGCCGCCCGCCCGCCAACCCTGCTAGCCTGCCGCGGCCATGCGGCGCCCGTCTGCCACCGCCACCGCGCTCGTCGCCCTCGCGCTAGGGCCGGGCTGGGGATGCAGCCGTGAGGTCAAGCCCACTGAACCGCCGGTCGCCGTCGAGGTCCACCTGCAGGTGGGGGCGGCGTTCACCGACACAACGGGACAATTGCGCGGCCTGTCGGACCTGGCCCGCGACCCCGGCGGGGCGCTGTGGGTCATCCCAGAGCGCCAGGCGCTGTTGGCCCGCGCCGTGACGGCGACCGATGGGGCGCTGACGTGGCAGACCGTCCCCCTGCACGGCAAGCCCATGGAGTATGACGGCGAGAGCCTGACGTGGATCGGCCCGGCCGCCTTCGCCATCGGCAGCGAGCGCCACCAAAAGAAACGAGAGACCGACCGCATCTTCTTGGGCCACCTGGACAGCGACAAGGCGGTCGTCGACGCTCAGATCGACCTGCCCTACAGCCTGTGGAGCATCGCCGCCGACGACAACCGCGGCATTGAGGGGCTGTGTTTCGCCCACGGAGCGCTGTGGGCGGCCGTGGAGCACGTGGTCGAAAAGGACGGCCAGCGGTGGGCGCCGCTCGGCCGCTACGACCTGCACACCAAAGCTTGGGCGGCGCTGCGCGTCTTGCTGACCAGCACCCAGGGCCGCATCTCGGCGCTGGCGTGCCGGCCGCTGCCCGCCGGCAAGGTCGAGCTGTGGGCCATCGAACGCTACTACGGGATCGTGCGGTGGCTGCGCATGACCGTCGAAGGGGCCGCCAGCGGCGACGTGGTGCCGACGGTCCACGCCGATTTGGCGGTGGCCACCACGCCGGTCGCGGCCAACGTCCCCAACTTCGAAGGGCTGTGCGCCGACCCGGACCGGCCGGGCGATGCGTGGCTGGTCAACGACAACGATTCGGGCGGGACCGTCGACGGCGCCAACCATCTGGTCCGTGTGACGCCAACCGGTGGCGCGGCGCCGCCGTGAACGAGGTGCATCCATGAAGAAGCTGTCTTTCTTGACCCTTGCGGCGCTGGCGGGGACTTTGGTGCCTGCGACCGGCCTGGCCTGCGGCGGCTGTTTCTCGCCGCCCACCAACGACACCCAGCAGATCGTGGTCCAGAACGCCGAGCGCGTGCTGTTCTGGCGCAACGAAGCGACCAAGACCAGCTACGTGTGGATCGAGGTGGTGTACGCGGGCCTTGCAAAGGATTTCGGTTGGGTCCTGCCGGTGCCCAAGCAGCCCAAGGTCGGCGTCGGCACGCAGTTGGTGTTCGACGCGCTCGACCGGCGGATGGGCGCGCGCGCGGCGTTGCAGTCGGCGGCGCAAGAGAACTGCCGCGACCCGCGCAGCGGCTGCGAACCGAAGGCATCCACCGCCGCCGATGCCGGCGCCGCTGCGATGGACGTAGGCGCGGGCGCGCCCTGGTACGACGCAGCCGAACGCGGCCCGCCCAAGGTGCCCGGCGTGGACGTGCTCGACAGCGGCTTTACCGGCCCCTACGAATACGCGGTCATCAAGGGCAGCGACGCCGACAAGCTGCACGAATGGCTGACCAAGGCCGGCTACGCGACGCCCGACAAGGCCAAGCCGATCTTGCAGGTGCACGCCACCAAGGGCGACGTCTTCGTGGCCATCAAGCTGCAAAACGGCCAGGGCATCAATGCCATCCGGCCGGTCACGCTTGAGATGCCCGACGCCGAGCCCTGTGTGCCGCTGCGCCTGACCTCAATTGCCGCCCAAAATGACATGACCGTCACGGTGACCGTCGCCGGCACGGGCCGCGCGGTGGTCAAGAACCACTTCGATGTGGTGGTCAATCCCCTGCGGCTGACGCTGCTCGACGCGCAGGACCCGCAGGCGTGCCCGCCCGAAGCCGCCCCGGGCGCCGTGTGCCACCGGCCCAAGAACTACGGCCAGGTGCTGGCCGCGGCCATCGACGAGGCGCAGGGCCACGCCTTTGCCACCGAGGCGTCGCTGGCGGGCAGCGCGATCGGCAAGCTGAGCCCGCTGCAAGACCTGAACCTGCAACCGCTCAGCGAAGCCAAAACGTTGCTCGCGGTCGCCAATTTCGTCGCCCAGACGGACCTGCCGCTGACAGGCGAGATCATGACCGCGCTGCAGCCCGCGGTCAGCAATGCGGGGCCGATCTTCATGCAGGCCACCCAAGCCGAGGCGTGGGGAGCGCTCAAGGCCTGCGCCAAATACTGGAACCTGCCCGGCGCCCAAGACAGCTGTCCGTCCGGCAAGCTCACGCTGTCCAAGGCCAAATTGCTGTCGGTCCAGGCCAACGGCGACGGCGTGTCCAAATCGCTCAAGCAGGGCATCATCGACCCGCTTTTCCTGGTCGGCGACGCCGTGGGCAAGGCGACGCGCGCCACCCGGCTGGTGCTGCGCATCTCGCCCGACGAGATGGACCGCGACCCGGTGTTCGCGTTTGCACCGTCGCTGCCAGAGGTCGCGCCGGTCTGGGCTGTCCAGCACAATCAGGTCTGCATCGACGGCTGGAGCAACGGTGAACTGCGCACGCGCTTGACCGTGAGCGGCCTGGGATCCTGGCTGGTGGGCAGCACCTCGATCATCGACCCGCTGTTCGCGCCGACGCCCGCCGCGATGATGGTGCTGGTCCAAGAAGAGTCGGGTCCGCCGATTCCGATCGGCTCGTCCGATCTCGCGGTGGTCGACGCCGCCATCGCCGGGGCCCTGCCGGGCAAGCCCAGCCTGCCGGCCGGGTTGGTGCTCAAGCCCTACACGTCGTGGACGCCGCCGCCCACCATCGCGCCAGTCACCAAGGTCGGCAATTGGAAGCAACCGCCCGACTGCGTGCCCAAGCCCGGCTGGAAAGATGGCCAGCCGCCGCCGAGCGGCCAGGCCCCCGACGCCACGACCGGCGCCGCGGACGCGGGGACTTCGGGCGGGCCAGAGGTAACCGCGAGTTTGGACACAAAGGTCACCGGGCCGACGACGACGGCGCCCGGCAGCGGCGGGGGCGGCTCGGGTTGCAGCAGCGGTCCGACCGCGGGTTCAGTTTGGCTGGCGCTGCTGGCGGTGGCGGGCGCGGTGGGGGCGCGCCGCCGCTATTTCACCGGCCGCGCCGATGTCCGGGCCTTGTAGTACCGCTGGCGGCCGAGGCCCGACAGCATCACCTGCTTGGGTCGTCCCGCAGGCGCGGCGGTGGGCGTCGCCCCGAGGGGCAGAACATCCAGGACGGGCACGAACTCGCCCTCGCCGCTTTGCACGATGAAGTGCACGGTCAGTTTCTTGGCTTCCTTGGCGGCGTCGAGGCCGGCGTCATAGGCGATTTTCTCTTTGGCCGCCAAGTAGATGCCCGCGCCGATCGCCAGCAGCACCAGTGCCATGATCGCCTGCCGCTTGCGGTCGGTCTTGACGGTGTCGAGCCGCACCATCATTGAAAAATCTTGCAGGACCTGGCCAATCTGCACCCGCCGCGTGCGTTCTGCCGCGACGCGCACCGCCGGGTCGGGCAGCGAGAACAGGTCCAGGCCCTTTTCGAGGCGCTCGAAACCGCTCGACTGCTGGCGGTGCGCCGGCCGCGCGGTATCGGTCGGCGCCTGCGGGTGCAAGCCGAAGGCCGGCAGGACGCTGACTTTGGCCTCCGGGGCCTTGGGCTGCGCAGGCGAACTCGGGCGGCGCGCGTCCGACACTGGGATTTGCCCGGAGGTGCTCTTGGCGTGCAGCGCCTGGGCCGCCGCCACCTCGGGGTCGATGACGGTAGTGGTAGTGTCGCCGCGGCTCTTGGTGACGATGAGCCAGGTCTTGCAGTTGGGGCAGCGCGTGCGGGTGTCGTGCGTCGGCCCGAACGCGCGCGGCGAAATGTCGTAGGTTCGATCGCAGGCGGTGCACGTGAACTGCATCGACCGTCACGCGCCGCGGCGGTCGCGGCGGTCGCGATCATGGCGGCAATGGGTTGGCCGCGCAAGAAAACCGCCGGCGGTCGCGGCGCTGTCTTGCGGCGGCACGGGCACTACATGCTCTCGGTCGATCCGGTGTAGAAGCCTTCGAGCACGTCCTGGTATTTGCCCTCGACCACCTTGCGCTTGACCTTGAGACTCTGGGTCAGTTCGCCGCCGTCCACGCTGAGATCCTTGGGCAGGATCGCGAACTTCTTGACGGTCGAGTAGCTCGGCAGGTCGGCATTGACGCCGTCGATCGCAGCCTGCACCGTCGCGTTGAGCTCGGGGCACACCAGGATTTCGCTGTACGACTTGCCGCTGATGCCCTGCGTCTGCGCCCAGGGACCGAGCTCCTCCTCGGGAAAGCCGACGAGCGCGGAGCAGAAGTTGCGGTTGTTGCCGTGCACCAGCACCGACGCCGAGATCGGCAGCGCGACCTTGATCTTGCTCTCGATGTGCGCGGGCGCCACGTACTTGCCGCCACTGGTCTTGATGAGCTCCTTGATGCGGTCGGTGATCTTGAGGAACTCGCCGTCGAGTTCGCCCTTGTCGCCGGTCTTGAGCCAGCGCGTGCCCTCCTCGTCGACCCAGATGGTCTCGGCGGTCTGCTCGGCCAGACCCTTGTAGCCCTGCATGATGCCAGGGCCGGCAATCAGGATCTCGCCTGTGTCGGGCAGGATCTTCAGCCGCGTGCCCGGCACCGGCATGCCGACCGTGCCGAACTTGTACTTGTCGGGCCGGTTGACGAAGCTTGCCGCGCTCGACTCGGTCAGGCCGTAGCCTTCGAGGATGAGGATGTCGGCGGCGTGGAAGAACTCGGCGATGTCGCGCGACAGCGGCGCGGAGCCCGACACGAAGAAGCGCACCCGGCCGCCAAAGCGCGCCTTGAGTTTGGAGAACACCAGCTTGTCGGCGATCTTGAACTTGAGCGCGAGCAGGCCGCCAGCGTCCTGGCCGTTCTGGCGCAGCGCCGAGACCTGTTTACCCACGCCGACGGCCCACTGGAAGATCTTGTACTTCAAGGGGCTGCCGCCCTTGGCTCCGGCGATGACCTTGTTGTAGACCTTCTCGAAGATGCGCGGCACCGCGGCGATGAACGTCGGCTGGATGACGGCCAGGTTCTCGACCAGCTTGTCGATGCGGCCGTCGATCGCCGTCGGGAACCCGATGATGATCTGCGCGGCTTCGAGCACCTTGCCGAAAGAGTGCGCGAGCGGCAGCCACAGGTACTGCAGGTCGCCCTCTTTGAGCAGACCCATGTTGTCCAGGGCTTGGCCCTCGTAGACCCAGCACGCGTGGGTCAGCTCGACGCCTTTGGGCCGACCGGTGGTGCCCGAAGTGTAGATGAGCGTGGCGAGCTCCTCGGCCTTGCATGCCGCCACGCCGGCCTCGTAGGCGCCGGGGTTGGCGGCGGCCCAGTCGCGGCCCTTGGCCTGCAGGTCGGCCAGCGTCATCACCCAGCCGTCGTGCCCGGCCTTGCCATCGAGCGTGACGACGTGGTGCAGTGCGGGAAGTTGGCCGCGCACCTGGGCGAGTTTTTCGACCTGCTTGTCGTCCTCGGCAAAGATCACGACCGACTCGGAGTCCTGCAGGATGTATTGCACCTCGTCCGGCGTGCTCGCCGGATAGACGGTGGTGGTGGCACCGCCCGCGCACAGGATGCCCAGGTCGCAGAGCACCCATTCAATGCGGGTGCCGGCGACGATGGCGACGCGCTGCTGCGGTTGGACGCCCAGGGCCCGCAGACCGCAGGCGATGGCCTTGACCTTGTCGCCGGTCTGCCCCCAGGTCAGCTCGGCCCATCCCGACTCGGTGGGGTGCTTGAACGCCAACTTGGCGGCGGAGGATTGGCTGCGGGCAAGGAACGCCTCTGGGATGGTCGTAAAGGTCGTGGCCATGGCGGTGTACCTCGTAGTGCCGCGGCGGCGGATCTGGCGAGACGCGCGGCGGTTGGGGCGGTTGCGGCGCCGGCGCGGGGAGGAGGCGGCGGCTAGGGCGCAAGCGGCGGTAGTGTAGGCCAGGTCCTGTGGGGCAGCAATGCGCCCCCAGCACGCGTTTCGGCCGCCGACCCGCGCGCGGCCGAACCCCGATGGTGCTACCCGAACGCCTGCAACGCCAGCAGCGCGGTCATCTGCACGATCGTCTCGACCGACCCGGCCGGCGGCACCACCGTCAACGGCCGCGCCAGCCCCAGCAACACAGGACCTATCGCATCGGCGTCGCCGAACCGCGCGAGCAGCTGATAGCTGGCGTTGGCGGCGCCAAGCGACGGGAACACCAGCACGTTTGCCGCCCCCCTGTAGCGTCGCGTGGGGCCAGTTGCGCGCGCGGGCCTCGGGGTCGAGCGCAATCTGCACCTGCATCTCGCCGTCGATGTCCAGGTCTGGGCGCGCGCGGCGGGCCATGGCCACGGCGTTCGCGGCGCGCACGGCCTCGGGGTGCCGCGAGGCCCCGAAGTTGGCAAACGACACCAGCGCGACGTGGGGTTGCACGCCGAGCTTATGGGCCAGGTCGGCCGCGGCGATGGCGATCTCGGCCAACATCGCCGCGTCGGGGTCGGGGTTGACCGAGGTGTCGGCCAGGAAAAGCGGTCCACGCTTGCCCGGCACCACATGGACGCCGCAGGCGCTGCGGCTGCCGTTGGCGGGCCCGAGGATCTGCAGCGCCGCGCGGATGGTGTCGGGGTAGGTGTGCTGCAGGCCGACGACCGCGCCATCGGCCATGTGTTCGCGCAACATGACCAGCGTCGCCAACAGCGCGTCGGATTGCAGCACCATCCGGGCTTTGGGCGCCGACATGCCACGGCGGCCGCGGGCGGCCAGCAGCGCTGCCAACTCTCGCTCCATGGTAGGCCGGGCGCGCAGCCCGACGAATTCCACGCCTTCCAGGTCCAAGTCGAGCGCCGCCGCCCGTGCCCGCAGCTCGCCTTCGTCGCCGACCAGCACCGGCCGGACCAGGCGCTCGTCCACCAGCACGCGCACGGCCCGCAACACGCGGTCGTCGTCGGCGTCGGCAAACAGCACGCGCTTGGGGTCGCGCGCCACCCGCGCCATCACGTGGCGCATCAGCGACCGCGCCGGGCCGAGGCGCCGCTCCAGTTCGTCGCGGTAGGACCGCGGATCCAGGTGCTTGCGCGCCACGCCGCTGTCGATCGCGGCTTGGGCCACCGCGGGGGCCACCCACAGCAGCACCCGTTCGTCCACCGGCTTGGGCAGGATGTAGTCGGGGCCGAACTTGAGTTGCGCGCCACCATAGGCCTGCCGGACGCGGTCGGGCACGTCTTCGCGGGCCAAGGCGGCGAGCGAACGCACGGCGGCCAGTTTCATCTGGTCGTTGATCTGCCGGGAACCCACGTCGAGCGCGCCACGGAAGATGTAGGGAAACCCCAGCACGTTGTTGACTTGGTTTGGGAAATCGCTGCGCCCCGTGCCGATGATGGCGTCGGGTCGCGCCTGCCGGGCGGCGGGGTAAGGGATCTCCGGGTCGGGATTGGCGAGGGCAAAGACGATCGGCCGATCGGCCATGGTCGCCAGCATGGCCGGCGTCACAGTGTTGGCCTTGGACAGACCGATGAACACGTCGGCGCCGACCAACGCATCGGCCAGGGTCCTGGCCGTGGTGTCGCGCACGAACGGCAGCTTGGAGACGTCGACGCTGTCCTGGCGGCCCAAGTGCAGCACGCCCTTGCTGTCGCACATGGTGATGCGGTCGTTGCGCACACCGAGCAGTTGCCAGAGGTTCATGCACGCGATCGCCGACGCGCCGGCGCCGGATACAACGACCTTGAGTGATTCCAATGGCTTGCATGCCAACTCGGCGGCGTTGAGCAACCCTGCGGCGCTGATAATCGCGGTGCCGTGCTGATCGTCGTGGAACACCGGGATGTTCATCCGGCGCTTGAGCTCCGTCTCAATATAGAAGCACTCGGGGGCCTTGATGTCCTCCAGGTTGATGCCGCCAAAGGTCGGTTCGAGCCGGGCGATGGTGTCGATGAGCTTGTCCGGGTCGCGCTCGTCGATCTCCAGATCGAACACGTCGATGTCGGCAAACCGCTTGAAAAGGACGCCCTTGCCCTCCATGACCGGCTTGCCGGCCGCCGGGCCGATGTCGCCCAGGCCCAACACCGCGGTGCCGTTGCTGATAACGGCCACCAGGTTGCCCTTGGCGGTGTAGTCGAACACGCGGTCCGGGTTGGCGGCGATGTCCAGGCACGGGTAGGCGACGCCTGGCGAGTAGGCCAGCGACAGGTCGCGCTGGGTCATGCACGGTTTGGTCAGCGCGATCTCGATCTTTCCGGGCCGGCCCTCGGCGTGGTAGCGCAGTGCATCGGTGTGCAACGACATGGCGGAACCTGGCGGCGCCCAAGGCCGGGCGGCGGGCCGCTGTCATACTCCCATTGCCGGGGTTGGGGAAGCGGGTGGGACGGTCCGAGGCGCCCCCACCGGCAACCGCGGCGGAAGGGCGATCGAACGCACTGGGCCTTTGGCTGCCGCAAGAGCATGCGATCGCGTTGCCGGCCGCCGCACACGCCTTTTGATTGACGACTTTTGGCGTCCCCCTACACTGCCGGCGCCCGATCGCCGGGCCGCGGATTGCATCCATGGACGCCACGAGCCCTTTCGTTCCCGGCCCCGCCGAACGCGTGCCCGAACCCCGGCCGGCGGTGGACTACGCCGCCGTGCGCAAGGTCCACCTCATCGGCATCGGCGGGTCGGCCATGGGCAATTTCGCCGGCATGCTGCAGGCGCGCGGCCTGCAGGTGCGCGGGTCCGATGCCGGCGTGTTCGACCCCATGCGCAAGAACCTGTGCGAGTGGGGCATCCCCTTTGCCGAGGGCTACCGCGCCGAAAACCTGGACTGGGGTCCCGACCTGGTCATCGTCGGCAACGTCGCCCGCCGCGACAACCCCGAAGCCGTGCGGGTGGTGGCAGAGGGTATCCCGTACGCGAGCTTTCCAGAGGCCCTCGGCGAGTGGATGCTGCGCGGCCGCGTCCCGGTCGTCATCGCCGGCACCCACGGCAAGACCACCACCACGAGCCTCACCGCCTGGCTGCTGGAGGCGTGTGGACTGGCGCCAGGACTGCTGGTGGGCGGCGTGCCCAAGAACCTCGGCACCAGTTTCCGCATCGGCGGCGGGGCTCCGTTCGTCATCGAGGGCGACGAGTACGACACCGCCTACTACGACAAGCGCCCGAAGTTCGTGCACTACCGCCCGCACCACGGGGTGTTGACCTCGGTCGAGTTCGACCACGCCGACATCTACCCCGACTTTGCCGCGGTGCAGCGGGCCTTTGCGCTCTATGCGTCGCTGTTTCCCGAAGACGGGCTGCTGGTGGCCTGGGGCGAGGACGATCGGGTGACGGCGGTGCTCGATCGCTGTCCTGGCCGCGTGGTGCGCTATGGCTTTGCCGGCGGGCCCGCGCCACTGGACGTGGAAGTGGACGACGTGGTCGTGTCGCAGGCGGGCGTGCAGTTCACGCTGCGGCGCGGCACGGCCGACCCGGTCCACGGCCGCGACCCGCTGCCCCGGTTTGCCCCCGGTTCGGTCCTGGGTCGCTTCGAGTCACCGATGGCCGGCCGGCACAATGCGCTCAACGCGGCCGCCGCGCTGGTGCTGGCACTGGACCTCGGCGCCACCGCGCCGGCACTGCAAGCGGCGATCGGCCAGTTCCAGGGGGTCAAGAAGCGTCAGGAATTGCGCGGGGTCGAGCGGGGCGTGGCGGTCATCGACGATTACGCCCACCACCCGACGGCGGTCAAGGAGACGGTGGCGGCCATCCGCGGTCGCTACCCGGGCCACAAGCTGTGGGCGCTCTTTGAGGCCGAGTCGAACACGTCGCGGCGCAAGGTCTTCGAAGACGTGTACCCGGACGCGTTCACGGGTGCCGACGAGGTGGTGCTGTGCGCGCCGCTGCACAAGGAGACCGACAAGCTGCGCGCCGACGAGGTCATGGACGCCGGCCGCGTGTGCCGGTCGATCTCCGAACGCGGCGTGGCCGCGCACTTCGTCCCGCAGGTCGATGACATCGTGGCCCTGTTGGCCGAGCGCGCGCAACCGGGCGACGTGGTGCTGGCGATGAGCGGCCGCGATTTTCAGGGCCTGCACGGCAAGTTGCTGGCGCGCTTGGCAGGGTAAGGGACTGGAAAATAATAAGTCGATCACTCTCACATCAGGACGGAGCCGCGAGTCGGACCTTTGGTCCGCGAGCTGGCGACCCACGGAGCAAGCAAACGGGCCCGAGAAATGATTGAGTAAATCATTTCCTGGCCCTAAGAGGGTGTAGCCAAAACTCCGTCCCGCTACGGCCGAAGATCCTGGGCACCTCGCGGCTTACGTCCTCCCCTGTCCGAATCAGTGTGCTACTGGCTCGGTCGGCGCACTGTGAGTGCGCCTCGGTCGGTCGCTGCGGGCGCGCTCGCGATCTGCCGGCATGCTCTTCGACCTCGCAACAGACGAGATTTGGCTACACCCTCTAGGCTCTGCCATGTTGGTGGGTCGCAAAGGCCGCTGCCGGGGTCAGCGCCCGCCGCCCGACAGCGCCTCCAGCAAGGCCGCAGTTTGCGCTGCTGAGCTCGCCTGGTGGCGCAGCGCCGCGGCCTGGGCCAGCATGGCGACCGCCAGCGACACCCCCGCGACCTCAACCACCAACGCCGTGGCCGCGCCGAGCAGCGTGTAGCCGCGGCCGACCAGCAAGGCCACCAGCGTGGCAATCAAGAAGCCAATCGACAGGCTGCCGAGCACGCCGGCGCAGATTTCCAGACCGCGCGCAAACAAGTCGAGTGTGGTCATGCGGCCACGGTGCGCGGCAATCAGGCCCACCATGACGTCCGCATTGAGCGGCAACGGACCCGGTGCCGCAGCCATCGCGATGTGTTGGGCCGGCCGCGGGCCCGACGGTTGGTTGGGCGGGGCGGTGGGCACCTTGCGGATCGGCGCTCGGCTCGCCGGTTGCGGCGGTACGGGTTGGACGGCCTGCAAGCCCGCGCCCGGCGCGTGGGTACGCGGCGGCGCCATCGGGTGCAGGGTGCTGCGCTTGACCTCGCCCTGGTTCTGGGTGTCGTACACCTGGATGACGTCCGACGACTCCTTTTGCAGGTGGACCGGCCCCTTGGGTGGCTCGGCCGCCGGGCGCACCGGGCGCAGCAGGCCGGGCTCGGCGGTCTTGGCGGCGCCCGGCAGCTTGGGTGGTTGGTCGAAGGCGGCCGGCAAGAGCGTCGGCCGTTGCCGGGTCGGCGCGGGCGACCGGGCGATCTCGATCGGCGGCTGGCCGGGCAGATCGGGCACGTCGTCCATCGCCGCAATCTGGAACTGGGTGCCGGTCCCCGGGCGCTGCGTCGCCACACCGGCGTGGCTGCCGAGCGTGGTGGGCCGCGGGTCAGCGGCGGCGCGGTGCAGCGGCATCGGCGGCGGACCGGCCGGCAGGTCCGGCGGTCCATCCGGCAGGTCGGGCGGCACGTCGCCGCCGTCGTCGTCCGCGGCACCGCGCATCTGGGTCGCGTCGTCGTCGCCGTCGTAGCGGTCCTGGCCGTTGGGATACGCCATCGCAAGGGTCCGACCCCATGCGGGGGCCGCGGTGAGCGTGCCACGACAGCGGGGCGTTGCCAACTGCGGCCGAGCGCCGGGGCGTCTGGGGCGGCTGACCCCGCTCGGCCGGCGGTCCATGCCGACGGTGCGCGGCGAGCAGGGTCGGTCTTGCGCAGCGGGCTCGACGGATCGGGGACACGGACCGGCGCGGGTGCGGGCGCCGAGACCCTGGTCTTGGACGTTGCTCCGCTGTGCTGGCCGGTGCGCGACCGCGGGCCGACCCTTGCCCACCGGCGGCCCTGCGGCATACCCTACGGCCTGGAGGCGCGATGGCGCAGTTTTCGACGACCCTCTGCGCTTGCTGGCTTGCCCTGGCCCTGGCGTGCGCATGCCGGGCGCCGGCGCAGTCGGGCAGTTCCACCGGCGCCGCGCCCGCCGATGGCGATGTTGCGTTCACAGGCGCCCTGGACGTCGCGCCGGGCGGCGAAGACGGGGAGGGGACGACCGTCGCCGGTGGCGATCTCTCGGACGGCTCCGCCGAGGACCTTGGCCCCCCCCTGACGGACCTTTTCGTTGCGCCCCAAGACGGTTTGGCCGACGCGGAGGCCGCGGCGAGCGCAGAGGTTGCCGGCCCGGATGGCCCGGCGGACGACGCAGATCCTGGCGACGCCGTGGCGACCGATGGCGCGGTCGACGACACCGCGGTTCCGCCTTGCGAGGCCAGCGCCAAGCTCTGCCCCCACCTTTTCAGCTACGCCGGCACCGGCACCGAAAGCGCGGTCGAGGCGCGCGGCTCCTGGAATGGCTGGAAGGCCGGGGTCGCCCTGCAAGCCAACGGCACCTCGTGGTCCGGTTCGGCCAAGCTGCCGCAGGACATCAGTTTCCAGTACAAATTCCGAGTCGTCGGCCCGGACGGCAAAGAGCAGTGGAAGACCGATCCTGCCAACCCCAAGACCGCCGACGACGGCTTCGGCGGCAAGAACAGCGTCCTCGACCCGCTCAGTTGCCCGGTCGATGGCGCCTGCCCGGTGCCCGAGACGCTGTGCGGCGCGCCCGCCAAGCCCGGCGCGTTCGACTGGCGCGATGGCGTGCTGTATTTCGTGTTCGTCGATCGGTTCAGGAACGGCAACCCCGCAAACGACAAGAAGAACCCAAGCCCCGAGGTGCCCGGCATCGCCAACTGGCACGGCGGCGACTGGGCGGGCGTACAGCAGAAGGTTGACGACGGCTACTTCTCGGCGCTCGGCGTCAACGTGTTGTGGCTCACGGTGCCCATGGACAACACCGACGACGTGCAGTGGGGCGACGGCGGCAAGAAGGTGACCGCGTTCCACGGCTACTGGCCGCGCGAACTCGACAAGCCCAATGCCCGGTTCGGGTCGCTGGCTGACCTGAAAAGCCTCGTCGATGCCGCGCACGCCAAAGGCATCCAGGTCATCCTCGACTATGCCATGAACCACGTGCACACGACGTCGCCGGTGTTCGCGCAGCACCCGGATTGGTTCCACCCGCTCAAGATCGACGGAAAAACGTGCACTTGCGGGTCAAACAGCTGCCCCTGGGACAGCCCGGCAGGGGTGTGGTGCTGGTTTCGCGACTACCTGCCCGATTTCGATTTCGACCACGCGACTGCGCGCAAGGCGTCGATCGACAACGTGGTCTGGTGGATGGAGCAGTCGGGCGCCGACGGGCTGCGCCTCGATGCCATCAAGCACGTCGAGGGCGTGTGGCTGACCGACCTGCGCAAGCGCCTGAACGCCGACCTCGAACCCAAGCGCGGCCAGCACATTTGGCTGGTTGGCGAGACCTACACCGGCGACATGGCCACCATCAAGTCGTTCGTGGACCCGTGCGCCAAGCTCGACGGCCAATTCGATTTCCCGCTGCGCGCGGTGCTCGACAACGTGGTGCTGTTGCGCCAGGGCAAGATGAGCGAACTGGAGAAATTCGTCAAGACCAACGAGGGCTTCTACGGTCCAGACGCCCTGATGAGCACGTTTGCCGGCAACCACGACCTGCCGCGCATCATCCACTACGCCCAGGACAAGCCGCTTTTCGGCAACGTCTGGGATCCCGGCCAGGCCCAGGCCTACGACAACCCGCCGCCGCCCGTCGCCGAAAAAAGCGCCTACGAACGGGTAGCGGTGGCCATGGCGGTGCTGTACGCGCTGCCCGGGGTGCCGCTGCTGTACTACGGCGACGAAGTCGGCCTCGCGGGTGCGGGCGACCCGGACAACCGGCGGCCGATGCCATGGGTCGGGCTCAGCGGCAACCAGAACGGGCTGCTCGCCGCCCACCAGAAACTCGGTCAGGCCCGCAAGGCCCATTCGGCGCTGCGACGCGGCGCGCGGCAAACGCTGGCGGTCAGCGACGACGCTTGGCTGTGGACGATGGCCGACGCCAAAGAAACGGTGTGGGTGGCGGTCAACCGCGGCGACGGGCCGGCGACGCTGCAAGGGCTGCCCGCCGGGGTCGAACTCAAAGACGCGCTTGGCGGGCCGGCGGTGACCGGACCCGCGGTGACGTTGGAGGCGCGGTCGGCGAAGTACCTGTGGAAGCCGTAGCGCACCGGCCCGGTCAATACGTCCAGAGCACATCGACGGTCGGCCACAATTCGTGCGAGCGCACGTAGCTGTAGCTGTCGAACCCGTCCGCCGTCTTCTTGAGCAATTGTTGCCGGCGATCGAGGTCATACACCATCGCGCCCAGGGTCACCCGCGTGTGTGCCGTCGCCCGCACGTCCAGGCCGGCGTACACGCTCAAGGTCCATGGCGACACCGCGTCGTCGCCGGCAGGCCGGCTGACCCAGTAGCCGCCGATTTCGGCGCGCGCCCGCAGGCCGTCGAGCAATCGATGGTCCACTGCGGCGCGCACCTGCGCCCGGGTGCGGCCGACCTGCGGTGCCAACTGCACGTCCACCGGCCCCCAGGCGTCGAGCGGCGCGGCTTCGTCGCCCGATACCGCGAACCCGCTGGCGATCTCCGCGCGCAGCGAAAGCGCCGAATAGCCCCCGCCCGCGGCGTCGTGGCCGTATTCGCGGGTGGCCCAAACGCCGAACTTGGGCACCACCAGCCAACCCGGTCGCTGGCACCAGCCCGCCGCTTTGGGGTCGGCTTCGGCGACCTTGCACGACGGCACAAGATCGCCAGCGAGCCCCATGGGCTTGGGCAGCCGCCAGCCGAGCGTCGGCACCCCAAGGCCCAGGTGCGCGGTCCATTGCCACTGGTCCGGGTGCGCGCTGGACAACGGCACCTTGACGTCGATGTGCGGCGCCGCCAGGAACACGATGGGGTGCAGTTCGATCTCGACCCACTGCAAGCCATAGCGCAGCGGGTTGAAAAGGCCGACCTGCCATTGGCCTGGCGCGAGGATGCGCGCCGTCTCGCGGGGTGCAAGGCTTTCGGCGACCGCCGGTGCGGACCCGAGGACGACAGCAGCGACGGCAAGGGCGAGGGCGCGACGCATCACGGCACCTCCCAGGTGCCGACGACCGGGGCGTGATCACTCAGCCGAACCGGGTCGGTCTTGAGCACGGGGCCCACGCCACCGTCGCCGCCGATCTTTTGCCCGGCCTGTTGCGCGACGTCGGTCGATCCGACCTGCCAGGTGGTGCCCTTGCTGGCGAAAAGGTAGTCGAGCGTCCGGTTCCAGAAGCCCTTCTCGCCCTTTTCGTTGACCTCATCGGGCCCCAGGACCGAGTGTGAGTAGTAGCGTTTCTGTTCGAGTTCGGTCTTGCCGTAGCGGTCGAGCGCGATCGCGGGCACCAACTTGTCGTAGAAACGCTGCATGGCCTCGGGCGTGTACGGCGGCTGCGTGAAATCGGCGCTGCACACCGCGGTCTCGCGTTCGTCCATGAACCCCTGCTTGCGCGCGGCCACCGGCGGCAGTTCGTTGAAGTCGCCGCCGACCACGAACGGCAGCGGTTCCTTGGCCAGCAGATCCTCGATCTGGGCGATCTGCTTCTGTTTGGTGCCGTCGTTGTCGTAGGCCTCGGTGTGCACGGCCCAAATCGCCACCTTCTTGCCGGCGGCCACCTCGATTTCGGCGCGCCCGAGCGCCCGGTGCAGGTAGAACATGGCGGTCAGCGCATCCTGGTCGCTGCGGTCGATCTGGCGGATGCGTTCGGCCCGGGTGATCTTGTGCTTGCTGAAGATGGCGTTGCCCAGGTGGATGCGGCCCACCCCCTCGCTGGCGATGTATTTGCTGTTCCAGGTGCTGGCAAAGGTGGCGTAGTTCAGCTTGGTGTGTTCGAGGATGCCCGCGACCATATCGACATACGCCGAGCGTCGCGAATTGACCTCGATTTCTTCGGCGATGAGCACATCAGGGTCGAGTTCGTTGATGGCCGCGTAGATCTTTGCCAGGTTGGCGTCGACCTCGGCCTTGGTCATCTGCGCACGGTCTCCCCAGCAGTCGAACCAGAACGGGATGCGGCCGGCGCCGTACTTGATGTTCCAGGCCACGACTTTGAGACGCGCCGGAGTGCCCGCGGCCGGGGCCGCCACGACGGTCGAGCGGCGGAAGATCGGCGCGGCTTCGCGGTCATACGATTGGGGGTCGGCCAAAGGCTCGCAGCCGCAAGCGATCGACGCCAGGGCCGCGAGGGCCAGGATCCATCGGTTCATCGTGCACCCTGCTTGGTGGCCGCCCATGCGCCGGCAGCGGGCGCACGGTCGCGCGAAACGGGGCGCGGCGTCAAATTGCGCCCGGCGCGGCGACCGGCCCGCCTATGCAAACGCAGCCCGCAGCGCCCCGTCGAGATCGGTCAGCAAGTCATCCACGTCCTCGATGCCGACCGACAGCCGGCAGAGGGCGTCGTCGATGCCGATCTCCTTGCGCCGTTCGGGCGGAATCGAGGCGTGTGTCATGATCGCCGGGTGCTCGATGAGCGACTCGACCCCACCCAGCGACTCGGCCAGCGTGAACACCCGAGTCGCCGACAGGAACCGGCGTGCGCAGTCCAGGTCGCCGTCGAGGAACACGGTCACCATGCCGCCAGAGCCGGCCATCTGCCGGCGGGCCAGATCGTGTTGCGGGTGCGACGGCAAGCCCGGGTACACGACCCTGGCCACGCGCGGATGGTCCTGGAGCCAGGCGGCGATGCGGCCCGCGTTGTCGCAGTGCCGCTCCATGCGCAGGCCCAGGGTCTTGAGCCCGCGCAGCGTCAACCACGCATCGAACGGACCGGGCGTGCCACCGTTGGCGTTCTGCACGAACGCGAGCCGATTGCCGAGATCCTCGTCGCGCACGATGGCGGCCCCGCCCACGACGTCGCTGTGGCCGCCGATGTATTTGGTGGTGGAGTGCACCGCAAGATCGGCGCCCAACTCCAGCGGCCGCTGCAAGGCCGGTGTGGCGAAGGTGTTGTCCACGGCGACCAGGATCCCGCGGGCCCGAGCGCGCCGGACCAGTTCGGCGATGTCCACCAGCTTGAGCATGGGGTTGGTCGGGGTTTCCAGCCACAGCAGCTTGGTGCGCTCTGTGCACACGGCGTCCAGCGCCGCCGGGTCGCGCAGATCGGCGTAGCTGAACGCGATGCCGTGGCGCCGCCACACCTTGTCGAACTGGCGGTAGGTGCCGCCGTACATGTCGTCCATCGCCACGACGTGGTCGCCGGCGTCGAGCAGGGCCACGATGGCATGGGTGGCGGCGAGCCCGGACGAGAAGCACAGCCCGCGCGTGCCGCCCTCCAGCGAGGCCAACGCCGTCTGCAATGCGTCGCGGGTCGGGTTGCTGGTGCGGCTGTATTCGTGGCCCAGGTGCTGGCCCGGGGCCGGCTGGGCAAAGGTGCTGGTCTGGTAGATGGGGACCACCACGGCGCCGGTCAGCCCCTCGGGGTCCTGGCCAGCGTGGATGGCCCGGGTGGCGAAGCGGGCGTGGCTCCAATCGTGGCGCGGCGCCGCGGCCTTGGCGAATTCTGCGGTCATGTGGGTTTCCTGTGGCGCCGAACTCAACCGTTCGGGTGCGCGGCATACCAGGCGATGGCGCGGCGCAGGCCCTCGGCGAACGGGACGCCGGCGGTGTAGCCCAGGTCGCGGCGGGCGGCGGCGATGTCGGCGAGCGAGTCGCGGATGTCGCCCGCCCTGGCCGGCAAATGCTCGACCGCAACCGCAGTACCGAGCTGGCGGTTGATCTCGGCGACGAGGTCCAACAGCGAGACGCGCTCGCCGCATGCCACGTTGTAGACATTGCCCGGGGCCGCCGGGGCGGCCAACGCCTTGAGATTGGCCTCGACGACGTTGTCGATGTAGCAGAAATCGCGGGTCTGTCCGCCGTCGCCAAATACCGTCGGCGGCTGGCCGTGCTGCATCCGTGTCACGAACCGCGGGATGACCGCGGCGTATTCGTTGTCCGGACTCTGCCGTGGTCCGAATACATTGAAGTAGCGCAAGGCCACGCACGGCAGCCCGAAGCAGCGCGTCCAGATCTGGCAGTACGTTTCGCCGAACAGTTTGCTCGCCCCATAGGGGCTGATCGGGCTCGGCGCCATAGTCTCGACCTTGGGCAACTGCGGCGTCTCGCCATAGGCCGAGGAGCTCGCCGCAAAGACCAGTCGCTGCACGCCAGCCGCCCGCGCCGCCTCCAAGACGTACAAGGTGCCGTTGACATTGACGTCGTGGCAGTCCTCGGGCGCCTCCATGCTGCGGGCCACGCTGGGCAAGGCCGCCTGGTGCAGCACGAACTGTGCCCCGCGCAGGGCGTGCGCGAGCAAAGACCGATCGCGGATGTCGCCTTCGAAGACATCGACGCGCCCGTGCAGATCGGCGAGGTTGGCCTTGCGGCCCGTAGAGAAGTTGTCGACGACGGCCACCGAATCGCCGCGCGCCACCAGGGCGTGGGCGAGATTCGATCCGATGAAACCGCCACCGCCGGTGATGACGACGCGCGCCATGGTGGAGGAGCCTTGTGGTGTGATGGCCGCGGACGACCAGCGGCAAAGCAGAGGGGGAACGACCGGCAGCGCTGCGGCTACTGGTTCATGCCATCGAGGAACGCCTGGTTGGTCTCGTACTTGCGGATCTTGTCGAGCAGGAACTCCATGGAGTCAATGACGTTGAGCGGGTGCAGCAACTGCCGCAGCAGCCAGACGCGCGACAGGGTACGCTCGTCGAAAAGCAGATCCTCTTTGCGCGTGCCGCTCTTGTTGATGTCCATGCACGGGAAGATGCGCTTTTCCATCAACTTGCGGTCGAGGTGGATTTCGCAGTTGCCGGTGCCCTTGAACTCCTCGAAGATGACCTCGTCCATGCGCGAACCGGTGTCGATGAGCGCCGTGCCGATGATCGTCAGGGAGCCGCCTTCTTCGATGTTGCGCGCGGCGCCGAAGAAGCGCTTGGGCTTGTGCAGGGCGTTGCTGTCCACGCCGCCCGACAGGATCTTGCCCGACGGCGGCACCACGGTGTTGTAGGCGCGCGCGAGCCGTGTGATCGAGTCGAGCAAGATGACCACGTCGCGGCCGTGTTCGACCAAGCGCTTGGCCTTCTCGATGACCATCTCGGCCACCTGCACGTGGCGGCTCGCCGGTTCGTCGAAGGTCGAACTGACAACCTCGCCCTGGACCGTGCGCTGCATGTCGGTGACCTCCTCCGGCCGCTCGTCGATGAGCAGCACGATGAGGTAGATCTCCTTGTGGTTGGTGGCGATGGCGTGGGCCAGCTCTTGCAGCAGCACGGTCTTGCCGGTGCGCGGCGGGGCGACAATCAACGTGCGCTGGCCTTTGCCCTGCGGGCACATCAGATCGACGATGCGGGTGGTGAACGACTTCTGGTGGTACTCCAAGCGCAACCGCTCATTGGGGTACAGCGGCGTCAGGTTGTCGAAAAGGATCTTCTGCTTGGCGACCTCTGGGTCCTCGAAGTTGATCTCGTCGACCTTGAGCAAGGCGAAATAGCGCTCGCCTTCGCGCGGCGGCCGGATTTCGCCGCGCACCGTGTCGCCGTTGCGCAGCCCAAAGCGGCGAATCTGCGAGGGGCTGACGTAGATGTCGTCGCTGCCGGGAAAGTAGTTGTAGTCGGGCGAACGCAAGAAACCGTAGCCGTCGGGCAGGACCTGCAACACGCCTTCAGAGTAGATGGCGCCTTCGCGGTTGGTCTGCGCCTGCAGGAGCGCGAAGATCAGATCCTGGCGGTGCAGGCTGGCGGCGTCTTCGATGCCGAATTCGTTGGCCATGCCGACGAGTTCGGCCATCTTGGTGTGTTTGAGATCAATCAAGTTCATGGGGACACCAGGGCGATTCCGCAGGCGGGAGGGACACGCGACGCAACCCCGCATCAGTCAGAGGGCAGGCGTCGAGGGCGGCGAGCGGGGTCAGGGTTGCGGGCTGCGATCGCCCGGGGAGAGGCGTGCGCGGGCCGGGTTGGGTCGTCTGCGGTCCTTGGGGAAAGGACGCGGGCGGGGATGCGACGTCGAACGGGCAGCAACCGGGGTCGGGTTTTCGCGGGTGCGCGTGCTGACCAAGCTGCTCGGGACGGCGCCGCAGTTTTAGGGCAGGCGCGCCGGGTTGTCAACGAGGGCGCCGCCCGCGTCCACGAATTCTTGCGAACTTTGCAATTCGCCTGCCACGACCCGGCGCGGTCAGGCTTCGCCGCGGTGTACCGCGCAGGGCCGCTGGCACACCACAGGCTGCACGCAATCGAAGCGCAGGTGATCGCCGGGCGCCAGGGCTTCCAGAGCAGCGGCCTCCACCGAACCGGGCGGAAACAGCGTGCAGAGGCGGCGGGCCACCGCCAACATCGCCGGACCGTCGGCGAAGTGGCTGTCGACCAACCGCAGGCGGTATGCCATCAAGCGCACAGCGCGCCACGGCACGAACGCGATGTCGGTGGCCGCCGGGCGCTGCCACACGCCCGCCCGCACCTTTTCGCGCACAACCCAGAAGGCGGCCACCTGGGGCGCGCCGCGCAGGATGCCCTGCAGCAGCTGCGTCACCAACGCGTCGGAAGCGGTAGCCGCGGCCAACTGCTGTGGCAGATCGGGCTGCGCCTTGATCGCGCGCCCGCCGATCGCCGCGTCGACCAAAAGCCCGCGCAACGCGGTGCATTGCGGGTCGCTGGCGGTCAACTGCCACTTGCCCAAGCCATCGACCAGCGCTTCGGGCCGGTCGAGCAGCAGCGCCAGCGGCGCCAGTGTGCCTCCCGTGCGCTCGATCAGGGCGTCGACGAGACGACCGTCGCCGGTCAGCGCGTAGCCGCGCGCCACCAGTGCCGCCAGAAAAAGGTGGCGCGCTGGTTCATTCTGGGCCATGCGCGGTTCAATGCCGTGCGCGAGCAGCAGGCTGCCCCCGCCAAGTCCGAGGGTGCGGCCGTGATCGCGCAGCGCCGCCACCACCTCGGCCGGACCGAGCGGAGCCGACCCGCACGCAGTCTCGCTGCGCACGTAGCGGACCAGCACCTGCGGCGCCGCCGTGTCGCGGACGGCGACTGCGGCATCGGACGGCTGCGCCGGCGCGGTCTCGACGACGGCAGGCGCGGCGGCGGCGCCCGCTTTGACCGCTGGGGCGACGGCGGCGGGGAGTGGCGCCACCCGGTCGGGCTTGCCGGGCGCGGCGGGGGGTGCCGCAGCCGTGGGTTCGGAAAACTGCTGCTCATAGCGCGAGAACACCGAGTCGTCGACCGGCTCGGCCTCTGGAGGAAGATCGAGGTCCTCGTCTGGGTCGTCGTCCTTCTTCGGCGCAGGCTTGGCCGCCACGGCGGCGGCGACCTTGGCAGGTTCGGCCGCGGCGGGCTTCGGAGGGGCCGGGGCCGGCGCCGCCGCAGCGGGAGCCGCCACAGCACCTGGGCCGGCAGCCTTTTCGTCTTCGAGGAATTCGTCGGGGTCCACCGTGCGCATCCGCGGCACCGCCTGCTTGCCCAGATCGGTCAGGCCCCAGCGAATGCCGATCATCTTGACGCGGCCGGACACGACCGCCCACTTGATCCAGTTCTTGAAGGGTTCCAGGGTGACGTGTTTGCCCGGATAGACGTAGCTCGTGAGCAGCCGGTGCAGTTCGTGGGTCGAGTGCAACCGCCCGCCGCCCTCGGTGTCCAGGGCTTCAAGGGCGTACTTGACCAGCAGCAGGTTCTCGTCGCACAGCCGCTTGTAGACCTGTTCGCGCATCGCCTCTTCGGTGTCGGCCGCAAAGAAGCGCTCGGCCCACGGGCCCAGGCGCACGGCGCCCTCGGTCCAGATGTCGCACAGGCTGAGCAGTTGCGGCATCTCGTCCTTGTTCCACAGGTTCTCGTCCTTGAGCCAGTCGCGGAACTCGCGGGCGGTCAGCGCGTTGCGTCGGATGTGGCCGTAGACCTTGTTCAGGGTCGCGAGCATGTTCTCTTCGCGCACGCCAGGGAAGAACGCGAAATCGACGCGCTGGGCCATTTGCACCTCCGCCGGGCCGCGGGCCACGGGCGGCCGCAGCGTAGCCACACGCAGGCGGCGCGGCAACTGGTGGCGGTCCGGCGGCTGGCCTATACTGGCGCGCCGGTCGCGCCACGCGGCGACGCGATGGGAACCTCTTGACCCTGCACAGAAAATCCGTCTCCGGCGCAAGGCGACGTGCCGCCGTGGCCGTCGCTTGGCTACTGATCGGCCCGCACGCCTCCGCCGCCGTCGCGAGCGCCGACGCCGCCCAGGCGATTTCGCCGGCCATGGGTCAGGTGCTGGGCGAGCTGCTCGACGGGGGCTCACCGCTCGCGGACGGCAGCCTGGTCACGGGTGTCGCCATCGAACGCGACCGCGCGGTGGTCACGCTGCGCACGCCGGCCGGCGAGACGCCGGTACTGGTGCTGCGCGCGCCCGGCCCGCGCGGCGGCAGCGACGGCTTGCAGCGCTTCACCATCGACGGGCCGACCGGCGCCGCGCGCGCCAGCCTCGCAGCGCGATTGGCTGCCGGCGAGGCGCGATTCCAATGGACAGCGGTCGCGGTCCACCCGGCGGGCGACCCCACGCCAGCGAGTGCCGCGCTGCACGCGTTGGGACGATCGCTGGACACGCACGGCGGCCCGGAGGCGACCGCTCGGCTGGACGCGGTGCTCGGCACCCTCGACGCGGCCAGCGCGGACGCACAATCCGCCTGGACGGCGGCGCGGCTCTTGTGGGCGCAACGGCGCGCAGCGGCTGCCCGCCCTTGGCTGCAGCGCACGATTGACGCCACGCTGGCGCTCGATCCGCGTCAGGCCGCGACACCGAACCTGGGCGCGCGGCTTGGTGCCCACGACCTGCTCGGCCAATCGTCAGCGGCCGACGCGGCCTTCGCGGCGTGCGCGGCAGCCGGCCGATCCCCCGCCGCCTGCGGTGCCCGCGACCGCAGCGAGGCCGCAGCGCTGCAGGGACAATGGAAAGACGCGGTGCGGTGGTTCGATCTGGCGCTCGGACAAGGCCAACCGGGACTTTCGGACCTGTTGCAGCGATCGACGTTGGCGATGATGGCCGGCGACGCCGCTGGCGAGCTGCGCTGGGCCGAGCGGGCCCACACGGCCCACCCTGACGATCCCGAGGCCATCGATCGCTACGCCTCGGCGTGCTTTCGTGCCGGCCGCTTCGAGGCGGCGGTGGCGGCGTACGAGCGACTCTACCACCGCGATCCGGCGCGGGTGTCGGTGCTCGCCCACCTGTCGGGCGCGTTCAACCGCATGCACGGAGCGGAGGCTGCGAGCGACGTGCAGTCCGCCTACGCGCGCCTGCGCCAGACGTTCGAGCGCCGCGCCCGGGATCCGCGCGACCTGGTGGCGCGCTTCCTGCAAGCAGTGGCGGTGTTCTACGACGCCGATTTCGCCCGCGCCATCGCGCTGTTCGGGCCGCTGCAGCAAGCACTGCCGGCCGAGCCGCGCGTGCACATCTACTTGGCCATGGCGCACTACTGGACTGGCGACCTGGCGACGGCACGCCAGCACGCGACGCTCGCTGTGGACAAGGGCCCGCGCGACCCCGACGTGTACTACTGCCGCAGCAAGGTCTGGCAAGACGAACGGCCGCAGCAGGCCATCGCCGACCTCGAGCGCTACGTCGCGCTGGCCGAGGCGCCGGGCACGATCTCTTTTGCCGACAAGACCGCGCGCATCCGCCAGGAGATGGATCACCTGCGCCGCGGCGAGCGCCCGCCCGATTGGGACCGACCGCAGTTCGCCGGCCAAAGCCTCGGCGCGTCGCTCGCCGGCGTGGCGCTCGCGGTTTTTGCCGCCCTGGCCGCGCTGTGGTGGTGGCGTCGCAGGCGGCGGCCGTGACTGCGGCCCCCGGCAACCCGTGGCTGGACGCGGCCCGGTTCGGCGCACGGCGGCAGTTGCCCTCGCTCGCGCGCGAATCGGCGCCGGCCGAGGCAACCACGCCGCTGGGCGCCGGGCTCGACCGGCAAGTGGCGGCGGTCTGGGCGCAGCAGATGCAGTGGCCGGGTGGATCGGCCGTTGCGGCCGACGAACTGGTGTTGTGCGGCAGCGGTCGCGAGGCGCTGGGGTTGGCCCTGGGCGGGTTGCTCATACCCGGCGACACCGTTCTGGTCGCCAGACCCGCGGCGGTCGATGCGCTGGCAACCGTGCTCGGCCGAGGCGCGCGCTACGTCGATGTCGGTCGCCTGCACGACGGCGCGGTCGACGCTGCGGCGGCGGCGCGCGCTGCGGGCCGGCACCCGGACGCCGTGGCGTGGATGGAGGCCCCCGGGTTGCTGGCCGAGGACGACGCGCCGGCCTGGGCCGGGGTGGCCGTGCGCGCCCGCATCGCCGATCTGCGCCACGCGGGTTGGCCAACGGCCCTGCCCGAGGCCGACGCGGTGTTGTTGGCGCTGCGCGATCCGGACGCCCCGGGCACCCCGGTCCTGTGGGCCGTTGCGGCGCGCGGCGGGGCCGCTGGGCTGCTGGGGGCGATCGGCGGCGCGGGCGACCTGCCTGCGGGCACGCTGTCGAGGTCGGCGGCGGTTTTGCGCGGATGGGCCGTGGACCCTGGATGGGTGGCCGCGGTGCTCAGGCACTGCGCGGAACGGGCCAGGCTGCTGAGCGACCTCGCCCTGGTGCACCCGGG
>VGRO01000051.1 GCA_016875335.1 Deltaproteobacteria bacterium | reverse complement strand
GTGCGGCAACTGACGGCGGACCGCCAGGCGCTGGCCCGCGCCCTGGGCTTGGTGCGCTGGCAACCGCGGCGTGACGACGCCGCACGCGCCCTGCAGTTGGCCCAATCGTTGCTCGAAGGCGCAACCGACGTGCCAAACCGGCGCGTGGTGGTCCTGACCGACCTGCAGGCTTCCGGCTGGCAGGCCGCGGACATGCCGGTCCTGCACGACCGCGGCCAGCCCGTGCAGACCTTCGTCGACCGGCTGGCGCCCGACACCCTGGAGAACACCGCGATCGTCGATGCCACGGTCGACCGCGGAGCCGACGATGCTGGGGGCCAAGTGCGCGTCGAACTGGCGTTGCAGCATCACGGTCGCAAGCCGTGGCGCGACTACGTCAGCGTGCGCGCCGCCGAACGCGAGTTCAAGAGCCTGGTGCAACTGCGCCCGGGCGAGCTGGCGAGGCGCAGTTTTCTGGTGCCGGTCTCCGCACAGTGGGCCGAAGTGGTCCTGCCGGCCGACGCGCTCGACGCAGACAACCGCCGGCTGGTGCGCCTGGATGCGGCGACCGCGCTCAAGGTCGCGGTCATCAACGGAGCGCCGCGGCCCGTACCGCGCGACGACGAGGCGTTCTTCGTCGCCCAGGCCCTGGAGGCGGGCGGCAGCGGCCCGGGCGAGGTGCAGTTGGACCGCATCGCCGCCGACAAGCTCAGCTCGGCGACCCTGGCCGATCACGATGTGGTCATTGCCGCCAACTTGGGGTCGCCCCCGGCGCAGACGGCCGAGGCTCTGCTCGAGTTCGCCCGCGGTGGCGGTGGGGTGCTGGTCACGGTCGGCGACAATCTGCCCGACACGGCGATGGACTACCTGGCGGCGCTGCTGCCGGCGTCCATTGGTGCCGTGCGCTCGGCGGCAGTGTCGGGCGGCGGACCGGCGGCCGGCGTCGGCCTGGACCAAGCGGGTGTGGATCCAGCCCGGCTGTGCAGTGCGGCGGCGGCCATCGCCCGCGAGTTGCAGCAAGCCCGGCCAGGCCTGGGAGACGCCCGCACGACGCGCTACGCGCTTGCCCTGCCGGCGGCCGAACTGGCCTCGCGCACCGTGTTGCGTTTTGGCGACGGCGCGCCGGCGCTGCTGGCCCACGGCGTTGGCGCTGGCCGGGTGGCGCTGTGGACGACCACCATCGACCGCGACTGGACCGACCTGCCGCTGCAACCGGCGTGGCTGCCGTTCGTGCACGGCACGGTGCGGGCGCTGGCGGGTCCGCGCGCGTTGGAGCGCAAGGCTGCCGTCGAGGTGGGGCAGACCGCGACCCTGGGCCGCGACGACCGCGCCGAACAGTTGCAGGTGCGGCACGAAGGGGGCGGCGGCGCCGGCGAAGGCGAACGCGTCTTGCAGGCCGTCTTGCAGCGCCCGGGTCAATGGTCGGTGCCCGGCCTGGAGACGCCGGGCCGCTACGTGGCCACCGAATTGCGCGGCGGCGCTGCGCTGAACTCGCGGCCGATCGTGGTGGTGGCGCCGGCCAGTGAAGGCGACCTCGCGCCAGCCGCCACTGGGCCGCTGGCGACACGCGCCGCGCAGTCGGCCCAGCCCTCGACCGCGCGCACGGTGCCCAAGTCGCCGGTGTGGACCCCTGCGCTGGTGGGGTTGCTGCTGCTGCTGGTCACCGAGGCGGCGTTGGTGGCGCGCGGGGCCTGGCCCGTCCAGATCCTGGTCTGGCGCAGGTCGGCCTGACCGTGGACGGCCGCCGGCGTCGGGCCCGCGCGATCCTTGCGTCCGACCGACCCGCCGCGGACAATCCGGGCATGCTGCGGGCTGTCGCGCTTCTTGACATGGACGACACGCTGGTGGGCGCCAACACCGCGGCGCTCTACTTTGCCGAGCGGCGCCGCCGCGGGGAGATTTCGCGGCGCCAGGCGTGGCGGGTGGGCGCCGCATGGATCGGCTATCGGCTCAACGCCATCGACATGGCGCGGCTCATCCGCCAAGGGGCCGCGGCGGCGCGGGGCGCCAGCGAAGCCGAGATGATCGCGACCTGCGAACGGATCTACCGCGAACAGGTGCAGCCGCGCATCTTGCCCGCGGCCGTCGGAGCGCTGCGCATGCACCGCGATCGCGGCGATGTGGTGGCCATCGTCACCGCATCCACGCCGTACATCGCCCGGCCGCTGGCCCGCGACCTCGGCGTGATGGAGGTGATGGCGACCACGCTGCGCGTCGGCTCCGATGGCCTTTTCACCGGCGACCTGGTGGGTGAGCCCTGCTTCGGTGCCGAGAAGGTCCACCGCGCAAAGGCCTTTGCCGCAACGCACGGCTCGCAGCTCGACGACGCTTGGTTCTATACCGACAGCCACTCCGATCTGCCGCTGTTGAGCGAAGTGGGCCACCCGCACGCCGTGCGCCCGGACCTGCGGCTGCGGCTGGCCGCGCTGCGGCGAGGCTGGCCGGTGCTCGAGTGGTGAGGTTCGTTCCGCAGCGTGGGGTCCGCGGCTGACCCGCACCGTGGATGTTGGCACTGCGCCTGGCCCAGGACCCAGGCCGGGCCGACAACGGCGGCTGAAAACCAGCACATCGCCCCAGAGCGGCAGGAACTGGATCGGGGTTGGCACTGGCCTGATGGCTGGCACTGGGTCGGGGCCTCGCGCCCGCGGGGTTCGCTGATCTTGCGGGAGGATGCGACCTGGCAGGGGTTGGGCGTCAGCGGCCTGCGGCGGCCAAGCACAGGCACAGGCACAGCACAGGCGCAGGCGCAGGCACAGGCACAGCACAGGCGCAGGCGCAGGCACAGGCACAGCACAGGCGCAGGCACAGGCACAGCACAGGCGCAGGCACAGGCACAGCATGAGAAGCGGGCAGGCGAACGGAACTGCCCTCTCATCTGGGACAACGCCTGCAACGCCCTCGTTTCGGCCGACATCCGCGGCGCGCCGATGGGGTGTAGACACCGCAGCCCCCTTGCGCCATCATCGGCGGCCCGACCGGTCCTGGGACCTGCGCGCCCCAGCCCGGCCCTCGTTCGCCATGAACGAAGCGCGTGCGGCCATGGCCGACCCCCATCCATTCGCCTCCATCGTCCCGCCGTCGTCGTTGAGCGCCCTGCTCGGCGGCACCGGCGTGGGGCCTGCCGGTTCAGGGACGTCGCTGACGCTGCGGCGCACCCGCCTGGTGCGCACCGATGCGGACGGCAACACCGCCGAGTTCATCTTCGACCAGCCGATTGTCAAGCTGGGGTCGATGGACGACAACGATGTGGTGCTCGACGATGATCAGGCCAGCCGCTACCACGCGCGCATCTACCAGGAGGGCGACGACTTCCTCATCGAGGACCTCAAGAGCACCAACGGCACCTGGGTCAACCGCGTGCGGGTGCGCGACGCCTGGCTTCGGTCGGGCGCGGTCATCCGCGTGGGCAACACCCAACTGCGTTTCAGCGTGCAGGCCGAGCGCGTCGAGGTCCAACCGAGCCAGCACGAGTCGCTGGGCGGCATCGTCGGGCGCACTGAGGCTGTGCGTCGCCTGATGGGCGTGGTCGACCGCATCGCGCCCACCGGTGCCACCGTGGTCCTGGAGGGCGAAACCGGCACCGGCAAGGAGGTCGTGGCGCGGACCATCCACCAGTTGAGCAAGCGCGCCGCCGGCCCGTTCATCGTATTCGACTGCGGCGCCGTGCAGCAGAACCTCATCGAATCCGAGCTTTTTGGCCACGAGAAAGGCAGCTTTACCGGCGCGCTAGCGTCGCGCCAAGGGCTTTTCGAGATGGCCAACGGCGGCACGATCTTCTTGGACGAGATCGGCGAACTGGCCCTGGACCTGCAACCGAAACTGCTGCGCGCGCTCGAACAGCGCGAGGTGCGGCGCGTCGGCGGCAACCGGCCCATCCGGATCGATGTGCGGGTCATCGCCGCCACCAACCGGGACCTGGCCGAAGAGGTCAAGGCCGACCGCTTCCGCGAGGACCTTTTCTACCGGTTGGGCGTCGTGCGGCTCAAGCTGCCCGCCCTGCGCGAACGACAGGACGACATCGTGCTGTTGGCCCAGCACATGCTGCGCACAGGCAGCTTCAACAAGACGCCAGAAGGCCAGCGCGTCAAGGGCATCAGCTACGAGGCACGCGAGGCGTTGCGTGGTTACGCGTGGCCGGGCAATGTGCGCGAGCTGCTCAACGTCATCGAGCGGGCCTGCAGTTTTGCCGACGGCGACCTCATCGGCATCGACGACCTGCCGGACCACATCTCGGGCGCGACCCAGGTGCGCATCCGCCGCAGCGAGGCCCACCCTACCGAGGCTGCGCGGCAGACCAGCGCTGCGACGGCGGCGATGCCGGTGCTGACCGACCTCAGCTTCAAGAACGCCAAGGAGCAGTGGCTCGGCGCGTTCGAGAAGGAATACCTGGCCAAGCTGTTGGCCCGACACAGCGGCAACCTGTCGCAGGCGGCGCGCGAGGCAGACGTCGATCGCAAGCATTTCCGCCGCTTGGCGCGCAAGTACGGGCTCGTCGGCGGGGGAGTCGAAGAAGAGGACGACGAGTAGGCCCAGCCGTTGTCGCACGCCGCACCGCCCCTCCCCTCGCAAGGCTGACCGCCGATGTCGCTCCACCAGCCCAGCCGCGGCCCCGATCTGCTGATGGCCGCTGTGCTTTTTTGCACAGCCCTCTTCCTCATCGTGCGCACCAACGACATGGGCTTCATGCGCGACGAGGCGTTCTACTTCGGTCACGCCGAGACCTACCAGAACTGGTTCGTGCGCATCGAAAAAGGTGGCGAGGACCGGAGCAAGGCGCTGCGCCGTACCGAGATCCTCGATACCTGGCACCACAACAGCGAGCACCCGCCGCTCGACAAGATCCTGTTCGGCTACAGTTGGCGCGCCCTGGGCCGAAAACTGCGGCCCGTGAATCGCATGCGCGAGGCGCGCGGCGACAAACTCGTGGACATCGGCGAACTCGGCCCGGCACACGGCTTTGCCGTCGATGCGCAGGTGGCGATCCTGTCGCCGCAGGTGGTCGGCGAGCCCGCGTCACCGCAGCGCAGGCACCTGGTGGTTGGGACGGTCGTGGAACGCGGCGATCGGTCGGCGACCGTGCGGCTGGCCGCCGATGCGGACCTCGCCAAACTCAGGGCCGTGTGCCTGTCGGCTGGACCGGGCGAGGCCGACGACGGATCGCGCAATCGGCGCACTGGATGCGAGGCGGTCGAGCGCCGCCTGTTCTACGTGATGTCCGAATCCGCGGCGATGCGCTTTCCTGGAGCGGTGTTTGGGGCGCTCTTGGTGGCGCTCATCTACCTGGCTGGCCGCCTGGCCTTTGCGGGGCCGATGACGGCGGGCGGTCCCGGTCAACTGCAGCGGCCGTTCGCGCTGCTGGCCGCCGTCGGCTACCTGTGCCTGCCCCAGCCCTTCTGGCACGCGCACTTGTGCACGTTCGACACAACCATCGTCGCGCTGCTTTTCGCCACGACCGTGGTCTGGCACCGGGCGCTGGTCGCCCGCGGCTGGATCTGGCTCGCGGCGGTGCTATGGGGCCTGGCGCTGCTCACCAAGCACAACGCCCTCTTCCTGCCGCTGCCGCTCATCCTGCATTGGTTGGTCCACGCCGCGCTCGAGCGCCGCATCGTGCTCTACTGGCCTGCGGCACCGCGCCGGTTGCTGGGCGGTGTGGCGGCGAGCGTCGCCGTGGCAGTTGCCCTGGCGCTGGTACACCCGCTGCTCGGGCTGGCGGCGCTGTGGATTGGGCTCGCCGCCACCGGGATCACCTTGGAATTGCCCGCGGTGCCGGGCGTGTTCTTCGCGATGCTGGCCGCAGGACCTGCGCTTCTGGTCGCCGGGTGGCCGCTCTTGTGGGTCGACACCTTCGACAACCTGCTGCGCTGGATCGAGTTCCACCTGCACCACGAACACTACATGCAGGTGTGGTTCGGCAAGGTGCTGGCCTATCCGCCGTTTCCGCCGCAGTTTGCCTGGGGCATGACCGCCTTGACCTGGCCGTTGCCGCTGCTGGCCGCCGTGCTCGCGGGGCTGGTGGCGCTGTACATGCCGCGCGGCTTGCGCGTGCCGCCCCCGGTGTTGCAGGTCGAGCGGTTTGACGCCTGGCTGTTTGCCGACCGGCCCGACGCCCTTGGCCACACGCCAGAGCAGCGGTCGTGGCAGCGCCTGCTGCTGTTGAGCGCCGTGTGGCCGATTGCGCTCATCTCGATGCCCGGCACGCCGATCTTTGGCGGCACCAAGCACTGGATGCCGGCCTTCCCGTTCCTGCTGCTGATCGGCGCCCACGGCGCTCAGGCGGTGTGGCGCACGGTCTTGTGGCGCCAGCACGATGTGCTCGGTGAACCGAACGGCCGCGCGCGGTGGGCTGCGTGGGCGCTGTCGCTGCTGCTGCTGGCTCCGGCGGCGCTCGACACCCGCGCCACCTACAAGCACGGCGCGGCCTACTACAACGACCTCGTGGGCGGCATCCCGGGTGCGGCCGAGCGAGGCATGCAGCGGCAGTTCTGGGGCGGATCGACCCGCGAAGGCCTGGAGAACGTCAATCGCGTCGCGCCTGCCAACGGCCTGGTGTACATGCACAAGAGCGCCTGGGGCGCCTTCGAGATGTACCAGCGCGAGGGCTGGCTGCGCCGCGACCTGCGCTACAGCGGTTCGCCCGACGGGTCGGCGGTGGCGTTCTATCACCACCAGAAGGACCACGACGACTACCAGACCGACGTGATGCGGGACTACCGCCATTTCGCGCCCGACTGGCACTACGCCCTGGACGGCGTGCCGATCCTGAGCGTGCACCGGCGGCCGGTTGCATCGCGGGCCGCAGCCCCCTTACGCTAGCGACCCTTTTGCCGACCCCGCGGTCGGCCTGGATACCCCCTGACTGCCTTGCGTTTCCGATTGTTCCCGATCACAGCGGCTGCACTGTGCGCGGTCAGGCGACTGTGCGCGGTCAGGCGACTGTGCGCGGTCAGGCCACTGTGCGCGGTCAGGCCACTGTGCGCGGTCTGGCCACTGTGCGCGGCCTGGCCACTGTGCGCTGGCGCGGCCGACCTTCCCGCGGAAGCGACGCCCGCCCACGCGCCGGCTGCCGACCGCACGGGGGCCCCGGTCGAGGCGATGTGGCCTGCGACCCTGCCCGTGCGCACACAGACACTGGTGCACCTGGACTGGGTCGGCGAACTGCGCTGGCGCGCCGAGGCCTGGGGCGGCGTGCGCACCAACGCCGACAATGCGCTGCTGCCCACCCGACTGGATCTGCGCCACGGCAATGCCGACAAGCCGGGGCCGCCTGCCGACGGGCGCCTGCTCGGGACCGATCTGCGCCTGCGCCTGGAACCCACGATCAGCGTCGGCGACTGGTCGGCGCTGCGCATGCAGATCGACGCCGCAGGGCTGTGGAGCAACCTCGGAGACACCACCGTGCTCAGGGACCGCCTGGCCGCCGGGGCGATCGGCTCGGGGCCGCTGGATTCGAGCCTGGGCGTGCGGCGGCTGTGGTGGAAGGCGCGGCTGGTCGGCCTGTGCGACCTGGAGGTGGGGCGGATGCCCGACCAATTCGGCCTGGGCATGGTGCGCAACCAGGGCGGCGGCTTGGACCAGGACCACCAGAGCGACGTCGACCGCGTCAAGCTCAGCGCCGAGTTGTTTGGCATCCGGGCCGGCTTGGCCCGCGCCAACCTCGCCAGCCTGCCGCTGGTCACCGATGACAGCGCGCTCGGCAACTACAACAACGCGGTCGGCGGCAATTGGGGCGGATCGACCGCAGTGCCGTTCACCGTGCGGACGGGATCCACCGGGCTGCCGCTGCAAGACAGCGCCGACGTCATCCGCTGGGATTTCGAGGTCGGCGGCGGCCACATCGTCGGCGGCCGCGGCTGGACCTGGGACATTGCGCTGTTGTGGCAGAGCCAGGACTTTGCGCTGGTCAGCGAAACCCAGGCCATCAACGAACCGGTGTCGCCGATCGACAAGTTGCAGGACCCGAACTGCGGCGCCAACTGCGGCATGTTGAGCCACCGCGGCCTGCGCACCTACACCTTCCAGGGCGCGCTCGACTGGCAGAGCGTGGCGGCGGGCCACCCGTTGCGCCTGCAGCTCGAGGGCGCCTTCGTGTACGGCGACATCGCGCGCACCGACATCACCAGTGCCGCGGACGGCAAGACCATCGCGGCAGGCGGCGCCGCGGCGCGCGCGACCTGGCAACGCGGCCGGCAGGCGTGGAAGATCGACGTGGGCGTGGCCAGCGGCGAGACCGAGGGCGGTTTTGGCGCGCGCGACCAGACCGCCTTCAAGGTCGGGGGCCTGCCCGACGGCGCGCCGCGCGGCCTGCTGACCGGATTCCGTTTCCACAAGAGTTTCCGTCTGGACAGCGTGCTGTTTCGCGACGTCGTCGGCGCCGTGGCCAATGCGTGGTATGCGCGCCCGGCGCTGCGCCATACGTGGGATTTGGGCGCCGGGTACGGTCTGTCCGCTGAGATTGGCGCCCTCGGCGCTGCCGCGATGTTCGCCGCGGCGACGCCGGGCAAGGGCCGCTGGCTCGGCCTGGAACCGGACCTTGCGCTCGCGGTGTCGTCGGGTTCGAGCCAAGCGCAACTGCGCGGCAGCGTGCTCGCGCCGGGCGGTGCCTTTGCCAACGCGGCTGGCATCGCCGCTGATCCGAGTTGGCGGGTGGATGCCATTTGGCAGGTCAAGTTTTGACGGGCGAGCGTTCGGGCGCGTCCCGCTCACGCCCCACGGCGTCCTGCACCAGGTAGCTCGCCACCTCGCTCGGCAGCGTCCCGGGTCCGAACCCGGCGTCGAACCCCAGCTCGAGCGCCACCGCGTGCGACAGCCGCGGCCCGCCACACAGCAGCGTCACGCGCTCGCGCTGGTCCTCGGCCTCCAACAGGTCCACCAACGCCGCGAGGTTGCTGCGGTGACAGTCCTTTTGGGTCACCACTTGCGACACCAGCACCGCGTCGGCGTCGAAGGCGCGGATTTCGGCCAGCAGGCGGTCGTTGCTGATCTGGGCGCCGAGGTTCTTGACCGAAAAACAGCTGTAGCTCTCCAAGCCCTTGTCGCCGCGCCAGCCCTTGATGTTGCAGATGGCATCGATGCCAACGGTGTGGGCGTCGTCGCCGGTGCACGCCCCGAGGATGCGCAGCTTGCGGTCGCCGAAGCTGCGGTGCCACAGGGCCTCGACCCCTTTGTGATCCAGCTTCTGGCCCGCCACCTTTGGCACCGAAATGGCAGAAAAATCGACGTGGTAGGGGCTTTTGGCGTAGACCGTAAAGTACGTGTAGCCCTCGCCCAGGTCATGGGCGTGGTACACCTGCGGCTCCGACAACCCCATCTGCCGCACCAACTGCCGGGCGGCTTCGCGGGCCTCGTCGCCGAATGGCACTGGCAGCGAAAACGACAGCATCACCTGGCCGTCGTCCAAGGTGTCGCCATAGGCGCGCACCCGCGTCAGGTCGGGGGCTTGGGCCCCGGCGCGCCCGTGGGGATTCATGCCGCCTCCGCAGCGGCCAGGCGCTGTAGCTCGCGGTCGATGCGCGCCTCGGTCGGGTCGAAGTAGTCGCCGGCCCGCTCAAACACGCCGTCTAGACCGCGGCCGCCCTTGGGATCGCGTGCGATGTCGGCAAACAGGCCCTGCGCCAGACCCGCCATCAGCCCGGTGCGCGCCAAGCGCTCGAGCAGCGCCAATGCCTCGTCCAGCACCTGCCGCGCCCGGCCGGCGATCTCGCCCTCGTTGCGCACCAGCAGCTCGCTGCCCAGGCCGCGGCCGCCGCCAAAGATCATGCGCGCCGACTCCAGCGCCCAGTAGCGGTCGTGGATGTGCGGCGTATGCATCGCTTCGGTCGCCATGCCGAGCAGGCAGATGCCTTGGCCGGTCAGCACCGTCACCAGGTTGAACAGCGCGTCTTGCACATGGCCGCGCAGCACGTTGCCGGTCATGTGCTTGGTGGGCGGCATGTACTTGAGCGGCGCCCCCGGAAACAGCGTCCGGACCAGCAGCGCATGGGCGATCTCTAGCTGCAAGGCGTCGGGACGCAGCGGGTCGATCTCCATGGCGTGGCCCAGGCCCAGCTGCCAGGTTTGCAGCCCGCAGTCGCGCGCCAAGGCCTCGTTGACCAAGGTCGACGCGACGACCGTGTGCGCGGCGTCCACGGCGTCGGCGGTGGTCAGGTAATTGTCTTCGCCGGTGTTGATGACGATGCCGGCCAGCGCGCTCAGGCGCCGCGAGGTGCGCTGATCGCACAGCGTGCGCTGCATGTTGATGTCGCGGAACAAGATGCCGTAGAGCGCATCGTTCAGCATCATGTCCAGGCGCTCTTGGCCGCCCAGGCACGCAATCTCGGGCATGCACAGCCCCGACGCGTAGTTGCACAGGCGGATGTAGCGGCCGAGCTCGGCACCGACCTCGTCGAGCGCCCGCCGCATCAGCGCAAAGTTGGCGCCGGTCGCGTAGGTGCCGCCGTAGCCTTCGGTGGTGGTGCCCTCTGGCACGTAGTCGAGCAGCGACTGCCCAGTCGAGCGGATGACCGCGATGACGTCGGCGCCTTGGCGGGCGGCGACCCGGGCTTGCACCACGTCTTCAAAGATGTTGCCGGTGGCGACGATGACGTAACACAGCGGCTGTGCGCCGCTGCCGAGGGTGGCCAGCAGCCGCGTGCGCTCGGCGCGCTGGGCGAGGATGCGGTCGAGGCCCCGGTCGGCGGCGGCCACTGCGGCGGCTTGTAGCGCTGGGTCGGAAGCTGCGGCCGGTGCGCGGAGTTCGAGCTTGCCGGCGGCGACCGCCTCCGCGCAGGCCTGGACTGACAAGCCATTCGCGCGGGCTGCCGCGAAAAACGGCCGAGCGATGCCGCCGTGCAGGCAATCGGTCGCGCGGGCCGCCTCGACCACGCGGTTGACGAGGGGCACGCCCTCGGCGTCGGCGCCGGTGACACCGCATAAGCGCAGCACCGTGCGCTCGGTCGCGACCGTGCTGTGGCGCTGGCTGAACGTGGTGACTTCGGCGGCCACCGACCGCGCCAACTGGCGGCAGCGCGCGACCGTGGCGGCGTCGAGTTCAAGCGGCGGGCAGCCAAAGCCGGGCGGCGCTGGGGCGAAAGTGGAGATAGGGGAAGGCGAGGGCATCGGCGCGCTGGCGCCCGGGCGGGCGGGGCGGGCAGTCTAGCGCGGGGCGCGGCAATGCGACATAGAGGGGGGCGAGCCGCTGTGCGTGCGGGAATTGGTGGTGGGTGCGGGTGGTGATTGAGTAGACGATGGCGAGAAATTACCGGTTGCCAAAACCCGCCTACCCCGCCCCGCCCCAAGCCTCCGCCACGGCGTCCTCAAGCTCCTTCACTTCAGCGTCGGTCAACATCTCAAAGTGTGCCCTGCGCTTGGATTTCGCAAGCTTGAACTCGTTCTGCGCGCACAGCTTGACGAAAAGCGCCGCTTTGCGCTCCGGCAAGTCCACGATGGCCTGCATGGCCGCTCTGGCCCGCTGGTACCGAATCAGGAATTCGAGCTCTGACTTCAGCTCTTGGGTGATCGTCGCGTCAATGCAGGCGAACAGGTATTCGGCCGCCGCCGTCGCGTCAAAGTAGCGGTAGAACGCGGCCGTGTCCCCCTCGACTTCCAGCGAGCCATCCGGGCGCAAACGCCAATCCAGCACTTGCAGCAGCGGTCGCGATATGCGTTCAAGGCAGCGGTCGTACTCGGCCCGGCGCAGCAGCATCACCGACGACACAGGGAAAATCAGGCCCTGCGGCGTGAACTGCGTCCGCGCCAGCACGTAGTGAATGAGCCAACGGTGCAAGCGCCCATTGGCGTCCTGGAACGGGTGGATGAACACAAAGCCAAACGCCGCCGCCGCCGCCAGAACGACCGGATGAAGCCTGTTCAGGTTGCTGCGCAGCAGGCCGATGAGCCCTTGACAGGCTCAGGGACAGGCTCAGGGACAGGCTCAGGGACAGGCTCAGGATCAGGTCCGCATCACGACGACCGGCGCAAGCCTTGCAGCGATTGCGCAGACTTTGATGCGACCGTCAGCCCTAGAAACAACCACCGGCAGCCCCTACCTCATGTAGTGGCAGGTATACCCCCCAGGGTTCTTCTGCAGGTAGTCCTGGTGCGCGGCGTGCGCCGGCCAGAACGGCCCGGCCGCCTTGATTTCGGTCACGATCGGGCGCTTCCACAGGCCACTTTGCCCGGCGCGCAGCTTGGCGGCCTCTGCGGCGGCCCGCTGGGGCTCGCTGGTGTAAAAGATCGCCGATCGGTACTGGCTGCCGACGTCGTTGCCCTGGCGGTCAGCCGTGGTCGGGTCGTGCATGCGGAAAAACCACTTGTCCAGCAGCTCCTCGATCGGCAGCAGCTTGGGGTCGAAGACCACCCGCACCGATTCGGCGTGGCCGGTGCGGCCGTCGTGGGTGTCGTCGTAGTGCGGGTTCTTGGTGTGGCCGCCGCAAAAGCCGACCTCGGTGTCGACCACGCCGTTGACTTTGCGCAGGATCTCTTCCATGCCCCAGTAGCAACCGCCGGCCAGGATGATCTCTTGCAGCGTCGGCTCACAGCCCGGTTTTTCGCCGGGTTTGGGCGCGGCGCACACGTTGCTGGTGTCGGCGGGCAGGGCGGCGGCGGCTCCGGCGAAGCGGCTCAGGTAGGCGCCGTAGCCCTCGGCCTGCAGCTGCGCCACCGGCACGAACCGCAGCGACGCCGAGTTGATGCAGTAGCGCATGCCCGTCGGCGCCGGCCCGTCGTCAAACAAGTGGCCAAGGTGGCTGTCACCGGCCTTGCTGCGCACCTCGACGCGGACCATGCCGTGGCTGACGTCCTTTTTTTCGACCACCCGGCCGTCTTCGACCGTGCGCACGAAGCTGGGCCAGCCGGTGCCGGAGTCAAACTTGTCGCGCGAGCTGAACAGCGGTTCTCCGGTCGCCACATCGACGTACAGGCCTTCTTCGTGGTGGTCGAAATAGGCGTTGCGAAAGGGCGGCTCCGTCGCGTCGTGTTGGGTCACCTGGTACTGCATCGGGGTCAGCCGCCGACGCAGCTCGTCCTGGGCGGGCTTGTGGTACATGCCGTTTGCCATCTTGGCCTTGTGCACTGCCGCGGCCTGCGGCGCAGGGGTGGTCGGCGCGACCACGGGTTCGGTCCGGGCGCAGGCGGCGATCGCGACACAGACGCACACGGCGGTCAACGCCGCGCGGCGCAAAAGCATGGTTGGCAAGGGGTCCCCCGGGCGGCCGATGCAGCCGCGCCCAGAGCCACAATACCGCACGGGTCGCGGATGTTCCGCTACGCCGCCCAGCGCTTGCTCGCCAGTCGGCCCAGCATCGTCGCTGCCCAATCGCCATAGCCGTCCGCCAGGATCGCCCGCCGCGCCGAACCCACCAATTCCAAGTAGAACGAGAGGTTGTGCTTGGTCAGCAGCGTCGCGGCCAAGAGCTCGCCCGCGACGAACAGGTGCCGCAGGTACGACCGCGAGAAGGTCAGGCACACGGTGCAGGTGCAGTCCGGGTCGAGCGGGCCGTCGTCATCGAAAAACCGCCGGTTCTTGATCGACAGGCGGCCATCGTGGGTAAAGACGATGCCGTGGCGGGCGTTGCGGCTCGGCATCACGCAGTCGAACTGGTCGACGCCATAGCCGATGCAGTGCACCAGGTCCTCGGGGCTGCCGACGCCCATCAAGTAGCGTGCCTTGTCGGCCGGCATCTGGCGGGCGGTGTGGGCGCAGGTTTGCCACATCTGGTCGCACGACTCGCCGACCGACAGTCCGCCGATGGCGAACCCTTCACAGCCGCCGCGGGCGCAGATCTCCGCCACATGCGCGCTGCGCAGCCCGAGATCGATGCCGCCCTGGACGATGCCGTAGAGCGCACACTGGTCCTGGCGCTTGCGTGCGGCAAGGCACCGGTCGAGCCAGGCGGTGGTGCGCCGGCAGGCGCGGCCAATCTCGCGCGCGTCGGCGGTGGCCGGCGGGCACTGGTCAAAGGCCATCAAGATATCGCTGCCAAAGGCCTCCTGCAGGGCGACCGCGCGCTCGGCATCGAGCACGTGGCGGCTGCCGTCCAGGTGGCTCTGGAACACCGCGCCGTCGTCGGTGACCTTGCGGATCTTGGCCAGCGAATAGACCTGAAAGCCGCCCGAGTCGGTCAGCACCGGCTTGTCCCAGGCCATGAAGCGGTGCAGGCCGCCCGCCGCCTGGATGCGCTCGGCGCCCGGCCGCAGCATCAGGTGGTAGGTGTTGGCCAGCAGGATCTGCGCCCCGGTCTCGGCCACATCGCGCGGCTGCAAGCCCTTGACGGTGGCCTGAGTGCCGACTGGCATGAAGATCGGCGTGGCCACCTCGCCGTGGGTCAACTGCAGGCGGCCGGCGCGGGCCCCGGTCTGGCTGCACACATGGTCGAGGTCAAAGCGATACACGGGCCGCCTACACGCCGATCTCGGGCACGTCGAGCCAGATGGTCAGCTCCTCCGGCTTCTTGTAGCGCACCGCCTTGTTCTCGACCGCGGCCCGGCCCAGGACCACCACGCCGACCAGCACCTCGCCCGGTGCCTTGTGCCAGAAGACGTCGAGCGCCGGGCCGATGAATGCGTCGCTGGTCGTCCAGTACGACCCGAAGCCCTGCGCCCAGGCGGCAAGCTGGATGTTCTGGATGGCGCACGCGCACGCCGCGTAGTCTTCGCGCTGGCGTTCGGGGTCGGCGCCGTGCACGGACTGGCGGACCGCGATCGCCCCGCCCGCCCCGGCCAGGATAGCGGCGATCTTGTCGGTCTGCGCCCTGCTCTTTTCGGCGGGCAGGTCGCTTTGGGCCTGCAACGCGCGGCCGATGGCGGCCACCAGCGACGGCAACGCCCGGTGCGGCACGACCGTGAAGCGCCACGGTTCGGTGAACTTGTGGTTGGGTGCCCAAGTCGCCAGCTCGACCCACTCGGCCAGCAGGCGGTCGGGCACGACCTCGCCGGTAAAAAGCTTGTGCGATCGCCGCGTGCGAATCGCGGTAGCCATGTCCATCGAAACTCCGGAGCGGGTGGAGGGCTACAGGCTGCGGCGCCGCACCTGCACTTCGTAGGTCATCCGGCCCTGCTTGATCTGGCCGCGCGTCAAGGTCAGCACGCCCAGGTGCAACTGCGCGATCTTGCCCGAAGCGACCTGGATGGCTACGCGATCTTGGTCGTGCACTTGGGTGATGACGCAGTAGCCGAGCGCCGGGTGCTGCAGCGCGTCGCCGACGTGCAACTGCGGCATCTCTTCGGGTTCGAGCAGGCGCGACGGCATCGCCTCCATCGCCACGCGGCCCGAGCGGACCGGATCGGCTTCGGCGGTCACGATGTTGACGGCGACGTCCATCCAGCGCCACAGCCCGGTGTCGTAGTCGACGTGGCGGCGCAAGGTGATGTCGTCGAAGGTCTGCCCGGCCAGTTCGACCGAACCCGACACCGCCTCTTCGAGCAGGCCGCCAATGGTGCGGTCGCCGTGCAGGAGCACCACGCGGGCTGCGACGTCCCTTGCGCCGTTCTTATGGGAAAACGCAACCTTGAGCGAACTGAGCAGCGACCAGCCGGCGATGGTGTCGATTTCGCCGAATTCGCCATTGGGCTGCAGCGGCCGCACCAGCGCGTCGCGCACCTGGCCGGAGCAGTCGAACCACCCGCAGTCAATGCGGTAGTTGTCGGCCAACTGGCGCAGCGAGGCCACCAGCGGCATTCCGGGCGGCACTTCGCCGACAAAGCGCCGGCCTTCGCGGGTTTCGGTAAAGATCATCGGATACTGCTTTGGACCAACCGCGGCGTCGCGGAGGGTCTTGGAGGAAGGCGGGGGCCGCACGGGCAAGGACCCAAGCCGGCGGCCTCCGGCCGGGCGGACGCTATGCAAGCGGCCGCACGCTGTCAAATTGTCGATGCGCTGCCGTTAGGGACTGGAAAACAATAAGTCGATCACTCTCACATCAGGACGGAGCCGCGAGTCGGACCCTTGGTCCGCGAGCTGGCGACCCACTGAGCAAGCAAACGGGCCCAAGAAATGATTGAGTAAATCATTTCCTGGCCCTTAGGGACTGGAAAACAATAAGTCGATCACTCTCACATCAGGACGGAGCCGCGAGTCGGACCCTTGGTCCGCGAGCTGGCGACCCACTGAGCAAGCAAACGGGCCGAAGAAATGATTGAGTAAATCATTTCCGGGCCCTTAGCGCGGCTTGGCGGCAGGCGCGGGTTGGTGCAAGTCCGCCGCGGCGACGCAGATGGCCAACTCGTCGGGCCGCAACCCCGGCCGGGCCGGCGCGCGATCGGTGCCGTAGGGCCACCAGGAAAAGGGCGCGATCGCAAAACAGCCGTAGCCGTCGGCGGTCGTGGCGACCGGGTGGCCAAGCCCGACGCGCAGGACGGCCGTGCCCGCAGGTCGGCCATCGGGCCACCACAGCGGCGACCCAGCGCGAACAGCGGTCCGGCCGCCGCCCGCAGTGCCGATCATGCCCAATAGGCCGCCGTGCCCGGTCAGGTGGTCTTGGGACGCCCTGACCCGATAGACGCCGCAGCGGTCGCGCGTTTCGTACAGGGTTCCGGCCGCCACGCGCGCGGCGCCGGGCACCGCCGCCAGTTCGACCGGTTCGTGCGGGTCGCGGCGCAATAGCTCGCCCTCGCCAATCCGCAAGCGCACGTCCGGCTTGGACCACGTCGCACCGGCCGCCGTCGCCTCGGCCGGCAGTTGTGAAGGTTGGTAACGGTCGGCGACCCCGGCAGTGGAGACCGCCACCGCGGTCAAAAAGTCCTCGGTGCGGGCCGCGCGCCATTGCCGTCCGGCGCTTGCGTCGGCGACCGGCGGGCCGACCGGCGTGCCAGCCCTCAACCACATCCCAGTGCCATCGGGGTGTTCCACCGAAAGGGATGCCGCCAGCACCTCCAGGGCCTCAGCCTTGCGCACCCACAGCCACAGGTCCAGGCCTGCGGTGCCGGCGAGGGCTTCGGCGCAATGATCGCCGCCGCCGCCGGGGTCGTGTGGGCTGACCGCCAGCCACCCGCCGCGCTCACCGCGCACCCGCAGCCACCTGCGCGGACCGTCGTCCTTGGCGCCGTGATCGTGGGCGAACGCGGCGCCTGCGTCGGGCGCTGTGTACAGGCGCACGCGCGGCCCGACCACGACGAACGTCGGCACGGCCGGCGCATGGTGCAGCGGGTAGGGGTCAAGTCCAGACTGGGCGCCGCCACAGCCGCTCCACAACGCCAAGGCCGCGATCGCGTGACGCAAGCGCGACAATGGCGGGTCTGGCGGGTTGCGTCCGGCGGGCATGGCTCGCAGACTAGCAGCATGGAAACGCCCGGCCCAGCCCCCACCGCCGCCACAGGTCCGACTCCCAGCCCCGCGCCCGCGGGCGTCTTGCACGGCATCACCGTCGATGTCGAGGATTGGTTCCACGTGCTCGAGGCGGCAGAGGCCCCGCAACCTGCCGCATGGGCGCGCCAGGAGTCGCGCGTGGCGGCCAACACCTTGCGTCTGCTCGACCTTTTCGACGGTCGCGGAGTGCGCGCCACCTTCTTCTGCTTGGGCTGGGTCGCCGAGACGGTACCCGACCTCATCGGCGAGATCGCGCGGCGCGGCCACGAGATCGGCTCGCACGGCCACCTGCACCAGCTCATCGGCGAACTGGGCCGGGATGGGTTTGCGCGCGATCTCGACCGGTCGCTGGAGGCGCTGCACAAGGCCGGGGCAGGCGCAGTCCGGCTGTTTCGGGCGCCGGGCTTCTCGCTCGGCAAGGCGCAGGGGTGGGCCCTGCCGGTCCTGGTGTCGCGCGGCATCACGGTGGACGCCTCGATGTTCCTGGCGCGGCGCGCCCACGGCGGCTACGCCCTCAAGCGCCGCCGTCCCTTCGACGTGGTGCTGCCCGACGGCCGGACGCTGACCGAGGCCCCGACCGTGCCGCTGTACCTGGGCGATCGCGCCCTGCCGTTCGCAGGTGGCGGCTATCTGCGGCTGCTGCCCTGGCCGGCGCTGCGCGCTTGCTGGGAGGCCGCCCAGTGGGCCGGGAACCCGGTACTGGCCTACGTGCACCCGCGCGAGATCGACCCCGGCCAGCCGCGGATGCCGCTCTCGGCCAAGCGCCGCTTCAAGTATTACGTCGGGCTATCCACTACGCTGCCCAAGCTAGAGCGGTTGTTGGGCCGCTATCGGTTCGGCTCCATCGGCCAGGTCATCGCCGCGCACGCCAAGGACCACGCCCTGCACCTGGATGCGGAGGCGGTCGCCTGATCAGCCTTCCAGGCAGGTCTGTAGCGCCGGCATCTGCTCCGCCACAGTGCGCGCAAGCGCGAGCTGGTTGCGACCGCGCGCGAGGTTGTGGTCGCCGCGGCTGGCAAAGCGACGGGCGTCCCAGCCGAAGTAGCTCTCGCGCAGGGCGTCGCCCAGGAAGCGCGCCGACAGTTCCAGGCAGATGCGCAGGGTGCCCCGGGCGATCGCGTGCCGCTCCGCACGGGTGATCCACGTGCCGGCCGCGCCGAGGTAGCCGCCCATGGCCGCCGCGAACACCGCCGCGTCGAAGCTGGGCTCTGGCGCGTCTTCGGCGGTCGCGTTGCACCACGACCGCAGGGCGTCGCCGAGTTCGATGTCGAGCGAGCTGTGCGCCATCGTGTCCAGGTCGATGACGCCGCACACTGCGTCGCCGTCCCACAGCAGGTTGGAGACCTTGAGGTCGCCGTGGATGATCCGCGCCGGCAGGTCGGGCACAGGTCCGAAAACGGCCCACCGCGCCAACAGCTCGTCGGCCAGCGGCGCGACTGCGGGCCACAAGCGGTGGCCGCGCAGTTGGGCCATGGCGTGGGCGAGGCTGGCCATGTGCGCGGGCGTGTCGTGCGCACCTGGCCGCACGAAGGCGAACCGGTGTGCGACGCTCAGCAGCGCCGCGTGGAAGCGCCCGACCATCGCCCCCGCGGCCTCGGCCTGGCGCGGGTGGTCCAGGCGGTCGCGGGTCGCCCCCGGCAGCCGCGTCAAGATCCGCCATGTGCCGTGGTGCGGGCTGTGCACGTCGTCCACGTGCACATAGGGTTTGCCGTCGCGGGCGCGCAGCAGGGTCGGCACCGGCACCCCGGCCGCGCGCAGGTGCGGCACCAGGGCGGCGATGTCCAGATTGACCTCCGGCAGGAAGATACGGTGCAGCCGCTGCACCACGAACCCGCGGCCGAGCGCGTAGGTGTCGTTGATGAGACCGCCCGCCAGGCGCTCGACCGGCAACGACCGCGCAGCGACTGGTCCGCTGCCGTCGTCGAGGTCGGCAAAGGTGTCGAGCACAGCGTGCAGGTCGGAGGCGGTGTCGCGGTGGGCCATGGCCCAGAGCCTAGCACGGCTGCTCCGACGGGCGAAAAACCGCTGCCGCGCCGCATTCCCGGCCTGCCCGCGCCGTGGTAGCCTGCGGCAATGGGCTTGCTGCGCGCTGTGGGTGTCATGCTTGGGTCGATCGCGGCCTTGGCACCCGGCGCTGCTGGCGCCACCACGCTCGAGCTGTACGGCTTTGGCCCGCGGGCCATCGCACTCGGCAACGCCAGCGAAGCCGCGAGCGACGATTTCTACGCCGCCTATGCCAACCCCGCCAACCTGGCCCTCGCGCGGCACATCCACTTCGGCTTCGGCCTGGAATCGGTGTGGAACCGATTCGGCATCGACCGCCGGGGTGGGGAGGCGACGTGGCCGACCCGGCTGCCCAAGGACAATTACCTGGCGCAGCTTGGGATTTCGACGCCGTTGCCCGGCTGGCTCCAGGATCGCGCCGCGATCGGCGTCGCCATCCACGTGCCGTTGGGCGGGCCCACGCGCCTGGACAGCCTGGACCACCGCATCCCGCAGTTGCCGATGTACGACACGCTCGGCGACCGCCTGGCGCTGGTGGCCTCCCTCGGCGTGCGCCCGGTCGACTGGCTGGCCGTGGGCGCCAGCGCGCAGGTACTGACGGGTCTGGACGGCCGGGCCGACATCGGCCTGTCGGTCCTGGACCAACGCGTGACCTACAAGGCGCTGCAGGTGGACCTCGGCACCGTAGTGACGCCGTTGGTGGGCGTGACGGTGCTGCCGGCCGATGGCGTGCGCCTGGCCATTGTGTGGCGCGCGGAAAGCTCGGTGCGCTACGAGTTGCCCCTCGCGGTGGACATCGACCAGGTGGGCAGCCTGGACTTCAAAGTCAAGGGCATCGGGCTGTGGCTGCCCGATTCCTACGCAGTGGCGGCCAGTTGGCAGGCAGGGCGCTGGATCGCTGCGGCCAGCGCGGCGTGGCAACGCTGGTCGCAGATGCCGCCGATCGCCCCCGATGTCTCGGTGCGCATCGACAACAGCGAGCTGCTGCAACCGGGCAGCAAGGCCATCGACCTCATCTCAGTGCGCAACGTGCCCGTCCCCATGGGCACCCGCGACATCGTGGTGCCGCGGGCCGGCGTCGAGTTCCGGCCGAGCGACGCCTGGACCTTGCGCGGCGGCGCCCAATACCGGCCGACGCCGTTTCCCAAGGCCGACGGCGAGGCCAGCTACCTCGATGCCGCGGCGACCACCCTGGCGCTCGGCTTCGGCCGGGTCGCCGGAGATCCGCTCGGCATGACCCGCAAGCCGCTGCAATTGGACTTTGCGGCGGGATGGACGACGCTTGCGCGCCGAACCGTCGTCAAGCGCGATCCCAGCCATCCGGTCGGCGCGACGTCGGTGTATGGCGACTCTTGGCACCTGGCGTTGGCGCTGCACCACGATTTCTAGGCGGCCAGCCACAACTACAGCCGCCAGACTGCCACCTTGCGCCCGCTGGCGGTCTCGGCCTCCGAAACCGTGCCGCGGTCCTCCCACGCCCGAGCCGGCACCCTCAGGTCAAAAATCGCCAACGTGCCTTCACCCAAGCCCATCCGCTGCAAATACGCGTCCAACTGCACCAAGCCTTCCGCGAGCGGGTCGGCCTTGCCGGTGCGCCACACTTTGAGCTCAACCGCAAACCGCTGCTTGTCCGGCCCGGCCGTCCACTCGACCAGCAAATCCACGCGCTTGCGACCGGCCCCGTACTCGCGGGCGATCGAGCCGCCGCCGTTGACCACCTTCTGCAAATACGCCATGAACACAATCTGATGGGCCGCCTCGGGCCAGTGGGCGCGCGTCAGCATCCACTCGCCATTCTCGCGCCAGAACGCCGCAAACTCGTGAAACAACACACTGATGTCGATGCTGCCGTCGGCGCGCTTCCAGGTTGCTTCCAAGGCGGCGAGCTTGGCCTGCGGATTGGCCGCCAACTCGCGCGGAATGACCTCTTTGTAGATGTCGTTGGCAATCGCCAGGTCGCCGTCGACGTCGCCCACCAGCCCAAGGTCGCGGCAGTACTCCAGGTCGGCCTCGTCGGAGTCGTCGAGCTGACGCTCGCCCGCCAGAATCGGCGCCAGCACCCGCCGCACGCGGTCCTCGCGCAGCCGCGCCATCAGGCTGTCGATGTGGGTCACGCGGGCCAAGATGAGTTGCTCTTTGGCCAGGTCGACTTGGGCGACGTCGATGAGGCCGGTCCACTTCTGCTTGCGCACCACGAAGTCGGCCAGCGCGTTGACCAAGAATGGCTGGCCGCGGGTCAACTGCCACACACGGTCAATGGCCAGCTCGGTGAAATTCTGGCCGGTCTCGGCCATGTGCTGGCCGTATAGTTCGGCGATTTCGGCTCGGTTGAAGTACGCGACTGTCACCGCGTCGCGGCTGACGTTGAAGGGCGATGAGGTGCCGATGTTGGGCGAACCGCCCGACGCCGCCTTGTAATCGCGGATGTTGCGCATCCCGAACAGGCAGACGCTGGCGGGAAACGGGGCAACTTTGCGCGTCAAGTAGCCGGCGCGCAGTTGGCTCAGCACCGCCATCAGCGGCGCGCCTTCCAGCGAGTCGATTTCGTCGAGGAGGAGCACAAGTGGGCGGCGCAAACGCGCGCTCCAGGCGGTCAGGAAGGCCCCGAGCATGTTCGCCTCGGCGGCGAACTCCGCCCACTGCGGCGAGTGCTCTTCGGCAGGCAAGTACACCCGACTGGCCTTGGCGATGGCGTCGACGACTTTTGGCAAAGCGAGCTTCTCTTCCGCAATGTTGCGCGCCGTTTCCAGCGTGGCGTAGACGACCGCCCATCGGCCGGCCGCGCGCAACTGGTCGGCAAACGCCATCATCGACGTGGTCTTGCCCGATTGCCGCGGCGCGTGCAGCACGAAGTAGTTTTCGTTCTCGACCAACGAACTCAAGTCGGCCGGAATGCGCCCCAGCGGCGGCAGCGTGTAGTGCTTTGCCGTGTCGTTGGGTCCAGCGGTGTTGAATTGGCGCGGCATGGCGGGCCTTGGCCGCCCGGTGGGCGGCGCGGGCGGGCAGTCTAGCACGGCTTGTGCTGCGCGGGCGCGGGTCCAGCAACCATGGCGGTGCAATGCCGAGCGACCACCTCAACGGCCGCATCTACGCCAGTTGGGTCATGGTCGGTGCCGGCGCGGTGGCTGCGGGTGTGGGGGCCTGGTTGCTGGTACGGACGCCCACAACGCCGGTGGCGGTGGCGCCGGTGGGGTCGGGCGTGGTGGTGGCGGTGCGGTTCTAGGAGCCTGTCGGCGAAATGCCAGAATCGGCAGATTCTGGCCGACAGGCTCCTAGGCAGGCCGCGGCTGCGGCCTGCCAGCGACCGAAACTGCCTGAAAACACTTCAGGCAGTTCTTGGTCGCTGCCCCGATCGCAACCACCACGGAGCCTGTCGGACGAGAGTCCGACAGGCTCCTAGAGCGGCGGTCATGGATGTCGCGATCGCCCAACTGGGGACCGGTCGCGCCGTTGACCCGCGGTCGTTTCCGGCGCACGCTACCCTCGGCGCGGTGGCCGGACCGCGGCCGAGCGGCGCTGGCGCAGGGGGCGGCTGGCGGCGCAGGCCCCTGGCACGCCGACCGCTGAGGCACCGATGCAACCTTCACCGCTCTTGTCCGTGGTGCTGCCGATCGCGCTGGCGGTCATCATGCTGGGTCTCGGCCTGGCGCTGTCGTGGGCCGATTTCCAGCGGGTTGCGCGCTATCCGCGCGCGGTGGTGGCGGGGTTGCTGGTGCAGGGCGCGCTGCTGCCCGCAGTGGCCTTTGGGCTGTGCCACGCCTTCCAGCTGCCGGCCGAGTACGCGGTCGGCCTGATGCTGCTCGCTGCGTCACCTGGCGGAGCCACTGCCAATCTTTTCAGCCACCTGGCGGGCGGCGACGTGGCGCTCAACCTGACCTTGACCGCGGTCAACAGCCTGGGGTCCATCGTGACGGTGCCGGCGCTGGTCGGCATCGGCATGCAGCACTTTCTGGCGCAAGACAAGCAGATCCCCATGCAGTTCGGCAAGGCGGTGTCGGTGCTGGTGGTGGTGCTGGTACCGGTGGCGATCGGCATGATGTTGCGCAAAAGCAAGCCGCAGTTCGCCGCCCGCCTTGAAAAGCCGGTCAAGATCGCCTCGGCGGCCTTCCTGCTTTTCGTCATCGCTGCGGCCGCGTGGGAGCAGCGTGCCGGTCTGGCCGGGTGGTTTGGCGACGTCGGCGTAGCGACCCTGGTGTTCAACCTCGCCAGCCTCGGCATTGGCTATGCGGTGCCGCGGGTGCTCTCGCTCGACGAGCGGCAATCGGCGGCGATTGCGTTCGAGATCGGCATCCACAACGGCACCTTGGCCATCGCCTTCGCCGGCAGCGTGTTGGGGAACATGAACATCGCCGTGCCGGCCGCGGTCTATAGCCTGATCATGTACTTCACGGGTGCCGCGTTCGCGACCTGGGTCAAAAGGCGCACCGCGGCCGCGCCTCCTGGCACCGAAGGATGACCTCTTGGCCGCGGTAGCGACCACGGACGGCAAGCACCGGCGGGGCGAGGCGATGAAGCGAGCACACGCACCGGTCGGTCCGCGTTGGGTCCTCTCCCGGCCCCCGCGTCTGTGCCCGTGTCTGTGCCCGCGTCTGTGCCCGTGTCTGTGCCCGTGTCTGTGCCCGTGTCTGTGCCCGTGTCTGTGCCCGTGTCTGTGCCCGTGTCTGTGCCCGTGTCTGTCCCCGGGTCTGTCCCCGGGTCTGTCCCCGGGTCTGTCCCTGTGTCTGTCCCTGTGTCTGTCCCTGGTCGCATGCGGCTCCCCAACTCCGCCCGCCCGCCCCGCGGACGCCACCATCGACAGCGCAGCCAACGAGGTGGATGCTGCCCCCAAGGGGTGCACGTCGGCGGCCAGCTGCGACGACGCCAACCCGTGCACCGACGACGTGTGCGCCGCCGATGGCCAATGCCAGCACCCGCCGGAGTCTGGCCCGTGCGACGACGGCAACCCCTGCACCGGAACAGGTCAGTGCCAGGCCGGCGCGTGCGCCGCCGGTCCGGCCAAGGTCTGCGACGACGGCAACCCGTGCACGGCCGATTCCTGCGGCGTAGCCGGGGCGTGCACAGCAGCGGCCAAAGACGGGCCCTGCGACGACGGCAACGCGTGCACCGTGGGTGACGCCTGCGCGGCGGGCGCGTGTGCAGCCGGCCCCAATGGACCGTGCGACGACGGCGACTCCTGTACCAGCGACGCCTGCGCCGCGCCCGCGGGCGCCTGCAGCCACGCGGCGGTCGACAGCCCGGATTGCGCCGCCAAGGCCTGGCCCGAATTGTTGGTGCGCACCGCCGCCCCGGCGGGAGATTGGGTGGTGTCCACCACCACGACGCTGACGTTTGCGGGCGTGGCTTTTGGCCTGCCCGACAGCGTGACCTGGACCACGGGCGCGGGCAAGTCTGGCGCGGCGACCGTGGACCTGACCCGCTGGACGGCCGAGGTGCCGCTCGCCCCTGGAGACAACCTGGTGACCTTCGGAGCCCAGCGCGGCGCCACCCACGCTGCCCATGCGGTGCGGGTCGTGTATGCCACGTGGCCGGCGTTTGCAGGGCCGCCAGACGTGTCGCCCAAGGTGGTGCAGACCGGCGCGGCGACCTTGCGGGTGGCGGTGCCGGTTGCGGTCGACGACCCGGCCCTGATCAAGGGCGTGCGCGCGTTCGTGGTCGACGGCGCAGGGGCCAATCCCCAAGATCCGGTGGACCTGTACGACGACGGCGGTCCGTGCGACGCCCAAGCCCAAGATGGCCTGTGGTCGGCGTGCATCGATGTCGACAATCTGGCCGTCGGACCCTTGCACCTGCGCGTGCGCGCCACGCTGCCGCCCACCTTGAAAGAGGGCGAGCCGACCCTGACCTGGAGCGCGCCCGCCCGCGTGGACGTTGTGCCGGCCTGGAACCAGGGCGACTGCGAGGCGCAGCAGGCGCTCTTGAGCAACGCCACGGCCAAGCTGGTCCTGCTGACCGCGCAGAAGGGCGCCGCGCAGGCCACCGCCCAGGTGCTCGCGGACCTCAAGGTCCATCCGTTGGTCGCCGAAGCCGGCGATGCGGCGCCGGGGGCGTGGGTGCGTTTCGCCAACGCGATGCTGGGCCTGGTCCAGCCGCACGTCGCCGGCACGCGCGGTGCAGCCAGCCCCTATGCGGCTGTGGCTCGGCCGGAGCAACCCGATACCGTCACCGACGAAGCCTTGGGTCTGGACGGCTGGTTCGGTCAGACGCCGTGCAAACCCTTGACGGCCCTGGACCTGACCGCCGCGGCGCCGGCCGAGATGGCCCGCCAGGTGCGCCACGCGGGGCTCTACGCCGCCATCGGCCACGGTGGCCGGGCGTTCGCGGGTCTGGGCAAGGCTGCTGTCCAGGGGTATGGCTGGCACCACCCGGGTGCCCAGGAATTCTGGACGATCCAGGCCCCCATCGATTGCGCCGCGCTGCCCAAGCTCGCGGCCACGGGCGGGGCGGGCACCGCGCAGAGCGACAAATCGTGCAAGCCCAAGGACGGCAAGGTCAGCGACGCCTTGCAGTGCTCGCGGTGGCTGCTGGGCGACCTGTACGCGGGCCGGGTCGCCCTGCACGGCGGCGATCGCTTGGCGCTTTTGCCGTCATTTTTTGCCCGCCATGCGCCCCACCTGGGCGGATCCGTGGTGTACCTGGGCTTGTGCCACAGCGCGTGGAACGGTTCGCTGGCGGCCGAGCTGGTCGGGGCGGGCGCCGCCGCCGTAGTCGGGTGGTCGGGGACCGTCACCGACGCCTTTGCCAGCAAGACCGCCGCCCCGTGGCTGCTTGGCCTGGCCAATGGCGCCGCGGCGGGGCTCGGTCTGCCCTTTGCCGACGACCCCAAGTACCCCGGCAGTCGCCTGCGGTGGGTCGGCGATCCCAAGGCCACGGTCGGTGTCGTCGGCCTGGCCAACGGCGGGTTCGAGGCGGAGGCGGCCGGTTGGCTGCTCGAAGGTACGGCCCGACCCGCGCGGCAGCTCGGCCCCATCCTCCCTGAATTTGGCAAGATCATGGCGCTTTTTCACACGGCTGGCGGTGACGTGCAGATGCAGAATCCATACAGCTACCCGACGCGTGCTCGGACTGCCGCGTGCGTGCCCCCAGCGGGCGCCAACCTGTGCCTGCGCTGGCGCTACCTGTCGGCCGAAGCCGCAGCCGGCTGCGACCCCGTCGACGCCTTCAGCCTCGCCGTCCTCAAGCCGGGCGCCGCGCCGCAAAGTGAGCTCGCGATCAACGCCGAAGGTCTGTGCTACGCCAACACCTGCACCAAATGCGGCGGCTACGCGGGTCCCAAGCAGATGTCGCCCGTCGCGATCGGCCCGGCCGATGGACCCACGGCAGGCCAGGCCGGCGACAGCGGGTGGGTCAAGTCGTGTTTTGACCTCGGCCCGTGGGCTGGCCAGCGCATCGAACTGACGCTGCAGCTGACCAACAAGCCCAACCACGAGACGGCGGTGCTGGTCGACGACCTCACGGGGTTGTGAGGCGAGCTGCACTGGTCGGCCGCGCCGCACCGAAGATCCGCGGGTGGATGCGGCCATAGGCCCAGTTGCCGGCGACCACGGCGGCCAGCGCCACGGCGATGCGCCCCCCCGTTGGCCACCCCTGCGCCGCCCACCAGCCGACACGCAGCCACAGGACGTGACCGAGGTAGGTCGGCAGCGAGTCGGCGCCAAAGCGGCCGAGCCACCCAACGGCGGCCTTCGGCAGCCCGTGGCGCACCAGCGCCGGCCCCCACAGCAGCGCAGCCAACGAGCCCGCGACCAGCGCCGGGCTGCACCAGAAATCGTCGAATTGCCGCGAAGGCGGCCGCAGGGCCACCCACGCGTGCGCGGCCAGGCCCACGGGCAGCCACCAAAGGCGCGGCGCCGGCCAGCGCCCGCCCGCTGCCAGCCAGCGGCCCATGGCCGCGCCAGCCACGAAAAAGCCAAACCAATGCAAGGGTGTCCGCGCCTCGGTGTGCAGAAGCAGCGCCGCAAGGCCGGTCGGCGCAGCGGCGGACTGCACCGCCGCTTCCAGGTGTGCCAGCAATGCCGCATTGGCCGATAGGCCCGCCACTGCGACCGCCAGCGCCGTGCGCCTGCCCGCCGTCGCCAGTCCGGTGCCTGCGAGCGGCGCCAACAGCACCAGGCCAAAATACGCGGTCGTGTAGTACAAGTGCTCGGCGCCATAGCCGAAAACCGTCAGACTCAACCGCGCAGTCCAACTGAGGCGGCCATCCCATAGCGAGATACCGCCGCCATCCCACGATGCCACGGCGGCGTACAGGCACGCCCACGCCAGATAGGCGGGACCCACGGCGCGCAGGCGGTCCCGGATCCAGGTCGGCCCGATCGGGCGCTCGCCTGCCGCCCGGCCGACGCCCCAACCGAGCACACCCAGGAAAAGCGGTACGCCAAAGCGGCCAAGGTGGTCGACGAAGCGCCCGACCGGGTACCACGGATCCGCAGTGGGGATGCGCGACGCCACATGGATGGCGATCACGCCCAGCAGCGACAGGCCGCGCAGCGCGTCCATCGTCGGGTCGCGCAGGTGCACCCCAGGCAACGCGGCCTGCGCAGGAGCGACCATCACGACGGCCGGGGCGCGAAGACTACGCGGGGTGGCTGACGATCCAGCCGCGCGTGAACTCGGCGGCGCGCTCGTAGCTTTTCTCGATGTCGGCGATGATGAACTTCTCGACCGTGCCACCGACCAGCGGAATGCGCACCGTGACATCGCCTTCGACCGCGCGCAGCACCTGGCCGCCGATCGAGCTGAAGGTCACGGTGCCGCGCGAATCGACCTTGTCGGTCATCACCGAACTGACGGTCGACCAGTTGACCCGGCCCGAACCCAGGCTGTACTCGATGGTCTCGGTGTACTCGATCTTGTTCGAACCGAGGATTCGGGCGGCGGGCGCCGGAATCTCGCGGTCGGGCGCGACCTTGACGACGCGCCTGAGCCGGCCGTTGGCTTCGTCGCGCGAGATCAGCGTTCGCTGCAAGTTCACCGCTTTGCACAGCGCCACATTGAATTCTTCCGAGAAATACAGGCGCTCGAATTCGGACAGCGAGATGTTGGAGAAGCGGTGTTCGCAGCGGAATTTCATGGCGTTGGGTCCGGTGCCGCAGGCGCGGCGGGGCGGCCAGTATAACGTGGGGGGCCATGGGGGCAAGGTGGAGGGCGGCAATCCCCACGGCTCGCACGCGGCCCCGGATGGATCGGTGCCAGTGTGTGTCGGACGCCCTCGCCTGGGCACCGGACCCGGTCGCGCCGCCGGCTTGCGCCCAACGTTCATTCGCTCGCCGGCCGCCGCCATCCCGGCCCCAGCGCCAAAACCAGCGCGCAGCCATCGAGGCAGAACTGCAGCGCCGCAATGGCTCCAGTGCCGTGGTCGACCAGCGCCAGCGCCGCCAGCGCCACCCCGCACACCGCGACCCCGAACAGCGCGAGCACCCGCTGGCCGTGCAGCGCCAACACGGCGCACGCAGCCACGCTGGCCAGCACGTCGGCGGCGCCGACCGACACGGCAAACCCGGCGGCCGCCAGCGGACGGGCCAGGATCGCCAGGACGACGGCGACGACCAGTGCGACCAGCGCCACCTGCCGCGGACTGGCCGGCTGCGGCGTCGGCGCGTCCTGGAAGGTGGCGACCAGCACGGGCACCGGCGTCGGCGTCGGAGCCAGGGCCGCGGGTTTGGGCAGGGTCAGGGTCGGCGGCCGCACCGGTTGGGTGGGCGTGCCGCGCGACAGCGCGAATGGGTCGTGGTCGCACTGTGGGCACACGCTGATGGCGCTGCCCTTGTAGACGCCACATTGCGGGCACTTGACGATGGACATGGCAAACCTCACTGCACAGGGGGGCGGCCTGGGCCGCCCGGGTGGGCCGCAGCGCCGACAGCCGGCACGGCAGGTGGCAGGTCGCTGTGCAGGCCCCGTGCCAGCGGGGTGAGGTTGTTGTTTTCAGGGGTTGGCGGACGCGCGGGCCGGCGCAGTGTCCGAAATCGCTGTCCACGCCGGTCGCGCTCGGTCACCCGTGCGCGGCGCCAGGACCAGGGCGCGGGCGGGCAGCGCCGCTCACCCGCCGCACGGTCCCAGTGCGCGCTGGTGACCCGCGGGGTGCACTGGACTGGCCGCCCGGATCAAGCGGCGGGGTCGCTGCGCACAGGTTCGCGCGGCGCAGTCCGCCGGCAGGCGTTCAGTACCGCGCCCCGAGGACCAGTCCGGTCGGGCCCAGATGCAGGAGGGGCTCAACCTTGCTGGTAGCCGCCGTGCCGCTGACGAACTTGAGCAGCACGCCCCCCGCCACGGCGGCGAGGCCACCGACCGTACCGGCGACGCCCAGGCTGTTGAGCGTGAAATTGCGTTCCTGGCGCGACACCGCCTCCTGGTGGGTGATGCCGACGATGCGGCCGTCGCTGTCCTTGGCCTGCACGGCCTGCAAGAGCAGGGACTGGTCGCCGCGCGCCAGGTACACCAGTGTGCCGCTGCCAAGCAGCACCGCAGCGCCGCCGCCGACCAGGGCCCAACACGCCGTGCACAGGCGATCGCCGCTGGGCGGGGGCGCGGCCGGCTGCGGCACCGGGCTGCCCTTGCCGACGGCGAGACCCGGATCCGCGGGCTTTTCGACGGCCACCACCACCACAGGCTTGGGGCGGGCCTTGCCGGCCTCGGCCTTGCGCTCGACGGCTGCCGCGCGCTCGGCGTCGCTGGCGTGGGGGCTGTCGGCAAGCCGCTGCCACAGCGCCACGGCGCGCTCGGTGGCCCCGGCCTGCTCGAACGCCTGGGCCGCCTCGCGCAACGCCACCACGTCGCGTTCCTGGCTGACGTCGTACATGGCCAGCCACGCCTCGCCGGCCACCGCGTGGTTGCCGGCCGCCGCCGCGGCCTTGGCATCGGTCTTGAGCTTGGCGCGCCGCAGGGCCTTTTGGCGCGCTCGGGCCTCGTCGGTCCCCAGCAGGCTCGTGGGGTCGTGCAGTTCGTAGCGGCTCCAGGTGGCCAGCGCCTGGTCGTGTTGTTCGGCCGATTCCAAGCAGTGCGCCGCCAGCCGCAGGTGGGTGCGCTCGCGGGTGGCGTCGAAGGCCGCGAGCAACAACGCCGCCGCGTCGGCGAAATGGCCGGCGCCGAGCTTGTCCAGGCCGGCGTTGGCACTGGGATGGCCGCGGGTGGTCTCTAGCAGGCGTGCGCCCTGTTCGCGCGCGTCTTGGGCCACGGCAGCCGGCAACCCTGCCAGTCGTTCGAGCACGATCCACGCCAAGTGGGCGTCGTCGGGGCGCAGGGCGGCCTCATAGTCCCTGGCGGCCAGTTGCAGCACGTCGGCCCGCGTTCGGCCGCTGGCCCGGTACGCCCGCACGTAGGCGTCGGCGGCGGCCCGGCTCTGCTTGCCCTTGTGCGCGGCGTCGCCCTGGCCCTTGAGTTGGTCCGACCACTGGGCGCGCACAGTGGCGAGTTGCTCCTTGGCCTCGCGGCGCATCGCTTCGTCGGCGCGCGGCAGCGGCGCGAGGCGCTCCCAGACTTGCACGGCTTCCTCGAAGAGGGCGCCGGTGGTGTACGCCTTGGCGGCGTTGCGCAGTTGCTTGGGAAACTTGCCGCCGGTCATCTCGTAGGCGCGCAAGAACCCTTGGGCCGCCTCGCGGTATTTCTTGGCCTCGAAGTCCTTGAACGCTTGGTCGACAGTGCTGTTGGCCTCTTTTTCCAGGACCGCCGCCGCAGGGTCCTCGTCGGCCAGCGCCGGCCCGGCCGCCGCAAGGGCCAAGACGGCCGCGACGGCCCAGACCCGCAGGTGGCCGATCACAGGTCGCGCTCCAGGGCCGGCTTGGCGCCGCCCTTGGGCTTGGCCGCGCCTTTCTTCTTGGTCGGTGCGGCGGCGGGCTTGGCCGGCGCGGCTGCGTCAGGGGCTGGCGGGGCCGGGGCCGCCGGCACGGGCACTGGGGCAGGTGCAGCCACAGGCGCAGGGGCA
>VGRO01000050.1 GCA_016875335.1 Deltaproteobacteria bacterium | reverse complement strand
CCAGGGCAGCGCGCAAGGGGTCGCGCACGGCCGCGGGCGCCACCACCGCGTCGACCGCGCAGCGGGCCGGCACCACCTCGAACGCCGGCGCGAGGTCCGCCGCGAGGTCGGCGTCCGGGCGATCGGCGGTCGGTGCAAGGGGGAGCGACATGGCGGTCCGGCGCGGTTTGGCGGCAGGGTAGCGCAGGAAAAGGCGGCGCGCTACATTGCCCGGCCGCGCGGGCAGCAGTCGCCGCGGCAACAGGCACGGGCCATGGCGACAACGGGGGTTCTCGCGGCCGGTCCAGGCGCAACGTGGTGACGGCGCCGTGCCGGCGGACCGCAGCGGTGGCCGCGGCCCTCGCCGCGGTGCTTTTCGCCAGTTTCCTGCGGCCGATGTGGGACATCGACCTGTTCTGGCACGTGCAAGCCGGGCGCTGGATCCTCGACCACCGCGCGCTTCCCGACCGCGACATCTTTGCGTACACCGACCCGAGCCGGCGCTGGCACACCTTCCAGTGGCTCTACGAAGTGCTGTGCGCGGCGGGCGAGCGCGCGCTGGGGCTGCATGCCGTGCAGTGGGCCCACCATGCCGTGGTCGCTGGGGCGCTCGGCTGGCTGTGCGCGACGGTGGCTCGGCGCGCTGGCGTGGCGGCCGGGTTGCTGGCGGCGGGCTGCGTGCTGGTCGGTTTTGGCGACCGGGTGCGCGAACGGCCCGACGTGTTCAACCTGTGGTGTACGGTGGCCATCTTGCCTTGGGTCGTGCAGCGTGAGCCTTTGCGCCGCCGCCAATTGCTGGCCTTGGGGGGCCTGGGTGCCGTTTGGGCGTCGCTGCACGCCGGCGGCGCCTTGCTGCTGCCTACGTTGTTGGGAGCGCGGGCGCTGGCGCGCACGGGGCTCGCCGGGTGGTCGCGCGCCGCGCTGCGCGAGGGGGCGCTGTCGGTCTCGCCCGCGGTGGGGTTGCTGATAAGTCCCGGTTACCTGGCTGGCCTGGGTCACGCGTTGGGCATGATCGACGCGACGGCGGAGTTCATCCCCGAGTGGGCCACGGCCTGGCAGTACCTCACAAACCCGGGCACTAGTCCTTACGGGCGCTGGACTGCGCTCGGCGTCGTCGCTTGGCCCACGTTGGCGTGGGCGCTCACCCGCCGGGCGCAGCCGCCGGGCCGCGCGGACCCGCCGTGGCTGCCCGCGCTGGTGGTGTTGCCACTGCTGGTGCTGGCGGGCCGCCACATGCGCTTCTTGTGGCTGGCGTCGCTGGCGCCGGCGGTGGTGCTGCTGTGGAGGCCGGTCGCCGAACCCGGACGGCCGCCGGCGCCGCGGTGGCAAGCCTGGGTGGCAGCCCTGGCGCTGGCCGTGGGCCTGCACCACCAGGTCTGGACGCTGTCGGGTGGCCCAGCGCAGGCGGCGCAGCGGGCGCTGGTGCCCCTGGACCCGGGCGCCTTTCCGGTGACGGCGGCGCGCCTTTTGCGCGACTGCGGGCAGTCTGGAACCGCCGTTTTCAATCACGCCGCCTGGGGCGGGTACCTGCTGCACGCGCTCGCCCCCGGCGCCCGCGTGTACAGCGACGGCCGCGGCAACTTCTCGGCCGTGGAGGCAGCAGTCCTGGCCGACCTGAACCGGGTCTCGGCGCGGCGCGCCGCCATCGAACGGGCCTTTGCCGCGACGCCGTTCCAGTGGTTGGTCCATCCGTCGCCGTTTCCGCTGTGGGATCACGACCGCGCCCGGTGGGTCCTGGTGGCCAAGGATCCCGATGCCGAGGTGTGGCTGCCCGCCCATGCGCCGGGCGGGGCCGGCCGCGCGGGAGCGATGCTGGCGTGCCTCGGCCTGCCGTCGGCCGCGACCGCCACCACCGGTTGGGCAGAGGCCGTGGGCGAACGTCGCATTGCCGCCAGCGCCGCGCTGAGCGCCCGCCTGGCGCGGTGGCAGGCCGCTGCGGCGGCGGGCGACGCCGCCGCGGCCCGGCAGGTGCTCGCCTTGTGGTTCAACCACGGCGTCCACGGCCGCTGTGCGCAGGCGGCCTTTGACGCGACGGTGGACGGCGATGCCGGCGTGCGCTACTGGCGGGCGCTGTGCAGCGCGTCGCACAGCGGCCCGGCCTCCGCCCGGGCGGCCATTGAGGAAGCGCTGCGCCTGCCGCCCGCGGCGTGGACGGCCGCGGCAATCCCGGCGCGCGAACGGGCCCGGCTGGAAAGAATGGCGCGCGTCGGCATCCTTGGGCCATAGGCGCGGTGCGGGGACCACGGGTGCAGGGCGCAGGGCAGCCACGAGCCGGCGGCCGGATCTCGGTGTGACCGCACGACCGCACGACCGCACGACTGCGCGCGGCCAATGGCGCTGCCGCCCGCGCTGGGTTATCTTGGCGCCCGGCGGCAGATTGGGGTGCCGCCCAGCCGCGCCGACGTCGACGCGCCAAGGAAAACCCCATGTTCCACCAACACCTCCCATCGGCCGCTCTGGGTCTGAGCTTGGCCCTCTGTGCGTGCGGCGGCAGCGCCGGATACGTGGTCGAGACCAAACCGGCGCCGCCTCCGCCCGCACCCGAAGCTCCGCGCGCGCCCGATGCGTTCGCCGACCACCGCGGCGACAAGGTCGCGCTGGGCAGCAAGTTCCGCCTCGCCGCCAAACCCATCGGCGTGCATGCGGCCCAGTTCGTGGTGTCGCTGCACAAGGTCGACTGGTCGACCATGACCACGCCGAGCGGCAAGGAAGTCAAGGAAGGCGCGGCGCAGCTGACCGTGACCAAAGGCGAAGAGGCCACGTCGGCGCTGGTGCCCCAGGGCGAGTCCAAGCGCTTCTTTGGCTACCGCGTAGAGGTCCTCGCGGCCGGCGAGGACTACAACAAGCAACGCCTGACCTACGAGCCCTGGGTCGAACTGCTGGTCAAGGCCGACGAATAGGCAACCGACTAGAATGACACACGATATTGCACAACCCCGCAGCCTGTCGGGCATCAAACCGACCGGTCAACCGCACTGGGGCAACTACTTCGGCATGATCCGGCCGGCGCTGGAGCTGGCCGCCGACCACGACGCCATGTACTTCATCGCCGACCTGCACGCCCTGACCAGTGTCAAGGACGGCGCGGCGGTGCGGCGCGATTCGCTCGACGTCGCGGCCACCCTGTTGGCGTGTGGCCTCGATCCGACGCGGACCATCCTGTGGCGGCAAAGCGACGTGCCCGAGGTGTTGGAGCTGACGTGGGTCCTGAGCTGCGCCACGTCGCTCGGCCTGCTGGAGCGGGCGCACTCCGTCAAGGACGCGCGCGCCAAGGGCAACGACCTCAACCATGGCGTGTACAGCTACCCGGTGTTGATGGCGGCCGACATCCTGCTTTTCGACACCGACGTGGTGCCGGTCGGCCGCGACCAAAAGCAACATTTGGAGATGGCGCGCGACATGGCCACATTCGTCAACGTCGCTTGGTTCGGCCACCCGGCCGGCGGCACGGTAGACGACACGGTGCCGTGGGACGGCCAGAGCCTCAAGCGCCCGCGGGCCCTGGTGCGCGACGAGGTCGCCCTGGTGCCGGGCCTCGACGGCCAGAAGATGAGCAAGTCGTACGGCAACCACATCGCGGTGTTCGCGGACCCCAAGACCCTCAAGAGCCGAATCATGGCCATCCAGACCGACAGCACGCCGCTGGCCGAACCGAAGAACCCGGACACCTGCCATGTGGTCGCGCTGTACAAGCTGTTTGCGACGGCCGACGAGCTCGCGCAACTGCGCGCCCACTACATCGGCGGCAACTATGGCTACGGCCACGCCAAGCTCGCGCTGCTGGCCCAGGCGGAGGCCCACTTCGCGCCGATGCGCGAGCGCTACCAAGCGCACCTGGCGCGGCCCGACGACCTGGAGGACCTGCTGCGCGACGGCGCACGCCGGGCCCGTACGATCGCCGCGCCCGTCCTGCACCGCGTGCGCTCGGCAGTCGGCCTGCCGGGCCAGCCCCATCGGTAGGCCCGTGGCACGCCCGCACGACGTCGAAGTCCTGCCCCCTGACCCCGACTGGGAGCCGACCTCGGGCCCGCAGCCAGTGGTCTACGAAGTCGAGCCGCCGCCGCCCGGCGTGACCAGCGACGTCAAGGAGGCGCGCGCCCCTGCCGAGCCGTCGAGTTTCCGGCACGGTCCGTCCGGCGCCCGCGTGGCCGGCGACCCGCGGGTGCTCGCGCGCATGCTCGGCCTTGGCTGGAAGGTCGGGTTGGTGCTCGCGGGCATCGCTTTTTTGGTGTGGGCGCTCAAACCCTTCGGCCCCGAGACCGTGCCGGTCCTGGTCGATTGGATGCGCGCCTCGCCGCTGGTCGGCCGGGCGCTGGTGGTGCTCGGCATCGCGGCGGGCGTGCCGTTTTTCGTGCCTGTGGGGCCGTTGGCGTTCATCCCGGGCTACGTGTGGGGCACGGTCGAAGGGTTGGCGCTGACCTTGCTCGGCGCGAGCCTGGGCGGTCTGGTCAACTTCTTCTTGTCGCGCAAGTACATCGGCCCGCACGTGTTGGCGTGGACCCGCCAGAACCGGCTGGCAAGCGTGCTCTACGACACCATCGACGCGCGCGGCCTGCGGGTCATCCTCGGCCTGCGGCTGTCGCCGATGATGCCGTTCGGCCTGCTGTGCTACCTGTCGGGCCTGGTGTCGGTGCCGTGGCCCGCGTTTGCCGTGGTGGTCACCCTGGGCGGCGCGCCGTGGACCAGCGTGTACGCGATCCTGGGCGGCGTGTGGGCCGCCAGCAACCAACCGGCGGCGCTGGGTCAAGCCCCGCAGAGCCCCTTCGCCAGCGCGCTGATGTGGTTCGGGCTGGCCGTGACCATCGGCCTGGCGGTGTGGATCGGCCGGGTGGCGCGGCGCGGACTGGTGGATCGGTCGGGGTGAGCGGAAGGGGCTGGGGGGCGCGGGCCGGCGGTTGGCACCATGGCGCTCGGCCCAGACGACAAGGCCGCCGCCCGCGAAGCGCTACGCGAAGCCCGCGACGCCCTGGAGTTGTTGGTCGGCGGCCTTGGGGCGTAGCCGAAGACACTACAGCACAACGGCCAGCGCCGCTTCCATTGTTGCGCGGTGCTCGGCGACGCCATACAGGCTCAGGGCCAGGTCGTCGATGGCCCGTCGCCGCGCGGCCCAGTCGGCCAAGATGGCGTCCACATCACTGCGCCCAGCTATTTCGGCGACCTGAGCGGCAACGTTGTCGATGATCGCCAGGTTGCGCTCGCCGTCGCGGTGGTCGAACTCGGGGATGGCGACGGCTTGCAGTGCCAGTTCGAATACGGACGGCCCTTTGCCGAGCGCCCGTTTGCGCCGAAATGTCTCGTCGAACTCCGTCCAGAACACCAAGTGCGCCAGGATCAAGTTGCGCAGCGCGTTGTGCTTGATGCGCAGGTGCAGCACGGGTAGCCAAGTGCGCGGCGCGTCGTCATCGTCGGGGTCCGTAATCAGGCCGTGCACCGCGACCACGTCGCCCTGGATCTCGACGCGCATCGACAGCAATTCACCTGCAAGCGCAGCGTTTGGACTGCTCGCGGCAATCTGCTTGCCGTAGACCGCATGCCCGAGGTCGGCGTAGCGCGCGAGGGGCACGGCGGGCCGGGTCAGGATGCCGGTGGCCTTGTCCCGCCACGCCTGCATGACGCGCATGCGGTCCTGGAATAGGCTATGCAGTGCGCGGCTGTGATCGGCCAGGGCGTTCAGGGCGGGCTGGTTGGCCGGGTCGTCGAAATCGGGAATCGGCAGGTCGGCAATCTGGTTCTCGAAGTACTCAAACATGCCGCGGCCGGTCAGCTTGCCGAGGCCGCCGAGTGCGCGGTAGCGGAATTCAAGGGGTAGGGAATTCAGCAGGGCGCAGAGGGTGTGGGCGGCGTCCGGAGCGCCCGGCACGAAAACATGGGTGGTATTGGTGAGGCCAAGCCATTGGCCGGACTCGTCCACTGCGAAGCACGCCGCCGACGCTCGATAGGGTGCAACCACCTTGGCGCCGAAGTGAACATCCTCATGCAGGGGCCACGTGAACTGATACCACGCGCAATTGCCGCGAATGCAGGCCGCACGCTCGCTCAACCGGTCGCGAAACCGCTCCAAGTGCTCCCGGATCGCCTGCGGCAGGGCGTCGTAGGTCAAGCCGTCGAACCACAAGACCCGCTCACCGGTATCTTCGATGGCGAAGGCGCGCAAGTTCGCATTGGACACGCGTCGCCGGACGAATTCTGTTGGAACGGCGCTGGCTAGCGTGCTGTCCGGCCCGAAAACGAACACGTCGTTTTCGCCTGTCTGCATGCCCTGGCCGACACGCCACCGCGAGCCAAGCGAGGGGCGGCCTTCGTCGATCTGCCGAAACAGCGGCTGGAACGGCGACAGGCTCCACTTGTCGCTGCGCAACCCCTGCTGCAGCACTTGGAACGTGACCGCGCCCGCAGTCACCGCTTCACCTCCCACCAATGCGTCCCGAACCGACGCCAAGTCCAGCGCAGCGCACACATCCAGTGCGTGACCGTCCGGTGCCTCGCCCTTGCGCCAGTGCAGGATTGCGGTCGCAATCCCCGCTTGAAATACACGTTGCCCAAGGAAATCCAGCAAGTGGAGCAGCGTGGTCCGCGACGCCAGGAACGCCCTCAACTTCTTGGACTTGTCGCCCTGCAAGAACGCCCGCGACACGATGAACCCGAGGTCGCCTCTGTCCCGCAGCAGGTCGTAACCTCGGCGAAAGAAGTAGAACAGCACATCGGTCTTGTCGGTGTGGATGTCAGGGTAGTAGGTGCTCAGGTACTCTGCGTCAGCCGACCCCTTGCCCCACGTTAAATCCACGTTGAAATACGGCGGATTGCCCACCACCACATCAAACCCGCGCTCGGCCTCGGGCCGGCGGACGTCGAAAACCCCTGGAAACTCCAATTCCCAGTGGAAGGGCCGCCGCCTTGCGCGCACGGCGGGGTCTGCGTCGTCCAACTGCGCCAGCGGCAACCGCGACCGGACCTGGTCTGCCAGGCTCGCGACCAGACCGTCCAGATCCTGGGCGGACTTGAGGCGCTCTTCGTCGGGCAGGCCCAGGTCGCGCGCGGCATCGGCCAATTCGGCGGCGCGGGTTCGCTGCTCGGCGAATTCGTCGGAATCAAGTGGGCTTTGGACCAGCGAATTGCCATGCCGCAAGTTCAGCGCCAATACCGGCAGGTGGCCATGCGCCTCGCCTTGGCGGCCATAGCGACCCGGTTGAGCGCGCAGCAGTTGCGACCACAGCGACAGCTTGGCGAGGTCCACCGCTTCGCCGTCGAGGTCGACGCCATGGATGCAGTGCACCAGCACGCGCTCGACCACGTCGTCGATGGGCTTGGGCTGGCCACTAGCCGCAGATAGGCCCGCTTCCTGCTGCGCCAGAGTGGCAAGCCGCGCCAGTTGGTTGTAGCCCTCCACAGCGTCCGCCAGGTAGCGCAGTGCGCCGATGAGCAATGATCCCGAACCGCAAGCGGGATCGACGATGCGAATGGACAGGATGGCCATGGCGGCCTGGCGCGCCTCGACAAAACGGCCCTCGTCCAGCGCCAGCTTGGCCGCAGCGAGACACGGCACCACGCGTGGCTGTAGCGTCAGCCGCACGATGTGCTGGACCACGTAGTCCGGCGTGTAGAAGATGCCTTCGCGCTGCCTCGTGGCCTGGTTTTCGAGGATCTTGACCCTGCCGTCGCCCGCCTCGACCAGCTCGTGCGCCAGAAATTGCTCGTAGGCCTTGCCCAGGATGTCGTGGCTGAGCGTGTGAAAGTCGTAGTTGTACAGCGACCGGCCGCCGAACAACGCCCCGGCCACCGCCGCGGGTTCCCCGGAGAGCGCAGCGTCGCGCCGAAGCAGCGGCTCAAACCACTTCGCTGCGATGACCAACTTGTCCAGGGGGCCTTCGTTGAAGAGTTCGGTGTTATAGCGGATCCACGTCGATTTCCAGCGGTTCTGCGACAAGAACGTCGAAAACGGCAAGGCGTTGAACAGGCTGCGCCAAATCTCGAAGGTCGTCAGCATCGAGTTGTACGCCTCCTGGCCATACGCTTCGAGCAGGCGCGTAAACAGCATCCGGTTGAGCAACTGCTGCGACCAGCGGCCGACCCATTCCAGGTTGAGGTCTGGCTTGGCCTCGCGGATGCCGTTGGCAAGCAACAAGCGCCACACCTTGAGGTCAGCGAGAAAGCGCGGCGTGAGCCGGTCGTGTTCCTTTTCGAGGTAGTATTCGTCCAGGTGGTTGCGGTGCTGCTCGCCGCGCGCCAGACGGTCAAACAGCGCGTCGGCGTTGGCTTCCAAGTCGTCCAGACCCAGCGACCAGAAGGGTTCGCTGTCGTGCAGCCGCAGGAAGTGGAACTCTTTGAAATTGGTGAGAATGATCCAAGGGACGGCCTCGCGGTCGTTCTGGCGGCTGACTTCGGCCTGGTAGTCCTTGAGGTAGTCGACGACCTGCTGGCGGTTCAGCGTCCAGACGTTGGGGCTGAGGATCGACTTCGCCTCCACCATGCACCACGGCCGGCGGTTCGGTGCGGGCAGCAGGAAGTAGTCGCACCAGCTCACCGTGCGGGCCAGCGACGGGATTTTGCCTTCCAGGACGCGGCAATGGCGGTCGTAGCCCAAGGCGTCGAGGAACGGGACCAGGAAGCGGTCCTTGGTGAAGTCCTCGGGCTTTTGGCCGGCAAGTGCGGCTTTGGGGGCGGCGATGACGGCGCGGGCTTCGGCGACGAGGGTGGTTAGCGTCGCTCGAAAGGTCTCCAGGTCGTGACCGACTGCCATTGCGAGTTCCAACTGGACCGCCGCACCGCCGGCAGTACGCGCATTGTCCCACTCATTCTTGCCGTACCGCTAGCCGTTCCCGTTCTGCCTCTCGCCGGCGAGCCGATCCCGCTGAGCCAACCGCGTCCCGCCGAGCCAGAGGCCAACCCCGCCCCAAAAGCCCCCTACCCCTCCACCCGCTTGGCGAGGTCCTGCTCGATGGCCAGCCGGATGCGCTCGACGCCGTAGCCGCGCTCGACGGCGGCGAACGGCACCTTGGCGCTGCGGCACGCGTCGACGATCTTGCCGCACACGCTGTGGTTGATGAAGCTCTGCAGCAGGATGACGAACTCGACGCCGCCCGACCGCACCTGGTTGCACAGGGTTTCGACCTGGCGGACCTGGTCGATGCCTTCCCAGCCGAGCGAGGCGAACTCGAAGGCGGCCTCGATGCGCGAACGCGGTTCTTCGCGCGGGTCGCCGCCGATGATTGCTGCGCGCTTGCCGCGCACGTGTGGCCAGAACACCCAATCGGGCCCAGGCCCGGCCTGGCGCTCGGTGGCCTCGTCGACCTCATCGGCCTCCTTGATGGCCTTGCGCAGCGGTTTGAAGCGCGCGTGCTTGCCGAGCAGGTCGAGTTTCTTGCGGCACATGCGCACCAGCCGCGGATCGTTCTTGGCCACGCCGGCGCCGAACACGACATCCAGTTGCGCGACCACGGCCTCGTCGTCGGCCTCGTCGTTGAGCAGGCCTTCGAGCTTGGCGATTTCGCGCTCAGGGTTGGCCTTGACGGGTTCGGCGCGCACGGCGATGAGTTCGTTGAGCGTCGCCAGGTGGTCCTGGGCGTCCTTGGTCCAGCTCTCGCCCCTGGCGCCGTGGGACCGCGCGAGTCCGTACACGAAGCCAGGCGCCTCTTCCTTGGAATAGCGCGACAGCGCGTTGAACAGCGTCTCGATCTGCCGGTCGACATCGAGTTGCGCCAGTAGCGGTGCGGTCACAGGCTCTTGCAGCCGGCGCGCCCGGGCGGCGATGTGGGCGATGATCGGCACTTGCACGTCGGCGGGCAGCGACCGCCACGCCTCCTGGCGCTCGGGCCGGGTGCACCGGACCAAGAGCTTGAGTTCGTTCTTGATCGCCTCTTCGCCGTCGAGCAAGGTCGGCGGTTCGCCCAGTTCGGCCCGCACCGCCTGGGCCAGCTGCGCTGGGAAAACCGTCGGGCCGGTCACCGCCGAGAACTGGCCGCTCAGCGCCGCCTGCAAGCGCTGTCTTTGCGAGTCGTCCACCTGCACGAACGGTCCCGACGGACCGCGCGCCACCGGGTACTCGTTGGTCGGCCGGTCGCGGGCCTCGTCCCTGACCGGCCCGCGCGACTCGGTGCGGCGGAAGGTCGGGCGCACTTCGGGCTTGAGGCGGGTGCCGCTCAGTCGGATGGCGACCACCAGATCGATCCAGCGCTGCACGAGTTCGCCGCGCAGGCCGGCGAGTTGTTCTTGCAGGGCCTGGACTTGTGAATCCCCCCACGCATCGGGCCGGCCGGCGAGGTTGTGGGCGAGGCGCCGCGACAGGTCGAGAACCTCGTCCAATTGCAAGTCGATCTTGTCTATCGCCTCGGCCCGTTCGGTGGCGCTCGGCGCCTCCTTGGCCAGCCATTCGCGCACGCTGTCGAGCGGTTTCTTGTCGTCGTTGTCGCTGGCCACGGGGCCTCCTTGCATCCAATTTGCGGGTCGCGGGCCCGGCGCAGCGGGGAAAGCGGCGCGGGTGGGCCCAGGGAGCAGGGTGCCATCAAAGGGCTGCCCGGCGCAAAACTGCCGCGGGTATGTGCGCGCGGTGCAGCGACTTTGCCTTTGCGCCTCCGCGATGGCCGAATCTTGTGCGCGTCCGGGCACGCCACTAAGATGCGCGCTGCGGGCCGCCGCCCCACCGCGTCGCGGCCGCACAGTTGCGGAGCCAGATGTCCAGTCCGTTCGTTCTTGCCGCCGGCCGGTCGCACCTGGGGGTCTTTGGGGTCCTGGTGGTTCTGGTGGCCCTGGGGCTGCTTGGCGGCTGCACCGTTGGCGACCCTCCCGCTGGCGGGGGCGCGGTGGCCGACGCGCGACCGCCCGAAGCGACCCAGCAGGTCGAACTGCCCGGCGCCTCGACCGCCGAGGCGGCGGCCTGGCAGTGCCCGGGAGGCTACGGTTGCCCGTGCGCAGCCGACGGCGACTGCACGGCGAGCGGTTTGTGCCTGACCCATGCCGACAACGTCAAGAGTTGCGCGGTGCCGTGCCCGGCGGGCGTGTGCGACACCAGCGGCACCTGCCGCAGCGTGCCCGCGGCGATCGGTCCTGGACCGTGGTGCGTGCCCAAGGCCGGCCGGCTGTGCGACCCGTGCGCAACCAGCGACCAGTGTCGCGATCCCGGCCACCCGGGCGCGGCGTGCGTGGACTATGGCGCCATCGGCCGCTTCTGCGGTGTGGCGTGCCAGGGGCAGAGCGACTGTAGCCCCGGCTACGCGTGCGAGGTGGTCGGCAGCACCGACAGCGGTCTGGTGCGGCAATGCGTGTTCGCCAAGGGCGGGGCATTGGCCGAGTGTGCGTGCAGCCCGCGCGCCACCGCCGACAAGCGCCAGACGGCGTGCGGCACCGGCACGTGCACGGGCAGCCGGATGTGCGGCGAAGGCGGGCTGACGGCGTGCGACGGCCTCGCCCCCGGCCCCGAGGTGTGCAACGGCAAAGACGACGACTGCGACGGTCTGACCGACGAACCGATCGCCGGCAAGACGCTGTGCGACGACGGCAAGCCGTGCACGACCGACGTCTGCGATCCTGTAGCGGGATGCCAGAACCTGTCGGCCGACGGCACCGCGTGCAACGCCGACGCGACGTTCTGCACCGGACCGGACACCTGCAAGGCGGGCGCCTGCGAGGCGGGGCCGAAACTGGACTGCGACGACAAGATCGCGTGCACCGTCGATACCTGCAACCCGCTGGTCGGCTGTCAGCACGCTTGGACCGAGGGCACGGCGTGCGACGACGGCGACGGCTGCACGGTTTCCGAGACCTGCAAGCAGGGCGCGTGCTCGGGCACCGCCAAGCCGTGCGACGACAAGAACCCGTGCACGGCCGACGTGTGCCTTGCGGGCGCGTGCACCGGCACCGCGCTCGACGGGGCGCCGTGCAACGACGGCAATGCCTGCACCGGGGCCGATAGCTGTGCGCTCGGGCTATGCAGCGGGGCAACGGCCACCTGCGACGACGGCAACGCCTGCACCGCGGACACCTGCGACAAGGCCAAGGGCTGCGCCAACCTGCCCAAGGATCCGACGGCGTGCGAGGACGGCAACCTGTGCACCTCCGGGGACGTCTGCCAGGCCGGGACATGCGCGCCCGGTAGCGCCAGCCCGTGCAGCACCGACAACCCGTGCCTGCTGCCGGTGTGCTCGGCGGCCAGCGGCGCCTGCGCGACCAAGCTGAGGCCCGACGGGGCTGCGTGCAACGACGGCAAGCCGTGCACCGGCGGCGACGCCTGCGCCAAGGGCCTGTGCATCGGCAAGCCGTCGTGCGACGACGGCAACGCGTGTACGGCCGACGCGTGCGGCAGCGATGGCAATTGCGCGTTCGCCGGCCAGCCTTCGGGCAACTGCGACGACGGCGACAAGTGCACGACCGGCGACACCTGCGCTGCGGGCAGTTGCGCGGGGGCGGCAGTGCTCTCGCTCTGCGACGACCACAACCCGTGCACCATCGATACCTGCGACAAGGCGGCCGGGTGCAAGCACGCCAGCGCCAGCGACGGATCGCCGTGTGACGACGCCCTTGGCTGCAACGGCACCGACACCTGTGCGTCCGGCGGGTGCACCCAACACACCGGCGTGTGCAAGGCGTGCGCCAGCGACGGCGACTGCGCCAGCGAGGACGACGGCAACCCCTGCAATGGCAAGGCGGTCTGCGACAAGCTCGTGTGCAGTTCCGACCCCAAGACCGTGGTGGTCTGCGACCACGCCAAGGACACCGCCTGCGTCGTCAACACCTGCGACCCCAAGACCGCCCAGTGCGCGGCGGTGACCCTGGCCGACGGCGCCACCTGCAGCGACGGCAGTGCCTGCACGGGCAGCGACGCCTGCAAGGCAGCAATTTGCGTCGGCACGGGCGGTTGCGACGACGGCAATCCTTGCACCAGTGACGCGTGCGGCGCACAGGGCTGCACCCACTTGCCTGGCGCCGGGACGACCTGCGACGACGGCAACGCCTGTACCTCCGGTGACGCATGCACCGACAAGGCCGTCTGCGCCGGCGGCCCCAAGGTGTGCAACGACGGCAATAGCTGCACGGACGACGGCTGCGACCCCAAGACTGGCTGCACCGCCCCCCACAACACCGCCGCGTGCCTGCTGCCCGGCTGCAAGAAGGGGCTGTGCACGGCCGGCACCTGCGCCGACGCTGGCACGGGCGGCTGCGACGACGGCAATGCCTGCACCACCGACGCGTGCCAGGACAACGCCTGCAAGTCCGATCCGGCCGCCGATGGCGCCAAGTGCGACGACGGCGATGCGTGTACGGGACCAGACCTGTGCGCGGCCGGCAAGTGCAAGGCCGAGATCGCCGCCGACGCCGTGACCACGCTGGCCGGCGCTGGCGAGGCGGGGTTCGCCAACGGCACGGGCGGCACCGCCAAATTCACCGAACCGGTGGCGCTGGCCATCGACGCCTCGGGGACGCTGTACGTCGCCGACGCGGCCTCGGGCGGGGCGCGCATCCGCAAGGTCAGCGCCGAGGGCGCGGTCACGACCTTTGCGGGCAAGGGCCTGGACGGCTTTGCCGACGGCGGGCCAAACACCGCGCAATTCTGGCGGCCCAGCGGCCTCGCCTTTGGCGGCGACGGGGCGCTCTATGTCGCCGACCGCTTCAACCAGCGCATCCGCAAGATCGACGCGGCCGGCAACGTGACGACCCTGGCGGGCGACGCCGATGCCCCCGGGTTTGGCGACCCCAAGGCGCTCGGCGACTTTGCGGACGGGCAGGGCAAGGCCGCCAAGTTCGACGAACCCGCCGGCATCGCGTGGTCTGCGCAAGACAGCGCCTTGTACGTGGTCGAGGCCGCCAACCACCGCGTCCGCAAGGTGACGCTCGACGGCACGGTCACGCTGTTCGCCGGCAAAGGCGCCATCGGTTCCGCGGACGGCGACGCGCTGCAAGCCACCTTCAGCGCCCCGAGCGGCATCGCCGTGGACGGCGCCGGCAACGTCTTTGTCGGCGACAGCGGCAACCACCGCATCCGCAAGGTTTCCGGCGGCAAGGTCACCACCTACGCGGGTTCGACCAAGGGCTACAAGGACGCCGTGCCGCTCGACAGCCTGTGGAACGACCCCGCGGGCCTCGGGTTCGGCAACGCCCTGTTGTTGGTCGCCGACGCCGGCAACGGCAGCCTGCGTACCGTCGCGTTCGCCGAAACCAAGACCCTGGCCGGCAACGGCACGCCGGGCTATGCCGAAGGCGGGTTTGGCGACGCCCGCTTCAAGAACCCGCGCGGCGCGGTGGTCGGCGGCGCCGGGCTGTGGTACGTCGCAGACACGGAGAATTTCCGTGTCCGCAAGGTGTATTCGCCCAAGGCGGCCTGTGGCAAGTAGGCTCCGATGCCTGCAGCGCCCGGCTGCGCTCACGGAAGGGCCGATCGAGATGCGGCGGGCAAGGCCCGCAGGCTGATCGGACGCCCGCGCCGCCCACCCTGTTGCCCCAATCGCGTTTCTGGGCCAGCATGCGCGCCCCTTGGCGGCAGGTCGGCCGACCCCTCCAAGTTCCTACGCAGGGCAGGTGCAGCGTGAACGGCGGCGCATTGGTGGCAGAGGTGCTCAAGCGGCGCGGCGTGCCGTACCTTTTCACCCTGTGTGGCGGCCACATCTCGCCGATCCTGGTCGAGTGCAAGCGCCGCGGCATTCGCGTGGTCGACACCCGCCACGAGGTCAACGCGGTGTTTGCCGCCGACGCGGTGGCGCGCATGACCGGCATGCCTGGCGTGGCGGCGGTCACGGCCGGCCCCGGCATCACCAACACGATCACGGCCATCAAGAACGCGCAGATGGCCCAGTCGCCGCTGATTCTGCTCGGCGGCGCGACGGCCACGGTGCTGCGCGGTCGCGGGTCGCTGCAGGACATCGACCAGTTGGCGCTGATGCGGCCGCACGTCAAGTGGATGGCGGCGTGCAAGCGCGTCAAGGACCTGGTGCCGGCCCTGGAGACCGCCTTCGAGATGGCGACCTCGGGGGTGCCGGGTCCGGTGTTCGTCGAGTGCCCGGTGGACCTGCTGTACGACGCCGACACGGTCAAGAGCTGGTACCTGGTCAAGTCTGCGGCCGGCAAGCAGGCGTCGTTGCAGGACAGGGTCGTCGAGCGCTACCTCAAATGGCACACCGGCCGCCTGTTTGCCGGCGTGCCCGCGGACCCGTTCAGCGAGCCGTTGCCGGCCGAAGTGCCCCAGCCGCCTGCGGGCCTGGTCCAGAAGGCGTGCGCGCGGTTGGCCAAGGCCGAGCGGCCGGTGCTGGTGATCGGATCGGGCGCGCTGCAATGCCCGCAGGAAGCGGCGGACATCGCGGCGGCGGTCGAAAAGCTGGGGATCCCCACGTACCTGTCGGGGACGGCGCGCGGCCTGTTGGGGTCGGGCCACACCTTGCAACTGCGCCACGGTCGCCGCAACGCGCTCAAGAAGGCCGATCTGGTGGTGCTGGCCGGCGTGCCCTGCGATTTCCGGCTCGACTACGGCAAGCACATTTCACGGCGCACGTTTCTGGTTGCCGCCAACCGCAGCTATGCCGACCTCACGCTCAACCGCAGCCCGGACCTCGCCGTGTACGCCGATCCCGGCCGCTTGTTGCAGGCGATGTGCGCCGTGCCGCCCGACGCGACCCGCTGGGCCGGGTGGCTGACCGAGCTGCGCGCCGCCGACGCCGACCGCGACACCCAGATCGAGGCGGATGCCGCGCAGCCCGCGGACCAGTACTGCAACCCGCTGGCGGTGTGCCGGCAGTTGGAGGCGCTCTTGCCCGACGACTCGGTCCTGGTGGCCGACGGCGGCGATTTCGTGGCGACGGCGAGCTACATCGTGCGGCCGCGGCGGCGCCTGAGCTGGCTCGACCCGGGGGTATTCGGCACCTTGGGCGTGGGCGGCGGCTTCGCCATCGGCGCGCAGTGCGTGCGGCCCCAGGCCCAGGTGTGGATCGTGTACGGCGACGGATCGGTCGGCTATTCGCTGGCAGAGTTCGACACCTACGTGCGCCACAAACTGCCGGTGATTGCGCTGGTCGGCGTGGACGGCAGTTGGATGCAGATCGCCCGCGAACAGGTCGAGGTGCTCGGCGATTCGTGCGGCACCGATCTGTTGCGCACCAGCTACCACAAGGCCGCAGAAGGCCTGGGCGGCGTGGGGTTCGAGGTCACCGACCCCGGCCAACTGCCTGAGGTGTTTGCCAAGGCACAGGAGGCGAGCCGATCGGGCCGGCCCGTGCTCATCAACGCCCAGATCGGACGCACGCTGTTCCGCAAGGGCTCCATCTCCATCTAGCGATTGCCACCGACCATGACCCGACCCCTCGATCCTTCGACGCTGCCGCGGGCAGTGGTGACTGGCGGCGCCGGATTCGTCGGCTCGGGCGTGTGCGACCGCCTGCTGGCCGATGGCTGGCGGGTGCTCGCGGTGGACAACCTGTGCACCGGCCGGCGGACCAACGTGGCGCACCTGGTGGGCGATCCGCGCTTCGAACTGCGGGTGTCCGACGTCTGTGATCCGTTGGACGTCGACGGTCCGGTCGCGGCGGTGTTGCAGCTTGCCTCGCCCGCCTCGCCGTTCGACTACTTGGCGCTGCCGATCGAGACCCTGCGCAGCGGGGCCCAGGGTACGTTCAACGCCCTGGAACTCGCCAAGGCCAAGGGCGCGACGTTCTTGCTGGCCTCGACCAGCGAAATCTACGGCGACCCGCTGCAACACCCGCAGCGCGAGGACTACCTGGGCAACGTGTCGTGCACCGGGCCGCGCAGCGTCTATGACGAAGCCAAACGCTACGCCGAAGCGGCGACCATGGCGTGCCACCGCACCTGGGGGGTGGACACGCGCATCATCCGTATCTTCAACACCTACGGGCCGCGCATGAAGCCGCGCGACGGCCGGGTAGTGACGGCGTTCGTCGTGCAGGCGCTGCTGGGCGAGCCGCTGACGGTGTTCGGCGACGGCCGCCAGACCCGCAGTTTCTGCTACGTCGACGACCTGGTCGACGGCATCGTCCGGGTGCTCGCCCGCGGTGACCACCTGCCGTACAACCTGGGCAACCCGAGCGAGTTCACCATCGCCGAATTGGTGGCCGAGGTCGAAAGGCTGCTTGGCCCGCAGCGCGTGACCTACCTGCCGTTGCCGCAGGACGACCCGACCCGCCGCTGTCCCGACATCGGCCGCGCGCGCACGCATCTGGGCTGGGAGCCGCGGGTGGCGCTGCCCGAGGGACTGGTGCGCACCATCGAGGGCCTGCGCCAGACGCTGACCGCGAACCCATAGGGCAAGATGCCGCAGCGAATCCTCATCTTGGACTTCGGTTCGCAAACGACCATGCTGATTGCGCGCCGCGTGCGCGAGTTGCAGGTCTACTGCGAGATCTGGCCGTGCACGCGGTCTGCGGCCGACATCGCGGCGTGGCGACCCTGCGGCGTGGTGCTGTCGGGAGGGCCGGCCTCGGTGTACGACCCCGACGCGCCGGCGTGCCCCGATGTGTGGTCGCTGGGTGTGCCTGTGCTCGGCATCTGCTACGGCATGCAGGTGATGGCGCAGCGCTTGGGGGGTCGGGTGGGGCCTGGGTTGACGCGCGAGTTCGGCCACGCGCTGTTGCAGGTCCACCCGACCGGCGACACGCTGCTGGGCGGCCTCGACCCAGAGTCGCCGGTGTGGATGAGCCACGGCGACCACGTGGCGACGCTGCCGCCCGGGTTCCAGGCGCTGGCCCACAGCACCGACGGCGCGCTGGCGGCGATGGGCGATGCCGCCCGTGGGTACTACGGCGTGCAGTTCCACCCCGAGGTGGTGCACACGCGCCAGGGCGCGCTCATCCTGGCGCATTTCGTGCACCAACTGTGCGGATGTCGCGGCGACTGGACCATGGCCGGCTTCGTCCAGACCGCCACCGCGGCGCTGCGCGCGCAGATCGGCGACCGTCAGGTGCTGTGCGCGTTGTCGGGCGGCGTGGATTCCAGCGTCACAGCGGCGCTCTTGCAGCGGGCGGTCGGCCAGCAGTTGCAGTGCGTCTTCGTGGACAACGGCCTGTTGCGCCAAGGCGAGGCCGAGGCGGTGCAGCGCATCCTCGGCGAGGGCCTGGGCGTTGATCTGCACACCGCGCACGCGCAAGACCGTTTCCTCGCGGCCTTGGCCGGCGTCGAGGAGCCCGAGCGCAAGCGCAAGATCATTGGCGGCCTTTTCATCGAGGTGTTCGAGGCCACGCTGCGCGAACTGGAGCGGCCGTGCGATCTGCTGGCCCAGGGCACGCTGTACCCCGACGTCATCGAGTCGGTGTCGTTCCGCGGGCCGTCGGCGACCATCAAGTCGCACCACAACGTCGGCGGTCTGCCCGATCGCCTGCGCATGGAACTGGTCGAACCCCTGCGCGAGCTGTTCAAGGACGAGGTTCGGCAGCTCGGCCGTGAGCTGGGCTTGCCCTCGGCCCTGGTGGACCGGCAGCCGTTTCCGGGTCCCGGGCTGGCGGTGCGCATCGTCGGCGCGGTGACCCCGGAGCGCGTGCGGCTGTTGCAAGCCGCCGACGCCATCGTGCGCCAGGAGATCGACGCGTGGCCGGGCCGGGCCGGGCTGTGGCAATACTTCGCGGTGCTGTTGCCGGTGCAGTCCGTCGGCGTGATGGGCGATGCGCGGACCTACGAGGCGACCTGCGCGGTGCGCGCGGTGACTTCGCAAGACGGCATGACCGCCGACTGGGCGGATTTGCCGCGCGCGGTCCTGGGCCGCATCAGCACGCGCATCATCAACGAAGTGCGCGGCATCAACCGGGTGGTCTACGACATCAGCAGCAAGCCCCCGGCCACCATCGAGTGGGAGTGAGGGCCAGGAAATGATTTACTCAATCATTTCTCGGGCCCGTTTGCTTGCTCCGTGGGTCGCCAGCTCGCGGACCAAAGGTCCGACTCGCGGCTTCGTCCTGATGTGAGAGTGATCGACTTATTATTTTCCAGTCCCTGAACCGCCGGCCGTGAAAGTGTGTGCGGCCGGTGGCGCGCCTGCGACGGCCGGGACGGGCCCAGGGCGCGCGATCTCAGTACCATGGATGGTGTGACCCGCCCGTCATGGCGGCCACGCCAATTTGTGGCGCCCGCGGCAAAGAACCGTATGCTTGCGCAATGCGCGGCCCAACCTCGCCTGCAGAAGACCTACAAGCCCTGAAAACGAAAGCGCAAACCCGTTTCGTTGCCCGCCTTTTGGTCCTTGGAATCGCGCTGGCGTGCCTGGGAACTGCGCGCCAAGCCGTGGCGGTGCCGACTTCGCCTTCGGGCGGCTGCCCGCAGCCGCCAAATACCCTGATCATCAATGAATTTGCGGTCGGATCCGGCAACTCGCCGCGTTGGATCGAACTGTACAACCCCTCGAAATACGCGCTGTCGCTCAAGAGCGTCGTCGCCGTCGTCCTGCCGATCGTCGGAAGCAAGCCGACCACCAAACCGGAGGACATCAAGCAATACGCGCTCGGCGAGTTGCTGGCCGAGTTGCCGGCGGGCGAGGTGGTCGCGATCGGCCATGTGCCCCCTGTCGCCAACAGCGTCACGGCGCTGCTCAAGACCAAGGTGCTGGACCTTGGCGCCGAGTTCATCTTGCCGTGCGGTGCCAAGGTCGCCATCGAAGGGCCCAATGGCCTGGTCGACCACGTCATGTGGGACCTGTGCGGCACCAAGGACTACAAGGGGGTGTGGAACCTCGACCCCGTCCAGGCCGACATCTGCAAGAACGACGATCTCAAGCTGTGGTGTCAGCCGCCCGCGGAACTGGCCGCGCTGGGCACCCCCGGCAAGGCCAACGTGGCATGCGACCTCGACGGCGACAAGTACCCGTCGGTGGCGCCCGCCGGAGCGCAGGCCGACTGCGACGACCTCGACAAGCAGATCTTTCCCGGAGCCATCGAGGTCTGCAACGGCAAGGACGACGACTGCAACGGCCAGACCGACGAGAACCTGGTTGCGCCGCCCGGAACCTGCCTGGTCAAGGGCGTGTGCGGCAATCCGCTGCTCGACGGCAAGCCGGTCGCCCACTGCGACGGCCAGGGCGGGTTTTCATGCACCTATCCCTACGGCTACGAGAGCGTGAGCGAGACCCTGTGCGACGGGTTCGACAACGACTGCGATGGGCTGACCGACGAGGGCCTGACCAACGCGTGCGGCGGCTGTGGCGCCGTGCCGGTCGAAGCGTGCAATGGCCAGGACGACGACTGCGATGGCACCACCGACGACGTCGGCGACCTGCCCCAAGCGTGTACGGCTACCGGCCTGTGCGCCGCCGCCAAAACCGTGTGTGCGGCCGGCAAGCTGGCGTGCGAAATGCCGCTCGGCCACGAGGCCACCGAGACGCTGTGCGACGGGCAGGACAACGACTGCGACGGCGCCACCGACGAGGAACTGGGCAAAGGCCTGGACTGTACCAAGGGCACCGGCATCTGCGCGGCCAAGGGCACCTTGCAGTGCGGTTCTGCCGGCAAGGTGGTGTGCGAACTCGCCGACCCGGACGGCGTGCGCAAGCCAGAAGCCGAGTTGTGCGGCGACGGCAAGGACAACAACTGCGACGGCTTTACCGACGAGGGCTTCGCCGTTGGCGACCAGTGCGAGGCGGGCACCGGCGCGTGCCGCGTGGTCGGCAAGAAGGTGTGCGCCGCGGACAAGAAGAAGGCGGTCTGCAACGTGTCGCCCTTGCCTGCCAGTCCGTTCGAGCGCTGCGCCAACCAGCAGGACGACGACTGCGATGGCGCCACCGACGAACCTGAGTGCGAGACGGCCGACGGGCAGGGCGGACCGTGCAGCGCGGCGCCGACCCCAACGGCAGCGGGTCCTTGGGGATGGCTGTTGGTCGGCGCCACTGCCGCCTTGACGGTCCGGCGACGCCGTGTTCTGTGACGGTTGCAGCCGCCGCCCATCGACCGCTATGCTTGCCGCGATGGGTGCCCGCCAATTGCCATTTCTGACCCCGTTGCCGCGCGCGCTGATTGCGTGGGCCCTCGGGGTCACCGCCGCGTGCGAAGAAGCTGGACCGGTCACCGCCCCGGACGCCGCAAAAGCGGCCGACGCGAGCGGCGACGGCGCGGGGGACCTGGCCGTGGCGCTCGACGGCGAATCGCTCATCCCCGACGGCGGCAGCGTCACGGTCGAAGTGGACGGCACCATCGGCCCGTGGGCGCAGGCGTGCCTGCAGGCCCCGCAGATGTGCGACGACGGCAACCCGTGCACCGTCGACGGCTGCGACCCGATCAGCGGCTGCACCGCCCTGGTCAAGTCGTGCGCGGACGACGACCCGTGCACGTTGGACAAGTGCAGCGTGCAGACCGGCACCTGCGTGCACGCCGCCGACACCTGCGACGACGGCAACGCATGCACCGAGGGCGTGTGTACGGCGGGCGTTGGCTGCACCTTCACCGCGGCCAACTGCGCCGACGACCAACCGTGCACCAGCGACGGCTGCTCGCCACAGACCGGCTGCGCCCACGCCCCGCTGGACTGCAACGACGGCAAGACCTGCACCGTCGACAGCTGCAACCCGCAGAAGGGCTGCCAGAACCTCGCGCCCCCTGGCGCCAAGTGCTGCGAAATCGCCGTGGACTGTGACGACGGCGACGTGTGCACCGCCCACAAGTGCCTGTTCGGCGTGTGCAGCACCCAGCCCATCGCCAACTGCTGCAAGTCGGCCGCCGACTGCGACGACGGCAACACCTGCACCGCCGACCTGTGCGCGACCGCCACCGGCCAGTGCAGCCACCAACCCAAACAGGAAAAGGGCTGCTGCGCCAAGGACCTCGACTGCGACGACGCGACGCAGTGCACGCTCGACAAGTGCGTCGATGCCAAATGCGGCCACGAACCGACGTGCTGCACGACCAGCGCCGGTTGCGGCGACATCGTGCAGGGCGTCGCCGAGTGCGCGGACGCGACGTGCACGACCGCCGGATGCGCGGCGCTGCCCAAGCTCGACCCGCTGACCAAGGTCGTGCCGGCGCCGTGCTGCGTGCCACAGGTCGCCAAGGCCGGATTCGAGCCCGGCGAGGCGTGGTCCCCCGTACTGGTGCCGAGCCAATACGGGCAGTGGGCGGTGCTGGCGGGCGTCGGGCAATCGTCGAGCAGCGCAGCGGTGTTCAAGCCGGTGGATGGCGGCGTGGTCGGCGGCGGCAGCGTGGCGCAGGTGCGGATGCCGGCGATCAACCTGCCGATCGGCGTGGACACCAAGCTCAAGTTCTCGTTCAAAGGCCAATACGGGCAGGGCGACATGTTCCGGCTTCGCGCGACCACCAGTGTCGGTTCGTGGTGGATCTGGCAAGGCAACCCCAACACCAACATCTGGCAAACCCCGACTGTGGATCTCAACGCGCTGGCCGCCCGCGCCGCGACCCGCAACGTGCAACTGACCTGGGAACTGCTGCAAGCCAAAGGCTCGCCGGTCGGCCTGCACCTGGACGACATCGCCCTGACCAGCACCTGCAAACCCAAGGCGTGCGCCATCGACGTGCAGTGCAACGACAATCTGGGCCTGAGCAAGGAGAGTTGCCTGGCGGGCGTCTGCACCTACGCCGCAGGGGTGGACTACTGCGAGAACGACAGCACCGTCTGCGACGACAAGAACCCGTGCACGAGCGACTATTGCAGCAATTTCACGTGCTACCACGCCAAGATCAACAACTGCTGCACCAACGTCGGCGAGTGCGACGACGGCAAGAAGTGCACGCTCGAGACCTGCATCGGCCAGCAGTGTCAGTTCAACAAGTTGCCGCCGGCGCAGTGCTGCGACACTGCGGTCGATTGCGACGACAAGAAGATCTGCACACTCGACATGTGCCCCGTGGCCGGGTTGCCGTGCCAGCACACCAAGACCGCACCCGACTGCTGCGACGCAGTCGGCGATTGCGACGACGGCGACAAGTGCACGCTCGAAAGCTGCACCAAGAACGTCTGCTCGACCAAGAACATCTGCTGCAAAGCCGCCAAGGACTGCGACGATGGCGACCCCATGTGCACCGACGACCAGTGCATCGACGGCTTGTGCAGCTGGACCAAGCTCAGCAAACCTGGATGCTGTGAACCGGTGATGCAACAGAGCGACTTTGAGTCCGGCAAGCCGGACTGGCTGGTCCCGCAGGGCACCAGTGCCACCGCAAAGTGGCAATGGTTGACCGGCAAACAGGCCAAAAGCGGCAAGGGTGCGCTGTACTACGGCGACCCGACCAAGGGCAATTTCGACACCGGGGCCACCCACAGCGGCACGATCCAGCAAGCGGTAGCCCTGACCCTGCCGCTGGGCGCCACGGTCAAATTCAGTTTCCAGCTGTGGATGGACACCGAGGGTGGCAGCTACGACGAGTTCAAGGTCAACGTTATCGGCGCCAGCGGCCCCAAGGCTGTATTCGTCAAGTCCACCTACCCAAAATGGCAGCTCAAGCAGTGGATGCCCATCGAGGTGGACCTGTCGGCCTACGCCGGCCAGGCGGTCGTGCTGCAATTGCTCTTCGACACCATCGACCAGATCGGCAACGGCGGCGAGGGCGTGTACGTCGACGATTGGAAGCTGGAGCGCAACTGTCCATAGTCCCTTCCGGTCTCAATCGGTCGCCGTCGCGTCCTCGAAAAGTCCGCCCACCGCGTCCATCGTGGACTCGGTAGCCGCCGCTGGGCGGCCGTCGTCGCTCGCGGGCATGGACGATGGTGACGCGCGATCGGCGCCCGCGCCGCGCCACAACACCGCCCCTACCAGGACGAGGCCGAGGGCCACCGAGACGAAGTAGCCGGACCCATGGACGAATTTTCGGCTGTCCGGGGGCGGATTGCGGTCGCTGGCGGGGGTGTGGTCGTGGGCCATGGCGGGCAGCGGGGCGCCGGCAACCTTGGGGTTCGCAGGGTCGGCGCCGGACGCGAGCGTAGGCGATTGTGCGCCCATGTGGTAGGTCCGCGGCAGGTGGCCGGCCGCCGAGGTTGCCCCGAACGCGCGCCTTTGGCACGCTTGCCGCGCGCCGGCCGACCGGCACCTGTGTGTGCGCCATGTCCGAGTTGCCCCCCGTCGATGCCGTCGCCGCTTGGCGCTCGACTACGCTCGCGGCGGCCCTGCGCAAAGGACTGCGAAAACAGGCTTTCGTGCGCTCAACGGGCGAACCGGTAGACGACCTCTATGCGCCCGCCAGCGACCCAGACCATCTGCACAAGCTGGGCACGCCCGGGCAGTTTCCGTTCACGCGCGGCGTGCAGGCGACCATGTATCGGGGCCGGTTGTGGACGATGCGCCAATACGCCGGGTTCGGCACGGCCGCGGAATCCAACGCCCGCTACAATTACCTGCTGGCCGCCGGCCAGACCGGGCTGTCGGTCGCGTTCGACCTGCCGACGCAGATGGGCTACGACCCCGATGACCCGATGGCGCAGGGCGAGGTAGGCAAAGTCGGCGTGAGCATCGCCGGTATCGACGACATGCACACGCTGCTCGCGGGCCTGCCGCTCGACGCGATCAGCATCTCAATGACCATCAACGCCACTGCCTCGACGCTGCTGGCGCTATTGGTCGGCGTCGCCCAAGAGCGCGGCATCGACCCCAAGTTGCTCACCGGCACGGTGCAGAACGACATCCTCAAGGAATACATGGCGCGCGGCACCTACATCTATCCGCCGCGGCCGTCGATGCGGTTGGTGACCGACCTTTTCGGGTGGTGTCGGACCGAAGTCCCCAAGTGGAATACGATTTCGGTGTCCGGATACCACGTCCGCGAGGCCGGCTGCGACGCCGCGCAGGAGATCGCCTTCACCCTCGCCGACGGCATCGCCTACGTGCAGGCGGCTGTGCAGGCCGGCCTGGACGTGGACGAGTTCGCCGGCCGTATCGCGTTCTTCTTCAACGGTCACAACAATTTCTTGGAGGAAGTCGCCAAATTCCGTGCTGCCCGCCGGCTATGGGCCCATGTGATGCGCGACCGCTTCGGAGCCAAGAAGCCAGAGTCGCAAAAGCTGCGCTTCCACACCCAGACCGCCGGATCGATGCTTACGGCGCAGCAACCGGACAACAACATCGTGCGGGTCGCCCTGCAGGCGCTGGCCGCGGTGCTCGGCGGCACCCAGAGCCTGCACACCAATTCGCGCGACGAGGCTTTGGGCTTGCCCACCGAGGCCGCCGCGCACATCGCGCTGCGCACCCAGCAGATCATCGCCTACGAATCGGGGGTGGCGGACGCCGTGGATCCGCTGGCCGGCAGCTACCTCATCGAGGCCTGGACCGACCAGCTTGAGGCGCGGGCGCGCGCGTACATCGACCGCATCGACGCGCTCGGCGGTATGGTCGCGGCGATCGAGCAGGGCTACCCACAGCGCGAGATCCAGGATTCGGCGTATCGATGGCAGCGCGCAGTCGAGTCCGGGGCGCAGGTCGTGGTCGGCGTCAACCTTTTCCAGGCCGCCGAGCCCGAGGCCGCTGCCGTGCTGGCCATCGACCCGCGGGTCGAGCGCGATCAGGTGGAGCGGATCCGCGCCGTGCGGCAGTCCCGCGAGGCTGCGGCGTGGCAGTCGGCCATGCGCGGCGTGCGCGATGCGGCCTGCACGGGCGCCAACCTGATGCCGGCCCTGGTACAAGCCGTGCGCAGTCGCGCCACGACGGGCGAGATCAGCCATGCGCTGCGCCAGGTGTTCGGCGTCCACCAAGAACACCTCGTTGTGTAGGCCCGGGTGATCGATCCCATCCTCATCACCTGGGACAAGGTCCTCGCGGCGCCGCTTGCGGCCGTGTGGGCGGCCTTTTCAGATACCGAACGCATCAATCGCTTGGGCGGACTGCACCTGCAATTCGCATTGGCGCCGCGCGGCGACGGCACCAGCCAGCGCACCGGCGAATTGCGCCACCTGGGCCTGCGCGTGACCTGGGAGGAGCGTCCGGTGATTTTCACCGCGCCGACCCACCACCTCATCGAGCGCATCTATGCCAGCGGGCCGATCTCCAAAAGCCAGACCGAGCTGACGCTGCGCGCGCGCCCGGACGGCGGCACCGATTTCCACTACGAGGGTCGGTTCTGGCCCAAATCGCGCCTGTTTGCACCGGCCATCAAGCTCGACGTCGAGTTGACCGTGCGGCCCAAGCTCGACCGGGCTTTCCATGCGCTGTTCTCTGCGCTGGAGCACAACGCCCAGGTTCCCGATGCGGCTCCGCCCAGGCTGTCTTCGGCGGCCGAGCGACAGTTGCAAGTTGGCCTTGGCGCGGTGCCCGAGCCCGGCGTGGCCGAACACCTGGGCGAGTTGTTGCGGACGGCACCGCTGAACGAACAGTTGCACATGCAGCCGCTGCTGTTGGCCAAACGGTGGCGCTTGCCCGAGCGCGACGTCGTGGCCGGGTTCTTGCGCGCCGCTTGCGCGGGTCTGTTGCAGCCTCGCTGGGACATCCTGTGCCCTTCGTGCCGCCTGCCTGCCGATGGCGTCCAGACCCTGCGGCTGCAGGCGGGCCAAAGCCATTGTCCAGCATGCGAGGTCAAGTACGACGCGAGCCTGGCCGACGCGGTGGCGCTGAGTTTCCGGCCGGCGCCGGCGCTGCGCAGGGAAACGCCTCGGATCGACTGCCTGTCGAGCCCGGGAAGGATGCCGCACATCGTCAGCCAGCGCGTGGTGCCGGCGCGCGGCGACTTGGAATGGACGCTGCCGCTCTTGAGTGGCAACTACCACATCCGGTCGTGGCCGGCGTTGGACCAAGTTGCGCTTGCAGTGCGCCCGGACATCGATCGCCGCTCAGCCACAGTGCTCGCGGGCCCGGTGACGCTCGGACCTCCGACGCTCAGGCTCGGCGCCGGAACCGTCACCTTGCGGGTGCGCAGCAAGATCGATCAGCCGCTCAAGATCGTGGTCGAGCGCGCACAGGTCGCCGCGAACACCCTGACGGTGGGGCGCATCCTCGAGTGGCCCGACGTCGCTGCCCTGTTGCCCACCGACGCGCTGGAGCCCGGCGTGGTGATCGCGCCCGCGACCAGCGTGCTGCTGGCGGTGCGGGTACTGCGCGGCGGCGAGCGCGCCGACACCAAGGTCGGCGAGCTGGTCCGAGCGGCCGGGGCGCGGTCATGCCAGGTGTCCAGCGGGTGGGTGCTGGCCACCTTCGAGCGTTGGCCAGCCGTCTACCGGCTTGCAGAGCGCTTGCAGGGCGCGCTTTGGGTCGCCGCGGCGGTCGGCGTGGGCACGGTGGTCGAACTGCGCTCTGGCGACATCGCCGTAGCCTCAGGCGCGGCACTGCAGGAACTCATCGGCCTGGCCCAGGACGCCGAACCGGGCCAGTGGCTCATCGACGACCCCGACCGCCTGCGCGAAGCCGCGCGGCTCTCGGGCTTGCACATCGCCCCGATCGCCGGGCGGAAGGCAGCTGCCCTCGAACCGCATGACCGCGATCACCCGCCGTTGCCCCTGCCCGCCGCCGCGACCCGCCCGGCGCAGACCGGCGACGTGATCGACCACCGCTTCCATTTGGGCGAACTCATCGGCAAGGGCGGCTTCGGCTTGGTCTACGCGGCGCGGGACCCGGCAAGTCAAGGCGACGTCGTGGTCAAACTGATGCGCCACGAGCTTGCCAACGACCCGGCGCAGGTGCAGCGTTTCTTCGACGAAGGCCGCCTCGCCAGCCGCCTGCACGGCCCCCACAACGTCCAGGTTCACGAATGGGGCATGGCCGACGACGGTCGGCTGTTTCTGGCCATGGAGCGCTTGCAGGGGCGCGAACTCGGCGACCTGCTCAAGGACACCGGTACGCTCGACCCACCGCGGACCCTGCGATTGTGCGCTGGCGCGCTGGCCGGCCTGCACGAAGCGCACCAGCAAGGGCTTGTCCACCGCGATGTCAAGCCAGCCAACTTGTTCGTGGTGCGCGAGGGGCACGCCGATGAGTCCGTCAAGATCATCGACTTTGGCATCGCGCTCGACCTGACGGGGCACATCAAGGCGCCCGAACAGGCGGGAGCCGTCTTCGGCACACCGTTCTATATGGCGCCCGAGCAGGTCCGCGGCCAAGCGATCGACGCCCGGACCGACCTGTACGCCATGGGCATCGTCCTGTACGAGTGCCTCTCGGGGGCGCTGCCCTTTTCGGGACCGACGGCGTTGGCTGTGTTGCTGGCGCGCCTGAACCAGCACCCGGCGCCGATCGAGCGCACGTGCGCTCAACCCCTTCCCGAGGGGCTCGCCGACGCCGTCAACTCGACACTACAGCACGACCCCGAGGCCCGACCGGCCGATGCCCAAGCCTTGCGTAGCGCCCTGCTCGACGTGCTGCGGCGCGCCGGCGATCCTGCGCCTTGGACGCGGTCCTGGCGTGCCCACCAGTCGGCCGCGCACCGGCTCCGCGAGGCCGTGACCGCTGCCACCGTTGCCGATTTGCAATTCGGCGATACGCCCAGCGGCCCGTGAGCGACGGCGCGTCGGCCTCGGGTCAAATGGCGAAGCCTCCCGACGGCGGCCCGAACACCAGCAAGGGCAAACCGGCGATTCCGTCCAGCACGTAGTCGGCACCCATGCCGTGGGCCGCCTTGCTGCCGTCGTGGTCGATGAGCGCACAACGAATCCCTGCGTTGCGCGCCGTGTTGCGGTCGATGCGGGAACTGCCCACGAGCAGCGTGGTCGTGCGGTCGCCGCCGCACCGCCGCATCAGTTCCTCGGCGCCCGCCGGATCCGGCTTTCGCGGCACGTCGCCATCGCCGGCCAGCAAGAACAGGAACCAGCGGTCGATCCCCATCTGCTGCACCAACCGGTGACTGGCCGCCTGTGGCTTGTTGGTCAGGATGGCCAGCTTCGCCCCCCCCTGGACCAGCGCCTCCAAGGCCTCGGCGATGCCGGGAAAGAGCCGGGCCTGGTGCCCCAACCGCGCCTCGTACCGGTCGCGAAACTGCTGCAACTGCGCGGAAATCTCCAAATCCGTGGGCACAGGACCCGTCGCCAGCAACGCGGCCTTGAGCAGCCCGCGCAGGTTTTCGCCGGGCCACTCGGCCACCTGGCCGACCGACAGCGCGGGTCGGCCCAGTGACCGCAGATGGTCGTTCAGCGCATCGGTCAGATCGTCCAGCGTGTCGACGAGCGTGCCGTTCAGATCCAGGATCACCACCGAAAACCGCAAGCAGCGCCTCGCACGCGGTCCACGCCGCAGCGCCGCCAAGTGTTGCGCAAGCCCGCGCGATTGCCAAGCGCCCGCGACCGCGTTACCGTGCACCGGTCCCGGTCGCCGCGGCGACCTGCAACCCGAGCCGGCCCCATGCTACGACGACACCGCAAAGCGGTCTGGTGTTGGCCACTGGCGCTGGCGTCCGCCGTCAGCGCACCTGTCGGCGCCCAGGACGCCACCCGCATCGAGGTCAGCGACGACGGCAAGGCCCTGCGCGTGCCGGGCGAAGCCGGCCGCCCACCCAGCGCCAAGTTGCCCTTGCCCACCGTGCGGCGCACGGCCGCCGACAAACCGGTGACGCTGCCCAAGTCGGGCCGGGCCGATGGTCCTGCTGCCCGCGATCCAGCGCCCGTCGAACGCGAGTTCGCGGCGGTCGAGTTCTCGGCGGGCTATTCTTGGTTGCCCGCCAACGTGCTGCGCGCCATCCAGACGGCGGCCAATCCCGGCAAGCCTCTGCGCGACCGCCATCCCGAATTGCAGGGTACGGCCATCGAGGCCGGTTATCGCTATCCGCTGTCACCGCGCAGTTGGATGGTTGTGCGCGGCGCCGTCATCGTGCCCAACGTCGCCGACCAGAACTGGTATGCGACCAGCGGTTCGCCCGCCCCGCTGTACACCGAGATCGGCCTGGTCGGCATCGAACTGATGGCCGACTACGTTCGCCGCGTACCGCTGACCAGTTGGCTGGGCGCCTACGGTCGCGCAGGCATCGGCCTGTTGATCCTTGGCGGCGGTGCCACGCAAACTGAAACCCTGCCGAACTGTACCCAAACCAAACCTGCGACCTGCGCCACTTGGCGTCACGTCGGCAAGAGCGACGTCGCCCTGCCGCCGGTCCTGCCAGGCGTTCGTACCAGCATCGGCCTTGACTTGACCGTCAGCGACCAGCTGTCGTTGCAGATCGAAGGAGGCTTGCGGGCGACGCCCTACTTCGGCGCCGGCGCAGTTTTGCGGTTGTAAGGGCCAGAAATGATTTACTCAATCATTTCTTGGGCCCGTTTGCTTGCTCCGTGGGTTGCCAGCTCGCGGACCAAAGGTCCGACTCGCGCCTCCGTCCTGATGTGAGAGTGATCGACTTATTATTTTCCAGTCCCTAAGGGCCAGGAAATGATTTACTCAATCATTTCTCGGGCCCGTTTGCTTGCTCCGTGGGTCGCCAGCTCGCGGACCAAAGGTCCGACTCGCGGCTCCGTCCTGATGTGAGAGTGATCGACTTATTATTTTCCAATCCCTAACAGGGTGTGTTCAAACCCGTCCTGCTTCGGTCGAGGATCCCTGGCGGCTCGCTGCTTACGTCCTCTCCGTCCGTCCTGGTGTGCTGCTGGCTCGGACGACGCACGGCGATTGCACCTCGGTCAGTCGCTCCGCTCCGGGCGCGCTCCCGATTTGCCTCGCCGTCGCCACCACCAGCGCCCCGCAAGGAAGCGCCGTTCCGATCGTGCGCCGAACCTGTCCGCGAACCCCAGCGCCGAACGGCCGAACTTGGCCGACACGGCCGCCGCCCTGCCGGCCACCAAGCCCAAAAACGCGTCGGCCCCGTGCCTGCCTAAGCAAGCACGGGGCCGCGCAACAAGGATTCCGGCAGCGTCCTACTCTCCCAGACGGTCTCCCATCAAGTACCATCGGCGCTGGAGAGCTTAACTTCCGAGTTCGGAATGGAATCGGGTGGGACCTCTCCGCTATGACCACCGGAAATTCAACCCGTCTTGCAGCAACCGGGCGTCAGCCCGACCGAACATTGCTGTTCGGCATTTGGCGACCCTCGAGGCCGCCTGATCGTCCGTCTCCGAACAACCTGCGCAGCGCGCGGCCTGGCTTTCGCCCGCCACGTCGTTCCGCGACGTCTCAACGCCATTCCGTTTGACTTCACCCCGCGCCCGTCATGGGCGCGAAGCTCCGTCCACACCTTCAGTTCCGAGGCCGAAACCGTCGGCGACTCACACGCATACAGTTGCAGCTGCCAGCCTCTGCTGCAGCCGCGAAGGACCACAATTCGACAATGCGATGACACGCGGTCGACCGATTAGTACTGCTCGGCTCCTTGCGTTGCACCTGCAGCCTATCAACCTCGTAGTCTTCGAGGGGTCTTAATGGCTTGCGCCAGATACCTCATCTTGAGGCGGGTTTCCCACTTAGATGCTTTCAGCGGTTATCCCTTCCGTACATAGCTACCCGGCAGCGCCACTGGCGTGACGACCGGTACACCAGAGGTACGTCCAACCCGGTCCTCTCGTACTGGGGTCAGATCCTCTCAAGTATCTTCCGCCCGCGACAGATAGGGACCAAACTGTCTCACGACGTTCTGAACCCAGCTCGCGTACCGCTTTAATTAGCGAACAGCTAAACCCTTGGGACCTGCTCCAGC
>VGRO01000049.1 GCA_016875335.1 Deltaproteobacteria bacterium | reverse complement strand
GCAGCGGGGGGCGGCAAAACCGGGGGCAAAAAAGGTCCGCCGGGCGCTGCCGGGCACGGCGTGGAGGCGAAAAAAGGCGCCGGCACCGCCGCTCCGCGGCTGGCCGGCGCGGGGCGGTGGATTCTGGGCCAAAAAACCTATTGCGCCCCGCCAACAAGATTGACTACCCTATCGCCGCGTCTTTTTTGGACGCTCGCCAAAATCTGGAGCAACCCCATGGCCTTCAGCTCTGCGCGCGCGACTCTGCTGGCCGCGTGCCTTTCCCTCGCGTTCTTCGCCGCTTGCAGCGACAGTCCCAGCGGTGGTCCGGGCGGCGGTGGCGGTGCCACGGCGACCACTTGCGCCACCCAAGGCGACTGCGAGAACGGCTTCACCTGCGACACGGTCAAGAAGGTGTGCGTCTCGAACATGGGCGGCGGCGGACTTGCAGACGCCACGGGCGGCGGTGAAGCCGGCGCGACCGGTGACGGCGGCGCGGATGCGACCAGCGGCGGCGACAGCGCACCGACCGGCGACACCGCGGATGCCAGTGGGTCCGGCGGCGACACCGCGATCAAAGACACCACCCCGGCGCCCGACGCGAAGGTCAACCCCGGCAACGACCTGTCGTGCAAGCCGTGCACGCCCAACGGCAGCGAGTGCACCGGCGATTTCGCGTGCGTCAACCTGCTTAGCGGCCCGTTCTGCGCCAAGAAGTGCAGCTCGGTCGCCGACTGCACCCCCGGCTACATCTGCGACAAGGCCTCGGCGGGCGAGCAGAAATATTGCGTGCTCAACAGCTACGACTGCAAGGGATGCGCGGTCAGCGGTTGCCCCGAGGGCGAGAAGTGCAACTTCAAGACCAGCCCGCCGGCCTGCCTCGCCAGCAAGAAGGTGTGCGAGGCCTGCCAACAGGACAAGGACTGCGACAACGGCTTGCGCTGCGTCAAGTTCGGCGACGCCAAGGTCTGCACGCCCGACTGCTCGGCGGGCCAGGCGTGCCCCGAGAACTCGACCTGCGTGGCCTACGTCACCGATGCGACCAAGGCGTGCGCCTATGCCGCAGCCAAGTGCTGCTATGGCACCAGTTGCACCAGCGGCTGCACCAACTGCAAGGGCAAGTGCATCGCCGGCCAGTGCCAGGAGTGCAGCAAGAACGCCGACTGCCCCAACAACGGCACCTGCAACCTCAACAGCTACACTTGCGTGACCAACGCCACCTGCCCACCGGCCGACAAGCCCAACCTCAAGATCAAGAACAAGGTGACCAACGAGTGCGTCGAGTGCACCAACGACACCCACTGCACGGGCAGCGCGGCGGGGCCCAAGTGCAACCTCAAGACCAATGTTTGCGAGAAGTCGAGCGCCAGCAACGAGTGCAGCGTGTGCGGCGGCGACTACCCCGGATGCATCGAGCTCAACGGCACCTGGACCTGCGTCGAGTGCACCACCGACGACGACTGCGCCAAGAAGAACAAGGGCACCTGCCTGGCCAAGTCCTACACCTGCCAAGGCTCGACCGGCGGCAGCGGCGGCACCGGCGCCGGCCCCAAGACGGGCACCTGCAAGGCCGACAGCGACTGCAAGAACGACCCCAACAACACGTTCAAGCTTTCGTGCGACGCGGCAACCGGCCTGTGCTATGACGTCGATGGCAAGTGCGACAACATCGTGGCGTTCTGCAACGCCGCCAAGGGCAGCAACTGCGAGCTGGCCTCGGACCTGTTCGGTGGCGGTGGCTTGCCCGGTGGCCTCCCCGGTCTTCCGGGCGGCGGCGGCGGTCCCCCCGCGGCCAACGCCATGAAGTGCACGTGCGGCACGGGCGGCGCTTCGGGCGGCGGCAATGGCTGGCAGTGGGACGCGACTTGCGACTTGTTCAAGACGCTGAGCCCGAACCTCGCCAACTGCGATTGCAGCAAGGATCCACAGAGCAAAGACTGCGCCCCGGCGATACCGATCCCGCTGCCGGGCCTGCCCACGACGTGCTGCAAGCAGTCCGGCGGCGGAAGTGGCACGCCGAGCGACACGATGACCTGTATTCTTACCGGTATGCAGCCCAAGCCCGACCCGATGTGCTTTGGCGGCATCGCCTGCAGCAGTCTCGCGGGCTGCCTCACCGGCAAGCCCGGCGGTTCGTGCGGAAAGAGCCCGTTTTAATTCGCTGCGCTATCGAGCAGGCGCCGATTCGGCCAAGCGCCGCATTCTGACCGCGCGCCGTTCTCAGAAACGGTGCCCTTCGCGGCTTGACGCGTGCCGGGTGCGTGTCCTGTGAGACCGCCGCTTGCCTGCGGCCGGGTGCGCTCGGCGTCCAATCTCTGGCGCACCCGCGCCTATGGACCGCCTACGCTCTGCTTGTACGCCCAGGCGACCAACGCGAGCGCCACCACGGCCAGTGCAGCAACGGCGACCCAGCGCATCGGGAACTTGGGCCTTGCGTCGTCGATCATCAGGTCGTGGAAACTCGAAGGACTCGGACCGCGCCACGCCAGCCGCGCCACCTCTTCCAGGGTGTGCAGGGCGGTGTCCAATTCGGCAACGTCCACCATCGGCGCCCGATGGGTGGCCACCACCATGCCGCCGATGCACTGGGTCACCGAAAAGCGCGTGTCACCTACCCGGCCCAGCCCCAGGCCGCGGCCCTGGTTGCGCCACGCCAGCGGTTTGAACGCGCGGTAGGCGATGGCGGCATACGGCACGCGCTGTCCGCCAGCGTCGAACAGGTCGAACACGGCGTTGGCCAGGCAGCGCGGCGTCCACACGAACACCGCGTGCATGGGCGCCTGGCCCTCGGCCTCGGGCACGGCAAAATGCGGGCGGACGTCGGTCACGATGGCGTAGCGCGTGCCGTTGCGCCGCAATTCGAGTACCTGGGCGTGCTCCAACGCAAGCTTGTCGGCGGCCGCGGTGTCGGCGGGCAGGGCGGCAGCGAGCGGAAACGGGCTTCCACCCAACTTGGCGTTGACGGCATTCCAAGCTCGGCGTGCGCGGTCGTCCATCGGGGCCTTGCCGTGCAACCGTGCGGCGGCACGCGGAGATTTTCGCCGGCCGGGGCGTGGCGGCCAAATAGCGCCGACTTTTGCGCCCAACCGCGCAAGGTGTTGCGCGCTACGCGGTCTGTGGCGGCCAGTACTCCAGGGCCGTGACCACCCGGTTGAGTTCGTCGAGCAGCGGCGACGCGCCGTGCGTGCCGAAGGTCGCGACGAGTTCGCGGTAGTACCACAGCGTCTGGGCCCGGGTGGCGCTGAAGCGTTGCCACACCCTGTCGCCCTCGACACGCAGGTCGGCCAGGATCGAGCGCGCGTTGTGCAACTTGTCGCACATCGACACCAGGCGCGCGCCCTGCGACGCCGTGGCGACGTGGGCGATGTAGGCCTCCTTGCGTTGCTGCCACGGCGGCTTTGGCTGCATGTCGGTGTCGCTGCATTCCCAGACGATGTCGGCGACTTCGTCCCCAAAGCGGGCGCGGATTTCGGCCAGCCGCGCGCTGCCGCCGCCGTCCTCGACCGCGTCGTGCAGGAGCGCGGCGATGGCCACGTTTTCGTTCGCGCCATGTTCGAGCGCCAGCGCGGCCACTGCCAGCAAGTGCGCCACGTAGGGAATCTGCGTCCCCTTGCGGGCTTGCGAGCGGTGCCACGCATTGGCGCATGCCAGCGCGTCGGCAAAGCGATCGCTCAGCGGGTGGTCCAGTCTGGCTTCGGGCATGGCGTGGTCCGGGCGCTGCCGGATGGACGACAGGGCGGCGAGGGGCGGCGGGGGAAGTGATTGTGCGCGTGTGCGGGGTTCGGGGTCAAGGTTCTGTTACGTACCACACGGTGCGGCGCAGTGTTGACGCGCGGCGCAGTATTAGCTAGAATCTTGGCTAGGAGGTGCTCAGTGAAGCAATACAGCGTCCATGCCGCCAAGACGCAACTCTCCAGGCTGATCGCCGAAGCCGAGGCCGGCGACGACGTGGTCATTGCCCGCGGCGACAAGCCGGCGGTCCGGTTGGTCGTCGTCCATCCTGTCCCGCTGCCGGTGTTCGGGGCGATGAAGGGCCGCGCCAGTGTCAGCCCGGTCTTCTTCGACCCGCTGCCCGACGACGAGTTGGCGCCGTGGAGCCAGTGATGCGCCTGTTGCTCGACACCCACGTGCTGCTGTGGTGGCTCGACGGCGACGAGAACTTGTCGCTCACGGCCTGCGCGGCCATCGGCAATCCGCGCAACGTCAATTTCGTCAGCGCTGCGACTGCGTGGGAGATTTCGACCAAGGCGCGGATTGGCAAGCTGCCGGGGGCGCTGGACGTGGCGCGCGACGTGGCCGGGGCGGTTGCCTCGCAGGGATTCCAGAAGTTGGATATCACCATCGAAGACGCCAACTTGGCAGGCAGCCTGCCGGGGCACCATCGCGACCCGTTCGACAGGATGCTGGTCGCCCAATCCGTGCGCCGCATGCTGACGATTGTGTCGGCGGACGGGCAGTTGGATGCGTACGGGGTTCGGCGGATTTGGTAGGGGCAGTGCTGCATTTGCGCGCCGTCTTGACTGGATGCGGCCAAGTAGGGCGAGGGCCCGTCGCTCGCCGCCGCCCGCCCGGCGCAGTCGACTGCCCTGTCCCTGCCCGTGCCCGGCGCCGCCCCCTTGGGCATTCGCTACACTGGACCTGCAACGCCACCAGCGGCCCGCGAAACCCCTACGTTTTGCCCTTGACACCGCGCAGCGCGCCGCGCAGCATCACCCTCCCTGCCGCAGAGGTCGCCATGTTGCGCAAATTCCTGAAAATCGCCATTTTCGCCGCGGCGTTGACGCCCGCATGCGTGGGCGGCGGCGGGGCAGGCGGCGGCGGAGGTGGCGCGGCCGCGATGCCCGGTGGCGCGGTGGGCACCGCGTGCGCGACGGAAGGACAAGCGGGCTGCACGTTTGCCAACGGCCACGCAGTCACCGAGTCGTGTACCGGCGGGACGTGGACGCAGGTGGCCGTCTGCGAGACGGGCAGCCCGTGCGTGGTCACCACTGTCGGTGCGGCGTGCGCAGTGAACGACCCGCCGACCGACGCGGGCGGGACGCCGGACTCGGGCGCCAGCACCATCGATGGCGCCGGTTCAGCAGACCCGGGCGCCGCAAAGGACACCGCACAGCCCCAGCCCGACGCACAGCCCAAGCCCGATGCCCAGCCGCCCAAGGACACCGGGCCCGCAGGGCCGCAGCCGCTGGTGGCGATGGGCTCGTTCACTGCCAGCATCGACGGGGGCACCTACACCGTCGACTACGCCGGTCAGGTCGCCTCCGCGCTGGCCGCCCACAAGCTGACCACCAACCCGATCGGAGTCGCGTGCTTCGGCAAGTTGCAGTTGTCGGTGCAAAAGCCTGACGGCACGTGCCGACTCGACCTGGTTTTCGGCCCAGGGCCGCCCGGCCAGGGATTGGTCTTCAAGTCCGCGGCGTTCCATGCGCGGCAGGCACAGGACGGCGGAGGCGTCAAGGATTGCGCAGGGTGGACCAAAGAACCGGCCTCGGGGGCTGTCGTGTACCAGAGCGTCGGCGGCACCGGGGCCATTGCCATGCCGCTGCTCGCGCAGCCCGGCGCTGGGCAGAGCAAGGCCACCCTGCCGGACGTCACCTTGCAGCCGACCCTTGCGGCGCCGGTCACGATGAAGTTCCTCGGGCGCAGCTTCAAGCTCGACCTCGCCGGCCTGACCTTTGGCGGCGACCTGCAGAGCGCTGGCAGCGCCCAGACCGTGTGCGAGAAGGTCGAACCTCCCAAGGTGGCGCTGCCCGAGTTCGCGCTGCAGGACATCAATCCAGGGAGCGCCGGCTACAACACGATCTACGGGCTCAAGGCGTTCGCGGGCAAGCGCATCGTGGTGGCCCTGGTCAGCGACTGGTGCAACTCGTGCCTGGCCCAAGTCAAGCTGATGCAGCAACTGCAGGACACGGCCGCGGCGCAGGGCAAGACCGACGTCCAGATGGTGCTGGTGGCCGACAAGCAGAAATCGAATCCCGCCAACCTGGTCAAGCAGGTCAAGAACATCCCGATCCTGCAAGACACGGCGGCCGTCAACGCCTGGGGCAAGCTGAACGAGAAGCACGCCGGCAAGAACACCGGTTCGGCGATCCGCAACAGCGGGTTCGGCTATGCCAAGGACGGCACCGAAATCATGTACTTCGCGCCGAGCGGCACCGGGTCGCTGAACCTGACCGCGTTCCAGCAGGCCGCGGAGAAGGTCATCAACACCGCGGATTGAGAGCTGAGCAGCCGCCGTGACCCCGGACGCACCTCTGGCCACGTCGGCTGCACGCGCGCTGGCCGCCGGCGGCGTCGGGGCGGTTGCAGCAGCGGGCCTCGTCTACGCCTTCGCCGCAGACGTGGGCTTTCCGCCGTGCGCTTCGGTGCCTGCGGTTCTCTGCGCCTTTTGCGGTGCGGCCATCGTGGGCGCCGCCATCGCCGCCCGGTTTGGGCCATGGCCCGCTGGCGCAGCGGCGTTGGCCTGGGCCGCCATGATGGCCGCTGCGTTGACGGCGCCCTACGGCTTTTTCGGCGGCGGCCTCGCCAGGCTGCGGTCGTGCCGTGACCAAGCCGCCATGCTGGCGCGGGGCGTTCCCGCCGTGTCGGGCCGCGTCTCGGCCGTCGAGGGCCGTGCCGACCTGGCCGTGGGTCAGCCGTGCACCTGGACCGTCGCCGCCGAACCCGTGCGCGCGGACTGCGCATGCGGGTGGTCGTGCCGGGTGCGGGTGCAGTGCCCCAGTGCGGAACTCGATGTCGCCGTCGGGTCGTGTCACCTCGACGACACGTCCGTGCCCGCGTGGCATTTGCACACCGGCACGTCCTTGCCACCGCAGCCGGGCGCGCGCACCGAGGGCGGCGGCTTGCTGGTATGGTCCCCAACGCACGAAGGCCGGGCCGGCTGGCGCGTCGAACTGGGTCCGTAGCCCCCTGGACTCCTGCCATTCTTGGGCGCTGCTTGGGTTTCGCGCCGGCCTCGCCTACCATCGGCGGCACGTTCGGCTCCGTGCCGACCGCGTGCGCTGCCATGGGTCGCCTCCGCCACCAAGCGCCCTTTCCAAGCGCGGTTTGGGCCGTTGCCGCGATGCTGCCGTGCGCCTGCGCCGATGCGCCCAACTCGCCCGCCGCCGGTGGGGCCGCCGCGAGCGCCAAAGCGTGCCCTCCCGGCGCACGGCGCACCAACGGCAATTGTTGCCCGTCCGGTCAGTTCTTCGACGCCGCTTCGTCTGGCTGCGCCGCCCTCGGCCCGCCGGCCTGCGCAACGTCGTCGCTGTCCGGACCGGCGTCGTGCGTGCCAACGTGGTGCGCGGGCTGGCACGACGCCGCCGGGACCGCCTGCGCGCCCGGGTCAGCCCTCTGCACCGGAGCGCTCGCACCGTGCGCGCCGCATGCCGAACGCTGCCCGGCCGGCGATGTCCCGCTGGGCTCGGGCTGCGCGCCCGCCGGGTCTGGCGTGCTGCTGCCCGATGGCACGGCGCTTGTGGCGCCAACGGCTGCGGATGCCCCGTTTGCATTCCCAGAGTTGCCGCCCTTGCCCGCGGTCGAGCCGCCGCGCGGCTGTGCGGTCTTTGGCGCGGTCGATGCCGAAGACTGCGCCAAGGTGTCGGCATGCCCTGTCGGCGAGGCGATCGGCCCGGGCGGAGCGTGCGCGCCGCGCCAGGGCGTCCCGTGGGCGTGCCCGCCCGGATTCGTCGTGCAAGGGTCGCTCCAGGGAGAGCCCATCTGTGTGCCCGACCCGGCCGAGTGCGGCGCGGCCCCCTATGCGCCAGGCCCCGCCAACGCCATCCACATCGACGCGGCCGCGCCGGCCGGCGGCAACGGATCCGCGACTGCGCCGTTCACCAGTTTCGCTGCGGCGGCGACAGCGGTGTTCCCGGGCGCGACGGTGCTGCTGGCCGCCGGGACCTATGCCGTCAACCTCAAGGTGTCATTTGCGCTGACCCTGGTTGGCCGCTGTGCCGCCAAGACGCGCCTGCAAAGCAACGGTGTCGCCAACGGACTGCTCGCCAAGCGGCAGGCCGCGCCCTACACGGTCGAGGTGCGCGGTGTGCACCTCGCTGGCGGCCTGCAGGCCGTGGCGGTCACCGGACCCACCACGGTGCTGCTCAGAAAGGTGTACGTGAGCGGAGCCATTCAGGTCGGCTTGGCCGTAGCGGAAGGCGGCGCCATCGACGCGCAAGACGTCGTCGTCGACAGCACACAACCCGTGCCCGCGACCGGCCAGTACGGCTTTGGCGCAGTGGTGCAGGCGGGCAGCCAGATGACCTTGCAGCGCACATTGCTCTCGCGCAACCACAGCATCGGCCTCGCCCTGACCCCGAACGCGGTGGCGGTCGCAAGCGAGTTGGCCATCACCGGCACCCAGCCCGATGGCGCCGGAGACGGCAGCGGGGTTGCAGTCCATGCGGGCGCCCAGTTCACGGCGACCGGGCTGCGCATTGCGCGCTCGACCGGCACGGCCGTGCGGGTGGTCGGCGCGGAAGGTACGGCGCTGCTGACCGACGCGGCACTTCTCGACACCAGTTCCAACCCAAAGCTGAACGACTACGGCCGGGCGCTCGACGTCGGCGACGGCGCCAAGGTGCGGCTGCGCGGCGTACGCGTCCAGGGCAACCGAGAAGTCGCCGTGTTCGGCCTCGGCCAGGGCACGCGCATTGACGCCTTGGACCTGCTGGTCCGCGACACCGAGCCGGGCGCCACCAACGGCGAGTTCGGCATCGGGCTCGAAGTCACCAAGCAGGCCACGGCGTCGGCGCGCAGGGTGTGGCTGCACCGCAACTCCAGCATGGGCGCTGCGGTCAGCAACGGCGGGGTGCTCGAACTGCGCGACGCCCTTGCCAACGAAGCGAAAACGGAAGTCTCGGGCGCCCTCGGCCGCGGTTTCCACGCCGCCAAGGGTGGCACCCTAATGCTCGAACGGGTGCGCGCCTCGGTCAACCGCGAGGCCGGGATCGGCTGTACTGCCGGCACGCTGACGGTGATCGATGCCCTGGTGGACGGCACGACCGCGGACAAGATCGGTACCGGCGGCGGCGGCGTCGCGCTCAACGACGGTTGCGCGGCGGCACTGACCCGGGTCCGCCTGTCGGGCAACCGCCTTGGTCTCGGCATGGCCGGCGGCACCGCGAAGCTCCAACAGGTGACCATCGATCACAGCAAGCCCGATGCGGCCGGCGTCGGCGGGTTTGGCGTCGTGCTCCACCAGGCTGCGCAACTCGACGTGCAGCAGGTGCTGGTCGCGGGCGGCGCGGCGGCGGGCATCGCGGCGGCCGGGAACGGCACCGTGGTCCGCGGTCGCCATGTGGTGGTGCGTGACGTCGGCCCGCGCCAAGGGCAAGGCGGCGATGGCATGGGCCTTGCCGCGCTGGTCGGCGGCCGCTTGGACATGCGCGACCTCGTCGTGCAGAACTGCCGCAGCGCCGGTGTCATTGTCTCGGACAGCAAGAGCAGCGGTCGCTTTGCCAACGCGGCGTTCGTCGCCATCCGCGGGTCGCTGGTCGCGCCCCAAGGCCGCGGCCTCGTCGTGCAAGTCGATGCCAGCGTTGAGGTCGCCGGGGCGCGCATGGTCGGCAACGAAGGCGACGGCATCCTGGTCCAGAACGGCAGCCTGCGCGCCGCCGGACTGCGCGTCCATGCCACGCTGCCCGAATACCAGACCGGCAACGGCGGCGCTGGCATCGCCGTGGCGGGCGGGGCCGGCAAGCTATGGCTCGACGACAGCCTCGTGGACCACAACCGCATGGCGGCGCTCTCGGTCGACAGCGGCGCTGCGTGGGTGCGCGGGTCGGTGCTCGCCCACACGGGCTTTGGCACCCGCCGGGTCGATGGCGCCAAGGCCCTGGCCGATGGGCTGGTCGCCCACGACGCGGCGGCAGCCGAACTCGACGCATGCGTCCTAGTGGGCAACGATCGCAGCGGCGTGCTGGTGGACGGCGGCGGCGCGCGGATCGGCCACAGCCTCGTGACCGGTGGCGCCTTTGGCGTGGTGCTGCAGCGCAAGCCACTGTGGAGTTCCGCGGCGACGCTGGTGACCGGCAACAGCCAGCAGAACCTGGCGAGCGACCAGGGGTTGCAGGTGCCGGTGGCGCCGCAGGTGGTGCAGGTGGGGAGTTTGGAGTAGGCGGAAATGGCCGATGGCGGAGTTGGGGTGTGGCATCGGTGGGCATGCCATGCACGCCACAAGGGCAAGGGTGCGGCTCCCGTGGACGCAAAGCAGTTGCGACAACGTCAGGGGCGCGGTTGCCGCAGCATCCGCGTGCGGGCGACAAGGTCACGGGCACGGCACCCGTGAATGCGACGCGACCCCGTCATCGGCAGGGCAACGGCATCCCTGCTCTTGTTCCGACCGCGCCGTGGGCGAACGACGCCGCTACCCGCCCTTGGCCTCGCCCGCGTCAACTTGGACCGCCGGCTCCTTCGTGGGCCAGCCCAGAGCGGCGCGCACCAAGTCCTTGCGGCTGGGGTGCTTCGTCAAGATGCCGGCTTCGGTCTCGCCGACCAGCTTGTCGTAGCCTTCGACGGCCAGCACCCGCGCCACCTCGTGGGTCAGCGACTGGGTCCTCGCGGCATCACGGGCGTCGCCTGCCTCGCGCACGGCCTTGGTGGCGTTGCCAAGCGCCGCGAGCTTGTCCTTCAGTGCCGGGTTGGCGAGCTTGGCGGCCTTGGCCAGCAGGTCGTCGGCGAACACCGTGGCTTTGGCCGGCCCGAATTTGATGGCCTGCGCCGCCGACACGCCGCCGAAGAGCACGCCGTATGACCCGGCGTTGGCGTCCTTGCCGCTGTCGAGAAAGGCCAAGCCCGACAACTCGACCAGGGCGCCATCCCACATCGCGTCGAGCACGGCGAACTTGCGCGAGGCGCCGGCATGGGCCCAGCGGGCGTCGTCGCGGGCGTCGCGTTGTTCGCGCAGTTGCTTCTTGCGGGCATGCCACGGCTTGGCCAAAGGGGCCAGCGACGGCACGGCTTCGAGGCCGGCGATGACACTTTGGGTCTGGTCGAGCAGGGCGTCGAGCGACGCGGTGCGGGGCGATTTGAGGGCCATGGGGTGTCCTTATGCGCGGTGGCGCGGTTATAGTTTTGCAGGGGAATGGTGTCAAGGGGCGGACGGCGTTGCACGCCAGGGCAAGAGTCGGCTCGTCACGCCAGTAGCGTCACAAGTTCGGCGAACACGCAATCGGGCGACACCGTCGCCATCGCGGTGTCGGGTCGGCCCTCATGAACCCCTTCCAGCCGCAAGTGCCGGGCGGCGTTGCGGGGCGCCGCAACCGCCGCCACGCGCGCCAAGAACCACGCCGACTCGTCGCTGTCTGGCGCTACAGGCAGTGCGCAGAGGACGGTCGCGCCAAGCAGCTCCGCGGGCTGGGGCACACGAACCCGCGCCCACGCCGGATGGTCGCCACCGAGCGGCCGAACCCAAACAAGGTAGTGGGCGCCCGCCACAACGGCGACCCCGGAAGGGGCGACGGCGCAGTAGCGTGAAATCGGCAGCCTGGGCATGCGCTCCGCCGGCCATGTCGAAGTGAGGTCCAGCACCGGAATCGCGTCCGGTCGGCCCTCCACTGCTGCGGCGTCGACCCGCTGCCACCCTATTGGCAGCACCGGACGTCGCCTGCCGCCCGCCGGGGAATGCGCGGCCTCGCCGGCCTGCAACAGCGCGGCAGGATCGCAGCCGAGCACTTGAGCGACGCGGTGGACGGTGGCGAGTTCGATGTTCGGGCGTCACCCCTCCAGGCGCTGCGCGTTTTGCACGGCGACCCCCAAGCGTTCGGCCATGTCGGCTTGGGTCCAGCCCCGGGCGCGGCGCAGTGCGGCGATGCGGCGTCCCACGTCGTGCAGGAAGGTATCGAGGTCGCGGCGGTCGGTGCGGTCGGTCGAGGTCGGCATGGCCGCAACGGTGGCGCGAAGCACGGTTGCGGCAAATCATCGGTTGACATGCTTTTCATGGCTTCGGGCACGCGCCCAGATGTAGTTGAACACTGTGAACTGCCACAAATACATGATCCGCGCTTCGGCGGGGAGTTGACGACAACACGCGTTAGCATGTATCCAGGTGCCTCGGAGTTGCACATGCGCCTGGAAGACCTTCGTCCGACCGCCCGCGTTCACGGCCTCGATGCGGATGGGCCGGTCGCGGTTCGCCACGTCGAGTGGCACGGCACCGACTGTGTGACGGTCACCTACGATGCACCGACAGGTCGACCGGAAGCGACCACGGTGTACCGCGACGAAGAATCTCGCTTGCGGTTGGCCGAGGGCGGCACGGCTTGGACGTTTGACGCCGACGGCGGCCAGCTGCGGTTGGTCAGCGAGGCGTGGCGCATCCGCCTGGCGTGGCACTTCGACCCGTACTTGGCGTTGGCGTCGTCCGACGTCACCCCCGCTGCCGCACCAGATCAGCGCCGTGTATGCCGAAATGCTGCCACGGCAGCCGCTGCGGTTTCTGCTGGCGGACGATCCCGGCGCGGGCAAGACGATCATGGCCGGCTTGCTGATCAAGGAATTGCGTCTGCGCGCAGCGGTGGAGCGGTGCCTCATCGTCGCGCCCGGAAGCCTGGTGGAGCAGTGGCAAGACGAACTCGCCGACAAGTTCGACCTCGAGTTCGAGATCTTCTCGCGCGACATGGTGGAGAGCAGCCGCACTGGTAAGGGCCATGAAATGATTTACTCAATCATTTCTCGGGCCCGTTTGCTTGCTCCGTGGGTCGCCAGCTCGCGGACCAAAGGTCCGACTCGCGGCTCCGTCCTGATGTGAGAGTGATCGACTTATTATTTTCCAGTCCCTAACCCGTTCGAGGGCCACGACTCACTGATTTGTCGCCTGGACCAACTAATTCGCAACGAGGATTTGCAGCGCAAGTTGGAGGCTGCGCCGCCCTGGGACCTGGTTATTTGCGACGAAGCGCACAAGATGGCGGCGCACTTCTATGGCCGGGAGGCCAAGTACACGGACCGCTACCACCTTGGTCAGCTGTTGTCGCGCCACAGCGCCCACTTCTTGCTGATGACGGCCACGCCCCACAATGGCAACGAAGCCGATTTCCACCTGTTCTTGGCGCTGCTCGACGGCGACCGCTTCGAAGGCAAGCCGGACCGCGGCGTCCACGCGGCTGACCCGGCCGACCTGATGCGGCGACTGGTCAAGGAGGACCTGGTCACCTTCGAGGGCAAACGGCTGTTCCCCGAACGCATTGCCGAGACGGCGGCCTACGACCTGTCGCCGACCGAGCGCGCGTTGTACGACGCCGTGACCTTCTACGTCCGCGAGCAGATGAAGAGCGTGGACAAGATGGCGGACAAGGACGGGACCAAGAAGGTCAACGTCGGCTTTGCGCTGATGGCGTTGCAGCGGCGGCTGGCGTCGTCGCCCGAGGCCATCCTGCGGTCACTGCAGCGGCGGCGCGACAAGCTGACCGCGCGGCTCAAGGACGAACGAGAGGGCAAGCCAAAAGCCGACGCCCCCAAGATGCCGACTGACCCCGACGACTTTCAAGACGAAGCCGATGCCGACGAATACGATCAGGTCGAGGAATTGGCGGTCAGCAGTGTCACCGCGGCAAAGACCATCGGCGAACTGGAGGCCGAAATCGCCGCGCTCGACGCTCTGGTAGCGTTGGCCACAGCGTTGCGCCGCGGCGGCCGGCTTGGCCGACGACGGGGCCGGGTTGGACGTCGGTGGGCGCGGGGTGCGGGCCTACGCGGAGGCGGTTGGGGTGCTTGTTGGCCTTGCCGTGGATCGGCTCACCATGAGCGGGAACACCCTCGTTCGATGGAACTGCGTTGGCGAAAAGGCGCAGCACTGTTTTGGGAGGCAAGCATTGCCAATGATCTGGGATTTCGCGGAACCGAATTTCCTGGCCGACTCCACCGGCAGTATCGCCGGGGCAGTCGAGTGCATGTCCGGGCCGGTCGCCGCACTTTCTGCGTCCGGCGCGGGGCACGCGGCACAGTGCGACGCCACCAAGCTGGTCATGCAACATGCGCGCCTCGTCTCCACCGACCCGCCTTATTACGACAACATCGGCTACGCCGACCTTTCGGACTTTTTCTACGTTTGGCTCCGCCGCAACCTCGCCGCAATCTTCCCCAGCCTGCTCGCGACCCTCGCCGTGCCCAAGGCCGCCGAACTGGTGGCCATTGCACACCGCCATGGCGGCCGCGACGCCGCCGAAGACTTCTTCCTTGTCGGCATGACCAAGGCCATGTCGCGCATAGCCAGCCAAGTCCACCCAGCGATACCCATTACCATCTACTACGCCTTCAAGCAGGCCGAAACGGCCGCCGGGAACGACACCGCCAGCACCGGCTGGGAGACGTTCCTTGCGGCGGTAATTGAGGCCGGCCTGGGTGTCTACGGCACATGGCCGCTGCGTACAGAAATGCGAACGAGGCAAGTTGCGATGGAAACCAACGCCCTCGCCTCGTCCATCGTCCTGGTCTGCCGTCCACGTCCGGCAACCGCACCGAGCGTTCAGCGCCGCGAGTTCCTGCGCGCACTCAAGACAGAACTCCCCCAAGCCCTTTACGCCCTGCAAAACGGCAACATCGCCCCCGTTGACCTCGCACAGGCCGCCATCGGCCCCGGTATGGCGGTGTTCACACGCTATTCGGCCGTTGTCGCGGCCGACGGCTCGGCGATGAAGGTCCGCGAAGCCCTTGCGCTCATCAACCAGACTTTGGACGAGACCCTGGCCGAGCAACACGGCGACCTCGACGCCGACACCGCGTGGGCCATCGTCTGGTTCGACGAGCGCGGTTTCGAGGTCGGCGAGTACGGCCGGGCCGAAATGCTGTCCAAAGCCAAGGTCACCTCCGTCCAAGGCCTTGTCCAAGCCGGCATAGCCGAAGCCAAGGCCGGTCGCGTCCGCCTGCTGCGCCCGGCGGAACTCTCGGCGACCTGGGACCCAACTACCGACGCCCGCCTGTCCACCTGGGAAATCACCCACCAACTCATCCGCATCCTCGACGTCGCCGATGAGACCACGGCCGGTGCTGTCGTCGCGAAACTCGGCGACCGGGCCCAGACCGCCAAGGACCTCGCGTACCGCCTCTACACGATGTGCGAGCGCAAGAGGCGCGCGCCCGACGCCCTGGCGTACAACTCCTTGGTGCAGAGCTGGCCGGCGATCCAGGCCGCCGCCTTGGGCAGCGAAGGCAAGCCTTTGCCGGCAGGTAGGCGGCAACCAACCAGGCGCACGGCGAAGTCCAGCGCTCAAGAACTCGATTTCGGAGCGTGACCCATGGCTCTATCCAACCGCGACCGCATCCAACGCGGCCTCGACCACGTGCGCGTCGCCGTCATCCCGTTTGTCGAACGCGAACTGCATGCCAAGCTCGGGCCCGACTGGATCGAGGACGTCAAGGCCGGCCGCGAGCGCGCGCTGACCGTCAACCCGGACGGCTCTGTGCACTGGGACGCCTATGGCGTGCTCAAGACGATGATGGACCGCTGGCACGAGGTGTTTCGCGGCACCCTCGGCCCGGCTGAGCGGTCGTACACCGGCGAACTGGTCGACGTGCGCAACCGGTGGGCGCACGACCACACCTTCACGAGCGATGACACCTTGCGCGCTCTCGACACCATGCAGCGACTGTGCGAGGCCGTTGGCGCGGCCGAATCGGCCCAGGAAATCGGCAAGCTGCGCAACGACACCATGCGCGCCGTCTTCGACGAGCAGGCCCGCAACCAGACTCGGTACCAGGGCGAGTTGCAGGGCATGCCGAGCGCCAACCTCAAGCCCTGGCGCGAGGTCGCGACACCGCACCCGGACGTGGCAAGCGGCAACTTCATGGAGGCCGAGTTCGCCGCCGACCTGGCGCAAGTCCACGCCGGCAAGACCGTCAGCCTGCGCATCCGCGAAGCGTGGACGCTGGTGCTGGTGCCCACCCAGCCCGACCCGCGCGCGCCGATTGCGCTTGCCACTTTGCGCATTGCTGCGCCGCAGGGCCAAGCTGCGCAGCCGCTGGCCGAGCGGACGGCGGCGCGGCTGAAGACCGGCGAAGAGTACATGGTGGCCGCATTGGCACCACGGGTCCTGATCGAGTACCTCGACACGCATGGCCTGTGGCACGACCCTGGTCACGCAGCGCTACAAGAACTTGCCGACTGGTGCGGGTCGTTCTGCTACATGCCCCGGCTCACTGCGCCAATGAGTGTGCTGGAAGTGACCGTGAGTAGCGGCCTAGGCGCGCTCTTGGCCGAAGACAAGCTTGCCATCGCGGAGAGCTGGGGTGCGGAGGCCAATTGCTACCGCGGCCTTGCGCTCTCGGCCAAGCCGACACTGGTGCTGGTGCCCGCGCTGCTGGTCGTCAAGTACGAGGCAGCGGACGCCTTTCCGCCACCGCAGGACAAGCCCAAGACGCCACCGACCCGGTGCCCGGAGCCAGAGCCGCGAGATCCACCAGAGCCGCCCGAGCCACCAGTCGTGCTACCAACACGGTTCTTCGCGACAGTCGCCCTCGACGCCGTGCGGCCGGTGCCCGACCTAAGGGACTGGAAAACAATAAGTCGATCACTCTCACATCAGGACGGAGCCGCGAGTCGGACCCTTGGTCCGCGAGCTGGCGACCCACTGAGCAAGCAAACGGGCCCAAGAAATGATTGAGTAAATCATTTCCGGGCCCTAACCAAGGTGATGCAGGAAGTCGTCCAACACCTCGCGTTGTTGCCGCTCGCCAAGGTCAAGCTCGAACTCGAAATCGAGGTCGATGTGCCAGGGGGCGTCGCCGAGGCGACGGTGCGGACGGTGTCGGAGAACGCGGCTGTGTTGAAATTCTCCGGGTCGAATTTCGAGTAGCGGGGGCTCGCCGTTTCAGCAGCGAAGCGGTTCGCGCCTTGTGCGCAGCTCACGAACCGCCTCTACGGCAAGGGTTGCGTGCGCCGCGAGCCCATCGACCGCCAGTTCAAGGTCCGCAATCTGTTCGAGCGTCATCCATTGCGCGTCGACATGCTTGCTCGTCCTTGGTGCGCATGTGCCGCGGGCAAAAGCTGCGAACAAGATGCCGGGCACGGGCTCAGGCTTGGCGGGCGGCTCAAGCGTATACGTGCCCACCGGCCGCGCGACTAGCCAGTCGATTTCGACGTCGAAGTCGGCCGTGTACTCGCGTTTCAAGCAATCTTCGAAGGTTTCGCCCTTGCCGAGGCGACCGCACCCAAACTCCCAGTGGTCCGCCAGGATCTTGCGCTTCGCCCGTTTGGCGACAAGGACTCGGTCGTCTGCGGACACGCAAACGGCAACCACGTGGACTTCCATGCGCAACAAGTGGCGCTCGGCAAATGACGGTCCCCTTGGCTGCTCCGCCAGATCTCGCATTTGCTCGACGACCATGGCGCGGTCGACGTCGGCAAAGACCTTTTGCAACTCATCCACTGGCTCTGGCTTCGTCGACGCCACGTGAACCAATGGCGATTCGTGCTTGGCGTCGTAGGCAAACCGCGTTGCCAGCCATGGCCAATCGTGCGAATACCAGACGGCGGGGTAAGGGACTGGAAAATAATAAGTCGATCACTCTCACATCAGGACGGAGCCGCGAGTCGGACCTTTGGTCCGCGAGCTGGCGACCCACGGAGCAAGCAAACGGGCCCGAGAAATGATTGAGTAAATCATTTCCTGGCCCTAAGGTCGCTGCCGCCAGACGCCCTTGAGCGACTCATAGCCAACGATGTTCATGCGCTTCGCGAACGGAGGTGTGCCGAATTCGAACGCGAGGTACGCGCACTCTGCGCTCACGGTCAAGATCCCCGGCCAGGCGAGCTTGCCGATGCGGAAACCCGCGTCAATCTCGGGCCCGAGAAAATCCACGCCACCGCCGCGACCATTGGCGAGTCCAATGACCATGCGATTGGGCATCGGGTCAAGTTCGATTGCCGGGCCGGCACCGCCAACCGCAGCGCCGTCACCTACAGCTGCCGTCCATGCCGTCGCCTTGATGGATAGCTGAGCCTGCCCGTGGCGTTGGCGCGGCCCGGCGTCACTGGCACCGCCATGCCAATCCTTAGGGTACTTTTCCGCGAGTCCCTTGAGGGCGCCGATCATTGCCTGATACGCCGCCTCAACGGCCACTTGCAACGATGGCACGCCCCCCTCAAGGCGCAGGTAGAACAGGACCTCGTCGCCCGCGAACTTCCACAGGCAAGATTGTGGCAATCGGGTTTCGACCTCGCTGGCCGCTACCTCGTAGAACGCTGCGAAAATCGCCGGCCAGCGCGCAGGCTCGCGCGCCTTGAACTCGGTGGCGCCCGCCAGATCATAGGAAACAAAGAAATAGCAGCCCGCATGCGCGACCGGCTGGTCTGCGTCGGTTCCAATTGCTTGCGCAAGTTCCGCTACGGCGGATCGTCTGTCGGTCATGTGCTCCCAGACCGGCTAAAAGATGCCCAGACGACGTCCACGGTACTCTGCGGCAGACACGGATACATCAAACACTGCTGCCACCTTGTTGATGTTGATCAGGCCCTCATCGGTCACGGCATCGTCGAGCGCTGCGCAAAACTCCGTCTCGGGCATCAGGAATACACCAGCAAACTCGTTGGCGGCCAGCTCCTCCGCGGTGTAACCGCTGCGAAAGCGCACCGAGTCGCGGTAGTCGCCGCAGCGCGCCCAGGCCTCTGGGCGAATCAGGTAGCCCATGTGCAGGAAAAGGTGCCCAAGTTCATGCGCGACGGAAAACCGAAAGCGCTGGGGGTGCTGTGCCTTCGGGCGGACGACGATGTGGAAGTCGCTGCCGTCCGCATGCGGGCCCTTGACGACGCACGCGGCGAAGGCAAAGCCGTCCTCCTCGGTGATGCGACCCCCGAGGGAAGCGACCGCCGCTTCGACATCCACCGGCACGCCAAGTTCGAGTTGGCTGCGGATGCCGTCCGCCAAGGCGGCAATCTTGCGGCGTGCGATCAACGTGACCATGTTCCGCTCCTACCTGGGGTACCTCGGCCCCGTAGCGGCGCCGAAGTGCCTGAAGTTCATACCGTGCAAGCGCCCGTGGGCAGCAACGCGAGCGCCACAAGCAACACGGCGATGCTAGCGCGAAAGGCGTCCAAGCGCCAGCCGCGGAGTCGCGCGACCCGGTCCGCCTTGACCATTCAGGGATTGCGACTGCCTCGCCGGGTCGCCTGCCGCGCGCACTGCCGTACCCATCTCGCCGGTATCGCCACCGATCGCCCTTCCCAAAGCGCACCGGACCTGTCCTACAACCACCCCACGCACGCCCCAATGTTCCCGGCGCACTTGGCGTACTGCCCGAGTTTGGTCGCCTTGCGCAGCGACTCGAACACCTCGAGCATGGTCTTGGTGGTCGCCCGGTTGACCATGAACGTCGGCAGCGACCCGCCCGGATCGGCGTGAACCTGGTACTGGACCTGGGTCGTGTTCGGCTCGGCGCCGGGCGACAGCGACCAACTGCCGACGTTGGCGGCCATGCGCACCACGCCGTCGGTCGGCGGGCAGCCTTCGTCGGTCTGTTTCCAGTCCACCCGGTAGCCGGTGCCGGCGCGGCTGCTGGTGGTGATCGCGCAGTAGTCGCGGCGGCTGATGACCGGCGGGTTGATGAGGAAATGGTGCTTGGCGACCTTGCCGGCCGGCGACAGCGCTTTGACCGCCTGGGTGGGCGGCAGCGTGCGCGGGTATTTTTCCACGTCGGCAATGACGGCCATCACCGTATCGACGTGCGCAGCGATCACGCCGACCGCCTTGAATTCCTTGACGTCGCTGCCAGATTTGGCGCGGCGGTAGACCTTGACCCCGTCGTCGTCGGTGACCTCGTCCCACGCCAAGGCGACGGTTGGGCAGAGCAGGGCGGCAGCAAACGCGAACGCGACGGGCAAGCGAAAGAACATGGCGAATTCCTCGCGGCGCCGGCCGCGCACCCGCACTTTTCGCGGTTTGACGCAGTGTGTCAAGGCCCGCGTTCTTCACGTACGGGCGACCGCCGCGCGGTCAGGAATGTGCAGGATCGGCCGCCAGTTGCGCGGTGCGCACAGCCAGCACCAGGAGCAGCAGCGCGTGCGCGAAGTAGTGGTAGTTGGCGAAAGACTGCCGGGCGAACATGCACAGCGCCCACACCGTCAGCGCACAGGCAGCGAGCGTCCGATCGGGTCGGCGCTGGCGAGCCCAATACAGCGCGAGCGCCCCGGCGGCCGCCACCGGAAGCCACGTGAACGCTCCCGGCAGCAGCACACCGAATTCGTTGTAGCCGACGGCCCACAGCGAGAAGGCGTCAGGCCGCGGCAGCATCGGCCCAAACGCCAACACGGTCGAGCCCACGAACGCCAACGGGTCGGCGGCCCACCACGGCAGCACCGTTACCGCCGCAACGGCCCCCGCCAACGCGACCTGCCGCACGGGGCGCGGACCCGCCAGCAGCAGCGGCCCCAGAAACACGTTGGTCTGCTTGCTCGCCAGCATGAGACCTTGGGCGAGCCACGCGCGCGGGCGCCCTGAGGCCGCGCCCCACACAGCCGCGCTGGCGCAGAGGAACAGCAGCGGCTCGCTCCAGCAGTTCTCAACCACGAGCGACCGCATCGGGTTGGCGAGCCACGCCGCGGCCAGCGCCAGACCCAGCAGACGGTTTTCGCCGTGGTCTCCCGCTCGGCTTGCGAGGCGGTACAGCAGCGCGGCCGAAGCCAAGTCTGCAAAGGCATAGCCAAACCGGACGTCGCCCGCCAGCATTCGCCACGGCAGGTTCCACAGGCCGACGAGCGGCAAATAGCCAAAGTGCGAATTGTATCCATACCTTTCGGGCGGGTAGATCTGCGTATAGTGCTGCGTGTACGGATTGCGACCACCCAGCATGAAATCGGCGGCTTCGTGCTGCAGCGTCCACGAATCGATGAACGGCACCGGCGAGAACACCGGCACCAAGAAAGTGGCCAGGCCGAGGGCAAGGCAAGCGCCCGCCGCGAGGCGCGAGTTCCAGCGCCAGCCCCGCAGTTGGCCCACGAACGCGCCAGCCAACGCGAGGCCAGCCCACGCCTGCGCGCCCTGACACACCCACGACGTGCGGAACTTCTGGACGTAGAGGAAGCGCGGCTCCACCGCGCCCAACAAGGCCAGCAGCGCCGCCGCGGCCAACAGCAGGCGCGTCAGCCGCGCAGTCGGGTCGGGGCCTGTTCTCTGCCACAGGGAGTCGCCGCGGACGCCCGCCAAGTAGCACGCGAAGGCCGCGACCGAACCGGCCAGCGCAAAGCGCTCGTAGCGTCCCCAGGGCGGGTACAGCGTCGCGGCGGCCAGCGCCCATAGCACGACTAAAGCCTCGGGCGACGGCCAGGCCACACGGCGCAGGACGGACGGAGCGTTCTGGGGTTGGTACACAAGCTGCGCGGCGTGGCCCACGGCGGGACCGGGCGATGGTGCCATGACCGGGGCGCGGCGGTCACCTTGGCTGGGGGGTTCTTCGCCGGGCATCTCGTCTTTGGGCATCGCCCGTTGTACCATCGCCGCGCCTGCCGCCCTGGGTCAACTACGGCCCACCATTGGCGCCAGCGAGGAGGTCTGCGTGATTCGAATCACCCAGCTATCCTGCAGCCGGCTGTTGTGCTGCGCCCTTGCCGTTCTGGCCTGGGCCGCCTGCAACCGCTCGCCCACCTCAAACGCCACCGCCAGCACCTATGAACTGCTCAACCGCGAGTGGGCGCTGCGGTCGCGGCTGATGAAATCGTTCGACGCGCGCTGGGAGGCCGTGACCACTGCGCGCACCGCGATGCCCCACGACCTCGTCCTCAAGCAGCAGGCGTTCGATCGCCTGCGCGACGAGCGTCAAAAGGAGCACGACGACATCGACAAGGAGCTGATCGAGCCGCGCATGCGGGTCAAGGTCGCCAAGCTGACCTTGCAATCGGCGATCTACGTCACCAGCCTGCACCGCACCGCCGTCAAGTACACGCGCAGCGGAGCGATCTACAAGACCTGCGGCGCCGACGGATGCGGGGCGGTGTGCGGCGAGTGCGGTGCCAACGAGTTGTGCTACGAAGGCTACTGTCGCTGCATTCCCAAGTGCGAGGGGCGCCAATGCGGCGGTGACGGTTGCGGAGGCTGGTGCGGCGACTGCGAACTGGGCGACAAGTGCGACGGCAAGTCCGGCCTGTGCAAGGCCCAGCCCGACGTCAAGGCCAAGCTGGTGCACGAGGCCTGCCTGCGTGAAAAGGTCGATGCCTGCGCACCCGCAGGCGGCAGGGGCGAGCTGCCCTGGCCGCTGGACGACGACGAGGCCGCCAAGGCCGCGGACAAAGCCAAAGCGAAAGCCGAGGCCGACACCGCCAAGCGCAAAGACCCCGAGCGCGATCTGACGGCGCGCGAGAAGCTCGCGGCTTGGCCCTCGCTGCGCAACTTTGGCGCGGTGGCTGCGCGCAGCGAGCGCATCGACGAAAAGGGCCTGGCCGTGTGGATCGCTGCGCTCGACGACGAACTGCGCCGGTTGGCGGCGCGCAAGGTCGAATTCGACGCACTCGGCCAGAAGGTGGCAGCGGCCGAGGCCACCCTCGCGCAGGCGACCGTCAAGCGCGCGGGTGCCGACGCCAGCTACGCCGAGTTGAAAGCCAAGGCCGACGCCGCCAAGAAGGCTGCCGCCGACGCCGCCAAGGCCGCCAAGAAAGGCGAGCCGGGCGCGCCGGACCCGACGGTCGCCGCGGCAGAGGCCGACACCGCTGCGGGCGTGGCCAAGGCCGCCCAGGATCTGCAAGCAAGCGCAAAGGTCACCGAGGCGGATGCGAAGAAAGCACTTGCGTCGGCCAAGGCCGAGTTGGCCAAGTCTGACAAGGCGCGCAAGGAACTTCAGGATCGCACCACACGCATACAGGCTGAGCGCGCGCTGTTTGCCGCGCACCAGGGGCGGCTGGTCACGGAGCGACAGCGGATCGTCGAGGCCAAGGCCGCATTCGCCAAGGCGGCCGAAGCGACGGCCAAGAAGCGCGAGGCGTCGGACAAGCGCGGCGACGCCCGCTTCAAGCCCGCCGAAGACGCGCTGAACGCGGCGCGCGCACACGTGGTCGACCTGGCGTCGATTCCGACCGGCACCGAAGGTGAGACGACCTGGCCGGCCGCCACCGACTACGGCCAGGCCGGTCCGAAGTCGATTCGCCCCGACCGCGAACAGGCGCTGGCGGCCGCGGTCGAAAAGCTCGAGAAGTACCTCGCCATGCGCAAAGCGGCCTGGGACAAGGTGCCGGCGACCCAGAAGAGCCGGGCGCTCGAGCCTCGGCGCTGGATGGACGACGAAACGCCCGAGGACCGCGCCTTCTATGACGCCTTGCGCGATTGGCCCAAGCTCGACCGCATGCTCGAAGAGTGGATTGCGGCGGCGCGCGGCGTCATCCACTCCAACCACCGCATGGCGACGCTGTGGGCGCAACTGGCCGCGCAGTATGGGGAGTGACGGGGACAGGTGGGCAGTGTCAGGGACAGGTGGGCAGGGACGGGGACAGGTGTGCAGGGACGGGGGCAGGGCGGGTGGAACGCAGGCCGCTCACGCTGCAGGGGCGCGTTCGCAGCGCGGGACGCGATCAGGCGCCGTTCGTTGCGCGCCAGCACCCCGCGCAGCAGACCGATTGGCTCGCGCACGGGGGCTGATCAGCCGTCACGGCTCCGTTGTGTCACGCCTCACGCAGCGCACCCGGCCAAACGTGGCTTTATCGGCCTCGTGCGACGCGGCATCGAGAAAGGACACGCACCAGTAGCTGCCTGGCCGCTCGGCGCTGCGCGTGGTGGTCCAGAAGCACTCGGCAATGCCGGGCTGCGGAAACGCCGCGCGATCGATGGCCGGCTGGGTTCCGGGGCGCAACAGCGACTCGAGTTCGGCGCGGGTGGGCATGCGCCAGCCGTCGCCGTTCAACGTCAGGTGGCGGCAGTGCCCCTGGGCGCCGGCCTGGTCGAACCGCTCGCCGCTGGCTGTGCGTTGCCACTGCAATTGGTTGGCTGCGTCGCCGACCATGTCGCCCGATTCGCTGACCACCAGGAGCGCGGCGACCGCGCCTGGGGACGCGGCGGCGCCTGACCCGGTCGCCGGTTCCGAGGCCGGGTTGTCGGGCGATGTCTTGTGAAAACGATGGGCTGCGACCGTGGCAAATGCGATGCCCAGTGCAATGCCAACGCCGACAACCACCCGCGTCGTGGTCACGGGCGCCCAGCGCTGGCCAGGCGCAACCACGGCCGTCGACGCGGCGACCGCCTGCACGCTGGCGGCCTGGCCGGGCGCCGGCCCCACCGCCGCCTCGTAGTTGGGCGTTGAAGCCCAGGCACCTCCGGCGGCGGCCTCTAGCGCCGTGCGCATGGCCTTGGCGTCGCTGAAGCGCTCTGCCGGTTCCTTGGCCAGCGCCGTGGCGATGATGGCCGCCATGGCGTCGGACACTGGCTGCTCGGTGCGTTCGCGCACGTCGGGCGCCGGTTCGAGCAGGACCACGCCGGCGAGCGAGGCCAGCCTGTCGGCGTGGAACGGCGGCTTGCCGGTCAGGCAGCAGAACAGGATGCAGCCGACCGCGTACAGGTCACTGCGCGCGTCCAGCGCCTTGGAACCGCGCCACTGCTCTGGGCTCATGTAGCTCGGCGAACCGATGGCCTGGCCTTCTTGCGTCAGATCGGAGTTCTCGACCCGCGCGATGCCAAAGTCGAGCACCTTGACGACTTGCTCGCCGCCGGCTTCGGCCAGGAAGATGTTGCCCGGCTTGAGGTCGCGGTGCACCAGGCCGTTGGCATGGGCCTCGGCCAGGCTGCGCAGCACCTGTACGACGATGCCGATGGTTTCGCCTTCGGTCAGGAGCCGGCCGGCGCGCGTGCGGTCGCGAATCTCGGCGTCGAGGCCGCGACCGCTCAGCAATTCCATGACCATGAATAGCTGGCCGTCGCCGGTGGTGCCGAAGTCGTACAGCCGCACCGTGTTCGGGTGCTTGAGGCCGGCCATGACCCGCGCCTCTTGCTTGAAGCGGGCGACCACGCCGTCGGCCTCGACGGGCAGCATGACCTTGATGGCGACCTGCTGGCCGGTCTCGGTGTGCTCGCCGCGGTACACTTCCCCCATGCCGCCCTTGCCGACGGTGCCCGTGATGCGATAGCGACCAGCGACGAGGTCGCCGGTCTTGTACGACGCAGTCATGGGTTCGGCCATGGGCGTGCCTCCCGACCGCGACGAGCGTAAGGCGGATGGCCGCGGGCGTCAAAGTGGGGCGCTGGCTGCGTTCTTGTTCCAGTCCCTGCACCTGTCCCTGTCCCTGTACCTGTCCCTGTACCTGTACCTGTCCCTGCGCCTGTGCCTGTGCCTGTGCCTGAGCATGTGCCTGTCCCTGTGCCTGTCCCTGTCTGGCGAAGCCGGCTGAACGCGCGCGCACCGCCGCACTGCGCGCCGTTCGGGCGAGCCCGGCCGCCGTGCCGCCAAACCCTGCCCCATCGGCGGCCCCCAATCCCGTGGCCGACCACCACCGGGCCTGCCGCGCACACTTGACGCTTGGCCCCGCGAGGACGCAAATTGCGCCTTGGCCGGGCCATCCGCTGGGCGCCGGCCGCGCACCATGCCCGACCCCATCGCAGAATCGCTGGTACCCCGCGGCCGCAACCGCATGGGCCGCAGATGACCGCTCCCGCGCTCCTGCAAACGCCCGCCCACGGCCAGGCCGCGCCCACCGTTCAGGCCTTGCAGGCGGCGCTCGATCGCGTGGCGCTTTTCTTGCCTTCACAGAACCCGCTGGGCATGTTCGTGCACCACAATACGCTGCACGCGTTCGAGGATCTGCCGTTCCGGCTGGCGGTAGAGACGGCTGCAGACCTGCACGGTGCCCGGGCTTGGTGCACGATGGCGTTCTGGCACGACGCATGGGCTGAGGGCCGCATCCTGTCGCGCGACCTCGACGACGTGATCGCCCGCGAAGTCGCGGATGACGCCTTGCGGCTGCCCGGACTGACCCTGCCGCGGCGTCACGCCATGCGCATGCTGATGCTCGCCCCCGAGACCGGCCTGCACGACCCCGAGGCCAGCGCCTGGGCCCTGCACGAGCACAAGTATCTCGACCACCTGCCTGCAGGCCTCGACCGGGCCGCCGAAGAGCGCCTGCGCGGCGCCGGTCCGCCTTCGACGGTTCTGCGGGCATTGTGGCGCGCGTGCCAGGCCCTGGGACCGGTGGCGGCGGCCACCCGCACGACGCAAGACCATGCCCGGCCCGTTCGACTGGCCGCGATGGTGCGCCGCCACCTCGGCGCCGACCTCGACGCGCTGGTCGAACCGCAACTGGTGCGCTGGGTCAGTGCGTTCCTCGACCTGGGCCAGGCCGACTGGGCCATGCCCGGCCGCGACCGCGGGTTCTACCGGTCGGCGCTTGCGGTGCTCGACGCGGCGGCGACGCGCCTTCACGCGGGCGGTGTTTGGCTGCGGCACGAGGCTCAGCGCCTGGTGCGCGACGGCGTCACCCCCGAAGCCTGCGCGCTGGAATCGCTGGCCGACATCGGCGTGGCAGGCACCAACCTGGCGGCGTTCGTGGCGGGCACGCTGCTGGCGCTGCGCGGCTTTGGCGGCATGTTCGTCCGACTGGCCGAGCGGCCCGAGTTTGCGCCAGCGCCGCCGCCGCCCGCCGAGTTGGTCGACCTGCTGGCCGTGCGCCTGCTGCTCGAACGCGCCGCCGTCCGGTTCCTGCTCGCGGGGCAGGGCGACCGCAGCGAGGGGCAGCCCTTGATGCGCCGGCTGGCGCGCTTTGGAGTGCCGACCCGCGATGCCAATGCGAGCATTCGGGCAGTGGCACCCCTTTTCCACGTTGCGCTGTGTTTGGGGCTGCTGCCCGAGGCCATCGACAACGCCGGATCGGCCGAGCGCCACGTGCTGCGCACCCTGGTCGACGGCAGCCAGGAGCGCCGGCTGCGTTGGCTGTGGCAACTCGCCTACGAGCGCCGGTACCGGGTGCAGGTGCTCGATGCCCTGGTTCGCCACCCGCGCCATGGCTGGGCCTTGCCGGCACCGCCGCACACCCAGGTCGTGTGCTGCATCGACGACCGCGAGGAGTCGTTTCGCCGCCACCTGGAAGAACTCGACCCCGGCTACGAAACCTTTGGCTACGCAGGGTTTTTTGGCCTCACGGTGCGCGCGGTCCTGCCGGGCACATCGCGGCCGCGCCACCACTGCCCCGCCGGCATTGCCGCCACGCACGTCCTGGTCGAGGAACCGTGCGAGCCCGCGCACCACGCTCCCTTCGGTGCCGAACGGGCCTTGGAAGGCATGCAGTCGGGGGCCGACGTCTTTGAGCGCGGGGCGACGATTGGCCTGGTGCGCGGCAGCCTGGCCGGCCTCGCGGGGTCGCTGGCGCTGTTGCCCATGGCGTGGCGGTTGTTGTTTCCAGAGGCGAGCGCGGTTGCGGCGCGCCGCCGACACTTGCGACCCGAGACCCGACTGCGGCTGCTGCAGGCCGAACCGCCGCAAACGCTTGACGGCTTGCCCATCGGCTTGACGACTGCCGACATGGTGCAGGTGGCGGGGCGGGTCCTGGGCGAGATGGGCTTGGGGTCCCTTGCGCCGTTGGTGGTCGTGCTCGGCCACGGCAGTGCCAGCGTCAACAACCCGCACGCAGCCGGCTACAACTGCGGGGCGTGCGCTGGCGGTAGCGGTGCGATCAACGCCAGGGCCTTCGCCGCGCTGTGCAACCGGCCCGACGTGCGGCTGGGTCTTGCCGCCAGCGGGACCGTCATCCCAGATAGCACCTGGTTCGTGGGTGGCCACCACAATACCGCCGACGACGACATCGACCTGTTCGACGAAGGCGCCGTGCCGGCCGTGCACCGTGCCGAACTGGAGCGCCTGCACCGCGACCTGGACTGTGCCCGCCGCAACAACGCCCACGAACGATGCCGTCGCTTTGGCCTGGACGGCCACGCCCACGGCGACGCCGAAGTCGAGCACGCGCTGCGCCATGCGGTGGGCCGCACCGAGGACCTCGCACAGGCGCGCCCCGAGTACAACCACGCAACCAACGCCCTGTGCGTGTTCGGCCGGCGCGCACTGACCCGCGGCCTTTTTCTGGACCGCCGCGCGTTCCTGGTGTCCTACGACCCGCAAGCGCCCCAGGCGGCGGCGCACCTGGCGAGCTTGGTGGGCGCGGTCGGCCCCGTGGGCGCAGGGATCAACCTGGAGTATTTCTTTTCGTTCGTCGACAACGAAGCCTATGGCGCCGGCACCAAGTTGCCCCACAACGTGGTCGGCCTGCTGGGCGTCCTCAATGGCGCGAGCAGCGACCTGCGCACCGGGCTCGTGCAGCAGATGATCGAGATCCACGAACCCATGCGCCTGCTGGTGGTGGTCGAGGGCACGCCGCAGCAGGCCCTCGCCGCGGTCCACGCCTCAGCCGAGGTTCGCGCGTTGGTCGAGCAGCGCTGGGTCCTGGTGGCCGTGGTCGACCCCGACCGCGACGAGGCGCAGTTCTTGCACGACCGCGGCTTCGAGGCACACGCGCCTGAAACCACACAGGTGCCGCGCACATCGAGTTCGCGGGCCTGGTACGCAGGTCATGCCGGAAATCTGCCGCCAGCGAGCATCGTTCCGGGTCGATCCGGGGGACTGCTGTGATCCCGGTGCTCGACGTGCTCGGCGTCATCGTCCTTGGCGCCCCTGCGTTTGCGCTGCTCTTGCTGGCGGTGGCGCACCTGGCGCTGGGCGCGGGCCTCGCCGAGCGGCGCATCCAGCAGGTCACGGCGGCCTCGTTTGCGGTCGGGCTGCTCGCGGCCCTGTCGCTGGCGGCCCTGCTGGCGATGGGCGACGTGCCCCGGGTCGCGGTGTCGCTCGGTTCGCTGCTGTCGTTGCGCGGCTACCAGTTCGACGTGGCGATGGAACTGCGGGCGACTACGCTGCTGTTGCTCACCCTGACCTTCGTGCTCGCGGGGTTGGTCGGGGTCTATTCTGCGCGCTATTTGCATCGCGACGAGGGTTTCTTTCGCTTCTACTTGCTGCTCGTGGTGTTCGCCATCGGCATGGAACTCATCGCCACGGCCCGCAGCCTGACCCTGTTGTTCGCCGGGTGGGAACTGGTTGGGGTGACCAGCGCCTTGCTCATTGCCTTCTACTTTCGCCGATCGGGGCCGACGCGCCACGGACTGCGCGCCTACGCCACCTACCGCGCGACCGACGTCGGCCTGTTGCTGGCCGTAGCGATTCTGGAGCACCACGGCCACACGGCCGATTTCGACCGGTTGGGTTTGGTCGTCATCGACGCGCCGTGGTTGGGCGCCGTCGCGGGCCTCGTCATCCTCGGTGCCATGGGCAAGGGCGCGGTGATGCCACTGTCCGGCTGGCTGCCCAAGGCCATGGAGGGCCCGACTCCCTCTTCTGCCATCTTCTACGGAGCGCTGTCGGTCCACGCCTCGCCATACCTGCTGTTGCGCGCCGCGCCGCTGCTCGATCGCGTGCCATGGGCGGCACCCACGGTGGTCGGCCTGGGCGCGCTGACTGCCGTGCACGCGACCCTGGTCGGCCGCACGCGACCGGACATCAAGACCGCGCTCGGCTACGCCTCGGTGGCGCAGGTCGGACTCATCTGGATGGAGGTGGGGCTCGGCTGGCACAATCTGGCGCTCGCCCACATCGCCGGCCACGCCGCGCTGCGCACCTGGCAACTGCTGCGGTCGCCGAGCGTCTTGAGCGAGCGGGCGATGATGCGCCTGCGGACCGGCCGCGACTCGTGGTGGGCGGCGGTCGGTGTAGAGCGGCTCGTTCCGGCGCGCGCGCGTGCCTGGCTGTACCGCGTATGTCTCGAGGCGTGGTACCTCGATCAGGCTGGCCGCGTGATGCTCATCAACCCGCTGGCGGCGTTGCTGCGGCGGCTTGACCGTTGGGACGCGCGTGTGCGCGGCTGGCTGGGGGCCGACGACCGCGTCGGCCTGGGTCCCATGCCCGTCGCGCAGGTCGATGAGGCGCTGGCCCGGCACACCAGTCGCCACCCGGCGCCGAGACCACCGTGAACGCCCAGCCGCTTGCCGTCCTCACCCTGGTGCTGTTGGCTGCCGGCGCCGCGCTCAGCCGGTTCTCGCCGCGCAGAGAGACGCGGGCCGTGGCCATCGCGCATTCCGGCATGGCCTTGTGCACGGCGCTGGCCTCGGCGCTGTCGATTGGCCCATCCGGCGCTTTGGAGGGCGAGGCGCTGGCGGGGCTGGTCGCCACCTCGTCGCTGGCGGTGACGATGTTGCCGGCGCTGGCCGCGTTGTCGTTCGCGCTCGTGCTCAGTTGGCCGGAGGCCGAATCCGGGCACCGCACGGTCGCCCAGTCGCTGGGCCTGCCCGCGTTGGCCATGGCGGCGCTTTTGGCTGGGCACCTTGCCGTCATCGTGGTGTGCGACATCGTGCTGGCGGTGCTCACCGTGCACGCCACTGAGGACCGGGCACGCAAGGCCCAGGCCGTGGTCCGCGGCGGCGGCGTCGCCTTGATTCTGGCCGGGTTGATCGCCGTCCCGACCGATCTGTGGTTTGCGCCACTGCCCCAGGCGGCGCCCGCGATGGGCCTGTTGGCCTCGGCGTTGATGGTGATGGGCGTTGCGCTGCAACTGGGCATCGGCCCTGCATCGTTCGGGCTGCGCGCGGCGATGTGCAGTGGCATCACCGCGCGCGGGGTGCTGACGGTGCTGCCGCTCGGGGGCCTGGCGCTGTTGATGCGCGTCGCAGGTCCGGCGTTTGCCGCCGCCGCCGACGGCCCAACCCGCCACGCGGTGATGGCTGTCGCCCTGCTGGGTGCGCTGGTCACGGCGGCGCTGGTGCTGGTGCAGCGTGCGGCCGGCGCGGCGTTGGCGCTGCTCCTGGCGACCTCGCACGCACTGGTCTTGGTCGGGTTGGTGGGCCGCGGCTCGGGGGCGCACCTCGGAGGCGAACTGCTGTGGGCGGCGACGCTGGTGGCCGGCGCCGGTGCTGGGGTGTGCCTGCTCGCGCTGCGGGCGCGACACGGCCGGCTGCGCTTGGACCGCTGGAATGGCTTCTACGCCTCAAGCACCGGCCTTTCGGCCTTGCTGTTGTTTTTTCGGTGGCCTTGGGCGGTCTGCCGGGCACGCTCGATTTCGCGGCGCTGGACCTGGTGCTGCACGGCAGCGTGTCGGACCATCCCGACACCATGGTCCTGTGCGCATTGACCATGGCGGTCGCCGGTTTCGCGGCGGTCCGCGTGGCCTTCGGCTTGTTGTTCGGGGCGCCGGGCGTCGACGCGCGGCCGGACGACATGCCGCTGTTGCCGCGCGAGCGCTACGCGCTGTGGACACTGGCCTTCCCGCTTCTGCTCGCGGGCCTGGTGCCGGAGGTGGTGCCCGCAGTGCGGCAGGCGGCGCACGCGCGGCACGCGGAGAGCCACGGCCGGCCGCGCTAGGAGCCTGTCGGACTATCGTCCGACAGGCTCCGTGGTGGTCGCGATCGGGGCAGCGACCAAGAACTGCCTGAAGTAAGGGCCAGGAAATGATTTACTCAATCATTTCTCGGGCCCGTTTGCTTGCTCCGTGGGTCGCCAGCTCGCGGACCAAAGGTCCGACTCGCGGCTCCGTCCT
>VGRO01000048.1 GCA_016875335.1 Deltaproteobacteria bacterium | reverse complement strand
CGCCGGGCATGGCACCGACCGTGGGCCCGCGGCCAGGCGCGATGGGCGCCGCTCCTGGCAGTGCACCAGCCGCTGGTGCACCGCCCGCGGGGGCCGCACCGGGCGCTCCGCCGCCCGCAGGCGCAAAGCCTTTCTGACGTGGCATCGTCCACAAGCCGCTCGAACCAACCAGGTGTGAAGGTGTGCTGGCTGGCGGACACTTGATCCGCGAGGCGGCGCGCCGCAAGACAGCCCGTCGGGCCGGCCGTTGGGCGGCTCGCCGTGCGCCATGCGCCTTCACACTGCACGCCAGGGGAGTACTGCGATCGTGTCCAGCCCACTCGAAGACAAGCTGAACGAAGACCTCAAGGCCTCGATGAAGGGCGGCGACAAAGTGGCGCTGCTCGCCATTCGCGCCGTCAAGACCGAACTGATGAAGCGCCGCACGGCCAAGGCGGGCGTCGAGATCACCGACGACCTGGTGACGGACACGCTGCGCGCCTACGTCAAGCAGTTGCAGGGGTCGATCGACGAGCTCGTGGCCGGTGGCGCCGATGCGAGCGAAGACAACATCGTCCAAATGCGCGGCGAAATCGCCTACCTCGATCGCTACCTGCCCAAGTTGCTCGACGACGCCGCAACCGCGGCCCTGGTTGACGCCGTGCTGGCCGCCAACGGTATCACCGACCCCAAGATGGCGGGCAAGGCGACGGGCCTGGTGATGAAGGACCACAAGGGCAAAGTCGATCCCGGAGTCGTGGCGCGCATCGTCAGGCAGAAGCTCGGGGCGTAGCCGGCGCCTGCCTGCCCCTCAAATGTCGCGCCAGTCTTTCGGCTTCTGCTTGGTCTGCGCCTTCTTGCGGTCGGCGAGCGTCGCGGCCACGTCGCCCGGCGGCGCTTCGAGGGCGCCCACTGTGCAGCGGTGTGGGCGCGGCTTACCGGTCAGGTCCATGCGCACGGCCGGATCTGCGCACTGGCCGAGCCCGATGGCCACGCTGCCGCGCTCAGGCCGGTAGCGCTCGCTGCCCTTGAGCGAAAACCCGGGCAGCCCGCGCTGCGTATGCAGGTCGAGCGCGACGAACCCGTAGCCACCCCACAGCACCGAGTGTTCGACGGCGACGTCGCCGGCCTCGCCACGCGCCACGGTGATGGCATCGGGCCGCCCCATCACGATGGACGATGCGACGTGCAGGGTGCGGCGACCGGGTCCATCGGGCTGCAGCACGATGCCTGACCCGCTGTTGTAGGCGATGGTCGAGGCGATGACGTCGAGCCGGGCCTGGCCGCTCAGCCGGACCGGCGGATCCGCGGTGCCCTTGGCCTCGTTGTCCACGACCAGGGTCCCGAGAAGCCGCGCCCGCACCGTGCCCGTCAGCTCCAAGGCCGCCGCTCGGTCGCCGCTGTTGCCGGTCGCCCGGGTGCGGATCAGGTGCAGCGAACCGGCGGAGGCAGCGATGGCGCCACCGCCGTGCAAGGTCGCCGTATTGCCAAAAAGCCAGCAGTCGGTCAGGGTGAGGCTGCTCGCCTTGCTGTTTTCGACTGCGCCGCCGCGCTCGGCACGGCCATTGGTCAGCGTCACGCCCTCGAACCGGAAATCGACGCCATCAGCGACCACGGTCAGCACCCGGCCCTGACCGCCTGCATCGAGCACTACCTTGTCGCGGCCGGCGCGGCGAATCGTCGCCGATCGGGTGGCCAGCAGGCGCGCCCCGCGGTACACGCCCGGCTTGAGGCAGACCACGGGCGGCGCCTTGCCAGGTCGGTCGATGGCGTGCTGGATGGCGGCGGTGTTGCCGTCGGGACTCAAGGTCACGGTGCAGGCGTCGGCGTCGGCGGCGGCGAGGGCGATCACGACGATGGGGACGAGAACGTAGCAGGCGTGCATGACCGAGGAGGGCCGGACTGCGGCGGGGAGCGCAGGATAGCACGGCCGGGTCGCGTCGCGACTGGCGCGGGGTTCCAAATCAGGGGTCTGGGTTGCTCAGGGGCCGCCGATTTGCTGATGCGACTCGAGCACGGCCACCGCGGCGGCCAGCGGGGGCGGTGCGGCGTCGGCGCTGCACGCGTCCACGCCTGCGCCAGTGAACGAGGCGCAGATGGCCACTGCCCAGGTCCGGATCAAGGACACGGTCAGACCACAGCAAACGCCTGTGCGCGCGGGCGGCATACGCAACCCCTACGGCAGTGAACCCAGCACCGGCAGTGGCACGGCGCTATGCGTGTCGGGCCCGTTCGGACCCGCGCCCAGGCGGAAGTACTTGTTCGACCCCCAACACCACACCGAACCGTCGATGCGCAGTGCGCACGAAAACCCTTGGCCGGCGTCGACCTGGGTGACGCCCGACAGCCCCTTGACCAGCACCGGTTCATAGGAATCGTAGGTCGTGCCATTGCCAAGCTGGCCTGTGCTGTTGCGGCCCCAGCAGGCCACGGTGCCACCTTCCAGCAGCGCGCAGGTGTGGCCCGTGAGGTCGCCATAGTCTTCGCCCGCCCCGCAGGCGATCTGGATGGCCTTGGCGGGCAGGCCCTTGACTGGAACTGGCGTCGCGCGCGTGGCTGCCGTTCCGTCGCCGAGCTGTCCGGCCGCGTTCACGCCCCAACACCACGGCACGCCAGACTTGGCCAGCGCGCACTTGTGACTGAGACCCACGCAGACTGCGACGGCGGGCTCCTTGAGCGCGACCTGGATGAAGGTGGATGACTCGTTCTTGCTGCCGTCGCCGAGCGTGTCGTTGCTCCAGTAGTTGGGGCTGGGACCAAAGGAGCACAAGTACGCATGTCCGGAGCCCCACACGGTGCCGTCCGCGCGCAGGGCGAGCGACATCACGTTCTCGGCCCCGTTGTTGGTGTCGCCGGCGAGCGCGGCCGCAACCTTGACGACGCCATCGAGCGCGACCGGCGCCGCGTTGGCCTGGCAGTCTGGACAGTAGCCCAGGCCGAGCTGCCCCGCGTTGCCTATGCCCCAGGCCCAGAGCTTGCCGTCGGTGTCGATGGCCAGGGAATAGAGGCGGCCCATGCCGAGATGCTTGATCGCAGGCAGCCCCGCGACCGGTTGGGGGACCGGGTCGAACTGCGCACACACGCCTCGCCCCAGGCTGCCGGCCTTGTAGAACTCGTCACCGCCCCAGCACTTGACCCCGCCGGATGCCAGCCGTGCGCATGCCGTGCCACTGCCGATGTCTGCCTCTACTGCGCCAGCGATGTTCGGGACCAGGCCCGGCGCAGGCCACACGCCGCCATAGCCCCACTGCGCGCCCCACCGCACGACCTCGCCGCCGGAAAGCACGGCCACGGCAGCCACGTTGCCGGCACCGATGTGCTTCGCCCACCGCTTGACGCACTTGCCCTCCGCGCACACCTTGCCGTCGCCGCACACCGTCTCGTCCGGCACTGCCGCGTTGATGCACCTGGCACAGGCCAGCGCCGAGGTTGCAGACTTGCTTGGCGTTTTCCGACGGCACGCTGGCCAAGGTACCGGTCTTGGGCTGGCAGACGTTGTGGCTGCACGCGGTGTCGGCGCCCGGTTCACAGGTGACGACGGTGGCGGGATTGACCTTGCAGGCCTTGGGGAACACGGTGGCATCGCAGCGCAGCGTGCCGTTGCACAGGTTGGCGTCCTCGAACTTGGCGCAGTCGGCGTTGTTGGCTCACTGGCACAGGCTCGGGCCGTTCGGCACGCAGGCGCCGGCCTTGCAGGTGGCCTTGAGCGCGCAGGGGTCGTCGCTCTAGCAAGGCAAACCAACGGCGAGCGGCTTGGTGCCGCACGCGCCGGTCTTGGGGTCGCAGGCGGCGGCTTCGCAGGGATTGAGCGGCGCCGGGCAGGTGACAACGGTGCCGGGCTTGGGCTGGCAGGCGAACGGGAAAGTCAGCTTGTCGCCAACCTGGCGCTGTCGGTTCAGTTGCCACTGGCGCCGTCTGCGGGTTCCGCGGTCGGTGCGGTCCGCAAAGCGCTGCCCAGGCCGGCGAGCCCCACGTAGTGCACTTGCAGCGCGCCGTGGTCGCGGGCGTAGGGGACGTCGACGTCCGTGGCGACCACGAAATTGCGTCCAAGCGGATGCACTGAGCGCATCGCCGTGAGGCCCTTGGGCGAGAACGCGCTCGAGGTCCACTTGCACTCGATGGCATCGGCGCTCCCGTCGCGGTGCGGCAGCACAAAATCCACCTCCCGTTGTTCCTTGTCGCGCCAGAAATGCGGCTCCGGCAGCCCCGGCCACGCCAGCAGCGACTCCAGCGTGAGGTGCTCCCACAGCGCCCCGCAGTCGGTGTCGCGCAAATCGTTCCAGCCGTTGGCGAAGGCTACAAATCCGGTGTCAAAACCGTAGATGCGCGGCCGGTGAAGCAGTTCCTGTCGGCCGCCGCCGTGGAAGGGCCGCACCACGTGGATGACCTGGGTGACTGCAAGCGCCTCTAGGTAGTTCATCACCGTCGGCCGGCTCAGTTCGACAGCGCGCGCCAGGCTGGCGACATCGGCCATTCCACCGCTTTGGCGCAACAACAATTCGGCCAAACGCAGATAGGCGCCGCGCCGTTCTACTCGGAACAATTCCTGGACATCACGGGCAAAATACGAATCGAGCCATTCGGCGTAGAACTCAGGGTCGCGTCGTTCCGCCAAAAGCGTTGGGGGCAGGCCACCGTGCAGGAGTCGCTTGCGCAGGTCGCGCACGCCGAACTGCGCCAACTCGTCCGCCAAAACCGGCTGCATCCGCACCACCCGCTTGCGGCCGGTCAGGGCGTCGCGGAACTTGGCCGTGGCCGCCAATGTCGATGATCCCGTGGCGAGAACGCGCAGGGTCGGGAACTCGTCGGCCGCGATCTTGAGCAGCCGACTGGGGTCAGGCAACTGGTGAACCTCGTCCAGCACCAGAATCGGCGTTTGCACGCTGCGCAGGAACGGCACAGGGTCATGCAGGCGCCGAGCGGATTCCGGCAAGTCGCAATTGACAAAGGTAGTGTCGGCGAGGCTGCGGGCCAGCGTCGTTTTGCCCACGCGCCGCACGCCCGCGAGCCAGGCGATAGGGGCGGCCTGCCAGCACTGGGTCAAGCGGTCGGTCCAGAATGGGCGGAGGTTGGCAAACATGAAAGCAGACTTTACATCTAGTGGGAAAAAATGTCAAGACGGGTTGCCAGGACCTGCATCCACGCCCAGCTTGAACCTACGCCCGCGCGCACATACAGTTGGGCCCAGGTCCGCGGCGCGCTTCACAGACCAGGACTCGAGCGCTGCCCCAAACGGGCGCTTTTTGGTCGGCGCGATGCACTGCAAGCCGGCCGTTCAGGGACCATCATGGGTCGCTATTTCGTGGTGCGGGAATTCTGGAAACACGGCGACGTCGATGCCGGCGAACTGCTCGGGGCCTACTTGACCGAAGCGGAAGCGCAGGCGCGCCGCGCAGAATCCCGCAGCATCCAAGATCGATCGACCAACGGCGCCTACGACGAAACGACCCAGCGCATCGTGCACGGGGCCGCGGTCGCGCAAGAACCAGACGCCGTGCGCATGGCCCTCGCCTCGCTGGAACCGGATGACCTCGCCAGCGCAGTTGCCGCGGTGCTCAGCGGCGCAGCGTTGCCCTTGCGGCTCCGCGAGGCGGGGCGGGCGTTGTCGCTGCTTGCGGGCCATGCGCCCGCTGCCGAGGGTGGCGATCCAATTGCGCCGCATCAGGCGGAAGGGGCTGCCGCCATGCTGGCCCGGCTGGTGGTCGCGGTTGCCTGGAAGTCCGGGATCGATGCGGCGGCGCTGGCGGGCGTCACCGCCGATGTCGAAGTCACGCTGCTCGCCGAAGCGGCCCGCGCGTTGCAGGCCCAAGGCGTGCAATTGTCCACCGGTGTGTTCGACTGCGCTGATGCGCAAGCCGCCCCGGCCCTCTGCGCAAACCCGACCGCAGCGAGGTCCGCCTAGCCGATGGACGCCACCTACGAAACCGCAGTTGCGCAACTCGTCGCGCGGGCGGCGGCCAACCCTGCTTTCCTGGCGGCAATCGGACGCGTAATGCACCACGGAGCTCCGGCGGATTCGGGCGGCGATCCGCAAGCGCATGCGTTCGCTCAGCTGTGCGATGGCCGCATATGGGACTCCCAGCGCGTCGCCGCCGATGCGCTCGCGAAGCTCGGTAGCCCTGCGCTGGAACTGCTGGCAGTTGGCCTGGACTCGTCGCACCCGAATGTGCGCCACATTGCAACGTCGACGCTGGCCGCCGCGGGCGACCCGCGGTGCGTGCCCAACTTGCTGTCGTGGTGCCGCAATGGCACCTGGGCCGCCCGAGGCGTGGCCCTGCTCGAACAGGTGTTGCGTGGCGCGGCCGGGGCCGTGGGGGCCGCGGACCTGCTTGCATGTGCCACGCTGGACGGCGCCGTGCAGCAATCCTACGGCCCGCCAGACTGGGCCGGCGACGAGCCGCTGGTGAGCCAGACACCTGTGTGCTGTGGCGCCGTGCGGGCAATTGCCCAGGCGGAGTTGGCCCGGCGTGCGTCCGCGGTGGACGAGTAGCTCCGGGCGGGCGCGCGGCGCAAGCATGGACCAGAAGCCGGCGGTAGCAATACTGCCTCGATCGGCGGGCACGCCGGCCTTGGTCCTGCCCTGACGCTGTGCCTGCTGCTGTGCCTGAGCGGTGCCAACATCAAGGGCCGCCGCAATCGTGGCGTCGGCGCCAGCTGAGCCTGATAGCCAGGCGCTGCACGGTTGCACGCAATCCGGCAGCGCCCGCCCAAACCCCGCGAAATACACGCGGCGTTCCGAGGACTCATCGCCATCTGACCCAGTGTCGCCCTCCCCAGGCGCCTTTGTCTGCGCATCGCTCTGCCCGTTCGTGCTGGCTCGGCCTGGCCAGCCGCGCAGGGGGCACGCATCCCAAACGCCGGCCAAGCCGACCACGTCTGCGCCATCGTCCCGCCCCTTGCCCACGGCCTCCAGCCGCCCTACTTTGGCGCCCCTTCCGCCCGCCCGAGGACCCCATGGCCGCCAACACCGAACCCAACAAGATCATCTACAGCATGATCGGCGTCGGCAAGTACTTCGACAAGAAGCCGATTCTCAAAGACATCTACCTGTCGTACTTCTACGGCGCCAAGATCGGCGTGCTGGGCCTGAACGGCTCGGGCAAAAGCTCGCTGCTCAAGATCCTGGCTGGCGTGGACAAGGATTTCGTCGGCCAGACCACGATTTCGCCCGGCTTCACCATCGGCTATCTGCCGCAAGAGCCGCAACTCGACCCCAAGGCCACGGTCAAGTCGATCGTCGAGCAGGGCGTCCAGGCCACGGTCGACCTGATGCGCGAATTCGAACAGGTCGGTGAAAAGCTGGGCGAAGTCACCGACGACGACGAGATGATGAAGCTGGTCGAGCGCCAGGGCGAACTGCAAGAGAAGCTCGACGCCGCCGATGCCTGGGATCTCGACGCGCGGCTTGACATGGCCATGGATGCGCTGCGCTGCCCGCCCGGCGAGACGTTGTGCGGCGTGCTGTCGGGCGGCGAGAAGCGCCGCGTCGCCTTGTGCCGCTTGCTGTTGCAAAGCCCCGACATTCTGCTGCTCGACGAACCGACCAACCACCTCGACGCCGAGTCGGTGGCGTGGTTGGAGCAACACTTGCAGCGCTACGCCGGCACCGTCATCGCCGTGACCCACGACCGTTACTTCCTGGACAACGTGGCCGGGTGGATTCTTGAACTCGACCGCGGCCAGGGTATCCCGTGGAAAGGCAACTACTCGTCGTGGCTGGAGCAGAAGCAGGCGCGGCTGGCGACCGAGGAGAAGCAGGAGACGGAGCGCCAAAAGACCCTGCAGCGCGAGTTGGAGTGGATCCGCATGTCGCCCAAGGGCCGCCACGCCAAGGGCAAGGCGCGCATCGCGTCGTACGAGCGGCTGCTGACCCAGGAGTCGGAGAAACGCGGCGCCGAACTGGAAATCTACATCCCGCCGGGGCCGCGGCTGGGCGACGTGGTCATCGAGGCCAAGGGCGTGCGCAAGGCCTTTGCGGACAACATCCTGTTTGAGGACCTGAACTTCGCGCTGCCACCGGGCGGCATCGTCGGCGTCATCGGCCCCAACGGTGCCGGCAAGACCACGCTTTTCAAGCTCATCACCGGCCAGGAGAAGGCCGATGCGGGCAGCTTCCGCACCGGCGACACCGTGCAACTGGCCTACGTGGACCAGTCCCGCGACGACCTCGACCCCGACAAGAGCATCTGGCAGGTGGTCAGCAACGGCCAGGACGTCATCGAGTTGGGCAGTCGCACCATCAACTCGCGGGCGTGGGTGGCGCGCTTCAACTTTTCGGGCGCCGACCAGCAAAAGAAAGTGGGCGTGCTGTCGGGCGGCGAGCGCAACCGCGTCCACCTCGCGCGCTTGCTCAAGACCGGCTGCAACGTCTTGCTGCTCGACGAACCGACCAACGATTTGGACGTCAACACCTTGCGGGCGCTAGAGGAAGCGCTGGAGAACTTCGCCGGCTGCGCCGTGGTCATCAGCCACGACCGCTGGTTCTTGGACCGCATCGCCACCCACATCCTGGCGTTCGAGGGCGACAGCAAGGTCGTGTATTTCGACGGCAACTACTCGCAGTACGAGGCCGACCGAAAGGCACGCTTGGGCCGCGATGCCGACCAACCGCATCGGATTCGCTATCGGGCGTTGACGCGCGTGTGAATCACTGACGTCGCGGACTGCCCGGCGTCGACCCAGCCCGGGCGGCGCAATTCGGACAAAGCTGCTGTAGCGGGATCCTACACCACCGCTGCCTGCCGCCTGAGCCGCGCACTGCGGCGGTCCTTGCCGACCATGTCGATGTACTGCCACAGCGGGCCGGCTTTGCCCGCGGCGCGCAAAAGCCCGAACAACCGCGCATCGAAGTTCACGCCAAGCGCCGGGATGATCCACCGGGGGAATTCCTCGGCTTTTTGGCGCATGAGTTCTTTGATTTGCTCGCGGAACACCCGCCGCTCGGCGGCCAGCGCCGCGTCCAGCGACTCGTAGTCGTCCATCCAGACCATCATGATGGCGGCGAAAGGGTCGAGATCCGTGCAGAAATCCAGGGTCGCGCGCACGTCGTCCAGCGTCTCGCCGGGCGTGCCGAGAATGAACGTCATGCAGTCCTTGACGCCCGCGACCTTGCAAATAGCGTCCATCTTGCGCACGTCGGCAAGCGAAAACCCTTTGCGCATGCGGTCCAGGATCGCGTCCACGCCGCTGTCGGCGCCGATTTCGAGACCCGCGCAGTTGGCTTGACACAGCAGATCCGCAAGTTCGCGGTCGAAAGCCAGCGGATTCGCATAGGCCGTCCACGGCACGTTCCAGCCGCGCGCCGCCAACTGCCGACAGATCTCTTTGGCATGACTTGGCGGCAGGTTGAACACCGAATCGACCACGAACACATGACGAATCTCGGGCTGGCGCTCGAGACTTTCGAACATTTCGTTGACGATGCGAGCGGGATCGCGCCTCCGGACCGCCCGGCCCTCGATGGTCGGGTAGGTGCAGTAGTCGCACTTGAGCGAGCAACCGCGCTTGGTCTGCACCGAGTCCATGCGGTAGTTGCTGAAGTGTCGGGGATCCACCAACCGGCGGTCGGGGACCGGCAGGGCATCCAAGTCCTGAAACCGCGGGGCCGGCGGGTTGCTATGTACACGCTCCCGTCCGAGCCCATCGGTCACCAGGCGGTGCAGGTTGGGCACGGCCGAATAGTCGCCGTCGCCGCGCTCCACGGCCTCCAGCAGCAGCGCAAACGGCGCCTCGCCCTCGCCGGAGATGCCGAAATCGGGGCGCAGGTGTCGCATCAGTTCGGCCGGCATGACCGAGAACCCGCCGCCGCCCAACACCGTCGGGGCCTGGGTGCACGACCGCACCGTGGCCAGGATGTCGGCGTACCAGCTCAGGTTGTCGTGGTAGCCGGTGTAGTCGTTGTTCTGGATGTTGCGCATGCCAATCGCGACGACGTCGGGCTGAAACGCGGCGATGCGGGTGCGCACATGGTCGAGTGGATCGGACTCGAAGCACAAGTCCCAGAGTTCGGTCTGATGCCGCGCCGCAATGCTGGCCTGGACGTACAGCAGACCCAGCGGGATGACCGCGTCGGGCATGATTTCGCGGTTTCCACTGACCAGGGCAATGCGCATGGGGCGATGGTGGCGCAGGTTGGGGGTGCGGGCAAGGGTTGGGGCACAACCGGGGATTCTGCTTTGCTGATCAGCGGTGGGCGAGCACCCGCCCGACCTCCGGCGCCCCGGCCGCCGCCCGCGCCAGCCGCGTCGCCTGCAGCTTCCAGACCACGTCGCCGGACTCGGGTTCCAACCGCACGCACAGCGGCAGCACGCTGGCATCGAGGTCCACGCGGCTCGCCGCCACCAACAAGGGCAGGGCGCTCCATTCGGCGGCCGACAGCGACCGCACCGATGCGTAGCCGGCGACGACCGCGCGCAGCAGGTCCGGGCGCACCACCAGCGGCGCTGCGGCGTCGGTCGACCATTGCACCGCCAGCAGGTCCGCGCAGCGCGCCAGGTCCCAAGCCAGCACATCGTGGTCGCACAGGTCCCAGTCCACCACGGACAGCGCGCCATCGCGGCGCAGCAGCACGTTGCCGCCCGCGAAGTCGCCGTGCACAAGGCCCGTGGGGCACTCGGCCAGCACCGGCCGCAGGCGCCGGGCGGTGGCGTCCAGCAAGCCGAGAATCCGTTCGCCGAGCGCGTGCCGCTGGAATGCCGCCGCGCACGCCGCGTCTTGACCGAGCAAAGTCAGCCACGCCCCGCGCGGCGACGGGTGGCGCAACACCCGCGTACCCGCCCGAATGCCCCCGCGCGGCCGGCCGCTGCCGCCAAACCCGAGGCCGGCCAGGTGCAGCCGCGCCAAAACCGCGCCCATGCGTTCCGCGCCCGCGGGGTCGAGGTCTGGACCGTCGAGCGACGCGCCCTGGACGTCTGGGTAGAGCGCCAGGAGGTCGCCCGCAAACGGCATCCCGTCGTCGCCAGCGTCGTCGGGCACGGCAACCGGCACCAGAAAACCGCGTTCAGAAGCAAACCGCGCGGCGCGGTGGGTGAAGGCAACACTTGGCGTTGGCCTGGTCAAGCCGTTGTAGCGCTTTGCATAAAACACGCCGGAGTCCGTCACCAAGCGCGCCGTCGGGCCATGTGCGCCCAAGGCCACCCAGCGCAGCGATCGCACGGCGCCAAGGTTGCCCCAGCGGGTGCGCACCAATTCGGCAAACGCCTGGGCCGTCAGGTCGAGATGCTTGAGTTGCAGATCCCAGAGCCGCTGGTCGGGCGACACCCGCCGCAGGCGTTGCTCGGCCCGCTGGGCGAGGTCGATGTCGCCGATGGCGAGCGCCCGCGAAATGGCCCCGTGCCACACCCACGCCGGCTGGGCGGCGCCCGAAAACAGGGCCTGCAGCGCCTCGCGCTCTCGGGCCTGCCATTGGGGATCGTCTTGCTGGTTTTCGGTGGCTGCCGTGCGGGGCGGCGCAGGGGCCAGCGCGGGCTTGCGCGCCCACTTGACGCCCGGCGTCTCGCCCGCCTTGGCCTGGACGAGTTCGGCCAGCGCTGCCAGGTCGGCGTCCTGCGCCGCGGCGGCCATCGGCCCCAACCAGTCGACGGCCAGGACGGCGGGCTCGGCCAACAGCGCAACCACATCGGCCCAGCGGTCAGCGCGCGCCCACAGCAGCGCCAAATCCAGCCGTGCCCGGTCGGCCCTCGGATGGCCCGCCAGCGCCCGTTGCCACCACGCCTGTGCGTCGTCTGGGTGGCCCTGTTCGAGCGCCAGGCAACCGAGCCAGTAGGGCGCAGCATCCGAGTCGGGCACCCAGCGCAGCGCTGTGCGAAACGCGCGCTCGGCGGCCAGCGCGCGGCCCTCCTTCCACGCGGCCTGACCGCGCTGGAAGGCGCGCAGCCCTTCGATGGGTTCGTCTTCTCCCGCGGCGCGGTGGCTGCCGGTGACGCGCCCGCCCGAACGCCGCAGTTGCAGCCACGCGTCCGGGGCGCCGCGCACGCCGTCGATCCAGGACCAGGCCAATTCGGCGTCGGCGACATCGGCCCCTGCGAGGTCGGCCTGCCGCAAGTCCGCCCCCGAAAGATCGGCTCGCGACAGGTCCGCGCCGCGCAGATCGGCACCGCGCAGATCGGCCAGGCTCAGGTCACACAGGTGCAGGCGCGCGCCGCGCAGGTCGGCCCCGGAAAGGTCGGCCTCGCTCAGGTTGGCGCGCTGCAGGTCCACGTCGCGCAGGCTGGCGTGCGCGAAATGGCCGCCGCGCAGGTCCACATCGCGCAGCACCACCGGCGCATCGGACTGCGCGGCGGGGTGCAACGTGGGCGCGGCGCTGGCGTCGTCGCCATGCAGGCCGGCCGGAAGCGAAACCATCGCCGCAACGACCTACAAGCAGATGATGCCGAACTGGCAAGTCTTGCCGGCTGGGCAGGTGCCGCCCGGACCACACAACTGGAAGCCGCCGCCCCCGCCGGGCAACGGGAAGCCGGGCGGAATCGGCACGCACGCCGAGAACAGGCACTGCGCCGGCGGCGTGCAGTCCGCTGTGGTCTTGCACTGGCCGGGCGCCGGCAACTGCATCCCCTTGGGGGTACACAACCCGAAAGTACACGCCTGATTCTCTTTGCAATCCGCATTCTTGTTGCACTGCTTGGGCGCGCAGATGGCCACCAAGCACTGCTGGTTCTCTTTGCAGTCTGCGTCGCTGTTGCACAGGTTGGGGCCGTTGGGGATCTTGGGCAGGCAGGTGCCGAGCGCGCACGTCAACTGCACCGTCACGCCCTGGAACTTGATGGTCGGACAGTCGCTGGACTTCTCGCACTCGATGGTGGGCACCAATCCCGGGATGCAGAAGCCCTTGTAGCACTTCTGGCCGTTGCCTTTGCACTCGCTGTCGGCCTTGCACTGGGCCGGCACGCACAGCTTGGCGAGGCATTGCTGTTTGGGCCCGCACTGCTCGTCGGTTTGGCAGCCAGTGACCGGTAGGGTCTTGGGCAGGCACTCGCCGAGCAGGCACTGGTTGCCCTTGGGGCAGTCGGCGTTGGTCTTGCACTTCTCCGGCGCGCACTTGCCGAACTGGCACACAAAGCCGGTCGGACACTGGCTGTCTTTGGTGCACAGGTCGGCCGGCACCACCTGCGGTGGCAAGCACTGGCCCTGGTAGCAGAAGGTTCCGGCCTTGCAGTTCGCCTGCGTTTGGCAGCTTTGCGGCGTCAGGCACAGCGGCTCAAAGCACTGCTTGCCGGCCGGGCACGCAGGCAGGCCCTTGCCGCACAGTTGCTCGTCGTCGCACACATCGCCCTTGGCGTCGCCGTCGGTGTCGGTCTGCTTGGCGTTGGCCACCAGCGGACAGTTGTCGAATGGGTCGATGATGCCGTCGTTGTCGTCATCTGGGTCGCAGACGTCGCCGATTTTGTCGTTGTCCACGTCGGCCTGGTCCGGGTTGGCCTTGGTCTTGCAGTTGTCCTTGGCGTCGGCCACCCCGTCGGCGTCCTGGTCGTCGCTGGCGTCGCAGGCGTCGCCCAAACCGTTGCCGTTGCTGTCAGCTTGGTTGGGGTTGGCCACGAGTGGACAATTGTCAACTTGATTTTTGACCAGGTCGCCGTCGATGTCCGGGTCGCAGGCGTCCCCCTGGCCGTCCTTGTCCAGGTCGGTCTGTTTGGGGTTGGGCGCGGTCGGGCAGTTGTCCTTGGCGTCGACCACGCCGTCCTGATCCTTGTCGGATTCGCCAGTCAGCGGGTCGCAGGCGTCGCCGATGCCGTCGCCGTCGCTGTCGATCTGCGTCGGGTTGGCCACGAACGGGCAGTTGTCGTTGACGTTGATGACCTTGTCGCCGTCGAGGTCCTTGTCGCAGGCATCGCCGAACTGGTCGCCGTCGAGGTTGACCTGGCTGCTGTTGGCGATGTCGGGACAGTTGTCCACATCGTCGACCACGCCATCGCCGTCGTCGTCCGGGTCGCAGATGTCGCCCTTGCCGTCGCCGTCGGAGTCCAACTGGTTCGGGTTGTACTTGAACGGGCAGTTGTCGCCGCCGTTGGGCAAGCCGTCGCCGTCGTCGTCGGCCGCGGGTTGGGCGTCGGGGCCCAGATCCCACACGTGCTGATCGAACACCGGGCCGGTATCGGTGGGCGGCACATCCGGGGCCGCGTCGGGCGCCGCGTCTTGCGGGCCGAGGTCAGGCGCGGCGTCCGCGGTTTCGGGTTCGGTGGTTGCGTCGGGCGTGCCCGTGTCGATCCGCGGCGCGGCATCGAGCCCGCCGGCATCGGGCGCGGCCGGCGCCGGACCTGCGTCGCTGGGGCCGAGCACGGCCGGATGGCGGTTCGGCATCTCGCCCAACTGCAGCACCCGGAAAATCAGGAACTTGTTGGGCGGCTCACCCTGCACCGGATACAGGCCCGCGGCCTTGTCGGTGCCGACCGCCCGCAGGAACCAGCGCACGTCGGTGCCGCGCGGCTGCGGAGGAATCGCGCCGTGCCAGGCGTTGCCGCCCAGGTTCTCCATGGCCACAACGTGGAACACCGCGTCGTCCTTGCGCGCGTAGTACAAGTCCACGCGCGCCAGCGGCGCCCCGCCCGGGTAGGCCGTCGCCCACACAGCGTAGGGCTGCGCGTCGTTCCAGGTGTCTTGCAGGTGGGTGACCTGGCCGAACCGCGGCTTGCCGTCGTCGAGCGAACTGCCGCAAGCCAGCGCGAATGCGGAGAGAGCCAGGACGCCGAGCGCGCGGGTGGCGGCCGCGATCGCACGGGAGGTCGGCGAAGTCAATGAAATCGCGGGCATCGGGAACCCCTGGGTGGCCGGCCGCGCGGGACGCAGGCCAAGCCGGGGGCGAGGATACCACAGGCGGTGGGGGCGGGCATGTGGAAATGCGCGGCGCGTCCAGCCGCCCTCTCCTCCCACGCTCACGGGTCCTGCCAGCCCGGCGGCCCGTGCTCGCTGCCCGCGCCGTCAAACGGGTCGTACCGCGCGAGCCCGGTCGCTGCGATTTCGGCATGGTTGCGCGTGACCAGCATTGCGCCGTGGTGCAGCGCCGTAGCGGCCAGCAGGCCATTCAGCGACGGCAGCGCGCGACGTTGCCGCAGCCGGCCCCAGCGCTCGGCCACCGCGACGTCGACAGGCCAGATGCGGTCAGCGAAATCGCGCTGCAACAGGGCAAGCCAGCGCTCCAGGGCGCCGACTGCGCCGGAGGGCGAAAGCAGCAGACAACGCCAAGATCATCACCGCCCAACTCTCCGCCGCCCGCGCCCCCGCCGCACACCCACCGCCATCCGCACCCGCCTTGCCCGCCGAGCCCGAAGTGGCCGCGCTCGCCCCCGCGACCTCGCCTTGCACAGAACCCGCGTCGCCCTTGCTGCCGCCAGCGCCCACATCCGCGACCGCGCCATCCGTCACGCCAACCTCCGCCGCAGCGTCATCGGCGCCCACGGCATCGACAGGCGCGGCTCCGGCGTCCGCAGCGTCCTCGGCAGCGACGACTTCGCCATCGCCAGCCGACCCCGCATCCGCGCCGACATCGCCCGCGGCCCCGGCATCGGCGCCTGATTGCGCCGCCTGCACGGCTTTCTGCAAGGCGTCGCTGCCGAGTGGATTGGCCGCGGCCGCCGCGCACGCCGGCATCTGCAAATCCGCAGCGCCGTCGCAGTCGTTGTCGCGGCCGTCCACGCACGACAGGCCAAAACCTGGCCCCTCTTTGCCGGCGGGCGAGACCTTGGCGTCGCCGTCGTCGCAATCGCCGCAGGGCTTGGTGAGCTTGCAATTGCCGCCGCAGGCCGCGTAGCCGTCGCCGTCTGCGTCTGGGCACGCGACCTGGGTGGCGTCGCAACTGGGGTCAGCGGCACCGACCAGGCCATCGCAATCGCTGTCGACGCTGCCGCCGCAGACTTCGTTGGCCTGGGGGCCGACGGCCTTGTCGGCATCGTTGCAGTCGGCGGGGGCGGCAAAACCATCGCCGTCTTGGTCGGCGGCAGGCTCAGGGGCCAATTCGGGTTTGCCACTGGCCGCGACGGTGGCGCCAAACAGTTGCACCGCGCCAGGCTTGGTGGTGCCGGGCAGCCAAACCTCTTGTACCCCGCCCTTGGCGTCGATGGTGCGCACTTCGAGCCAGTAGGCGCCAAAGCCGGTGCCGACGACCGCGAGCTTGTAGGGGCCGCCGCCGGCCGGCAGCACCAGTTGCTTGGCAGTGTCGGCCGTAGCCGGCGGTTCGTCTGGCGCAACGTCGACGCCGACGGGTCCGTAGTCGCACCCGGCGATGTCGCGCAACAGGCCCAGTTGCGGGTGCTGGCCGCACTGCTTGCCGGCGCCGTCCGTGGCCAGCAACTCCGCTGGGGAGTGGATCGTCACCGACAGCGTCGCGCCCGGCGTGCCCGGGGCCAGCAACCGCCAGCCCGAGAACAGGTTGCGCGCCGCGCCGGTCATGCTGGCCACGAGGTCGTTGCTGGCGATTTTTCCGGGGTCGGCGACGCGGTGAGAGCCGGCAAAGCCGCCGCCGGAGGGGATGAACAGGCCGCTCGTCGTCACGGCGTCCGTTTGCCACGCCGCCACGGTGCCGGTGCCGACCAGAAAGTGGCTGTCGCTTTTGACCCGCAGGATCGGCGGCGTGCCTTGGGCGTACAAGAACTCGACCTGGCGGGCCTCGTCGGCCGCGTTGGCGGTCAACTGCATCTTGGGCGTGTACTGCAGCCCCTTGCGCGCGGCGATGACGGACCAATCGACGTTCTGGAAGTAGCGCAAGCTCGCCCCCGCCACCAACGTCGGCGTACCATTGAGCGCCACGACGTTCGCCAGTATGAGCTGGGAATCGCAGGGCAAATGCGTCGTCGGGTGCGCTGAAATGCCCGCAAACGCCGGGTGGTTGAGCGCCGCGCAGCCGGTCTGGTCAAACGGATGGGCCGTGGCCGAGACCTCCAGACTGATGACGGGCGTGCCGTTGCCGCTGACGACCGCTGGGCGGGCCGGTCCGGCGTTGCCGCAACTGTTGGTGACGGGATCCAGCTCGGCGCCGGCGACGGCGTAGAACTCGACGAGGCTGCCGACGGCCAGTGCGCCGCCCTGTGGAATCCCGGTCGTCCCCGCCAATGTGCAACACATGCGCACCTCATCGGCGTCGTTGCCGAGGTTGGGCGGGTTGCCACCGGGGCACGCGGTCGCGCACGCCGCACCCTGGCAACAGTTGCAGGCGTTGAGCGGCGTGCTGGCCGACAGCGTCGCGCACGCCTGCTGCACGCTCGCGGTGACGTTGGCGACCGTGCCGACGTTGCTCGCGGCAAAACCGTTGTGCTCCTGCAACTCGGTGTTGAGCTGACCCGGCGTGAGCGCGGTGCCGTTGTGGTAGTTGACGACCATCGTGGCGCTGGTCAGCCCACAGCCGATGGCGGCGATGTTGCGCTTGGGACCGTACACGTGTCCGCCGATGAGCCGGCCGCCGTAGCGGTCCGAGGCCCACGGGCTCGACGATGTACAGTATTGCGCCAACTTCTGGACGGTCTGGCCGCCGTTGGTCGCCTCGTAGCTGGCTTCGAACGTCAGGCCGTGCAGGCGCATCGCGCCGTGGATGCTCAAGCCAGTGCCCGACACCCCTTGCACCAACCGGTATGCCTCGACCGTCACGCCGATGATCGGGACCTTGACCTCGGCGGCTGGGATGTCGACCACGACCTGGTCCACATAGCACCACACGTTGCTGTTCGCACACTTGCCGGTCCACAGGTTGGGCGCGCCCGCCGGTTGGTTCAGCGCATACGCCAGACCACTGCCCGGGTCGCCGGACTTGAAGTGCCGCACGTCGGTGCCCACCAGCAACTCGCGCACCACGTCGGGCTGGCCGCTGCGGTGGATGAGGATTCGACCGAGCTTCTTGCCCACCTGCTTGTCGAAGATGTTGGTGCCCATCAGCACCGCGCGCAGGCGGTTGCTGTGGATGGCCGGCGCGATGTTCCAGTGCAGCTTGGCCGGCGTGGCCAATGTCTCGGATTTCGCCAGGATCGGCGCGCCTTTGCTGGCATTGCCGTCCGGCGACCACGGCTGGTTGTAAAACGCGACCGGGTAACTCGGCGCGCCGCCTTGGCTCACCACCAGCATGCCCGAGGTGTCGAGCGGCCAGGCCATGCCATCCTTGGTCGCCGCGGGGTACGAACTGTTCGAGTTGTTGAGCGCAGAGGCCTGCAAGTCGCTGGTTGCGAGGTCGAGGTCTTCGAGCGGGACGACGTAGGCGCCCAAGCGCCAGGCGCGCGGCGGGGCGGTGACCAGGGCCGAGGCGGGCAGGGCGCAGGTCGCCAGTGCGGCGGCCAAGGCGAGGCGGGGCAGGGTGCGAGGGGTGGGCATGGGCAGTTCCCGCAGGCCGCTCGGGCGGCGCAGTGAGGGTGCGCGCCACCGCCGCGGACTGTCAAGGCATGGCAGCAGTGCCAGTCCGGCGCGGTTGCAGCGCGCACGCCAACGGACTCGACGCCGCAACTGAAAAGGCGTCCAGCACGCTTGGTTCGCGCCTGTGGCGAGTCGCCGCTGCGCAAACACGGCGCCGCAGGAGTTGCCTGCGCGTTCACGCGTCGCGAGGCCGGAGCCAGAACCCTTTCTGGCATTCGCCCCTGTGCGCCGCCACCGCTCGACAACCCCCCCAAAAAACCGCACACTCGCGCCCCCGCGCGCCAGCTTGACCGCCTGGCGAGGCGCCCGCTTGCTCTGGAGTTCCCGCTTGTCCGTCCGCACCCGCTCGCTCTCGCACCTCGAAAACCTCGAAGCCGAGAGCATCTTCATCCTGCGCGAAGTGGCCGCGGAGTTCGAGCGCCCGGTGCTGCTGTTTTCGGGCGGCAAAGACTCGATCGTGATGCTGCGGTTGGCCGAGAAGGCCTTTCGGCCCGGGCGGTTTCCGTTTCCGCTCATGCACATCGACACCGAGCACAACTTTCCCGAGGTCATCGAGTTCCGCGACCGCCGCGCCGCGCAACTGGGCGAAAAACTCATCGTGCGCTCGGTCGAGGACAGCATCCGCCAGGGCCGCATCGTCGAGCGCCCGGGGCAGGACAACAGCCGCAACCGCATGCAGATCACCACGCTGCTCGACGCGATTGCCGAGCACAGGTTCCAGGCGGTGTTCGGCGGCGCGCGCCGCGACGAGGAGAAGGCCCGCGCCAAGGAGCGCATCTTCTCGTTTCGCGACCAGCACGGTCAGTGGGATCCCAAGAACCAGCGGCCCGAGTTGTGGAACCTCTACAACGGTCGCATCGCCCCGGGCGAACACATCCGCGTGTTCCCGATTTCCAACTGGACCGAGCTCGACGTCTGGCAGTACATCCACGAAGAAAACATCGAGGTTCCGAGCATCTACTACACACACCGCCGGCCAGTGGCGATTCGCAACGGCTTGGTGGTCCCCATCAGTCACTTGTTGCCGCCGTTGCCCGGCGAAACCATCGAGGACCGCGACGTGCGCTTCCGCACTGTGGGCGACATGAGTTGCACCGCCTGCGTCGAGTCCACGGCCGCCGATGCTCTGCAAATCATCGAAGAAACGGCCGTGACCCGCATCACCGAGCGCGGCGCGACCCGCGTTGACGACAAAGTCAGCGAAGCGTCGATGGAAGACCGCAAACGCGCCGGCTACTTCTGACCTCGCTGCCTGGAGCCTGCACTCCCCCATGGATCTCCTTCGGTTCTCCACCGCCGGCAGCGTCGACGACGGCAAGTCCACGCTGATTGGCCGCCTGCTCTACGACTCCAAGGGGGTCTTCGAGGACCAGTTGGAGGCCGTGGCGCGTTCGGCCGTCAACCGCGCTTCAGTCGGCATCGACCTGTCGCTGTTGACCGATGGCCTGCGCGCCGAGCGCGAACAGGGCATCACCATCGACGTCGCGTACCGCTACTTCGCGACACCCAAGCGCAAGTTCATCATCGCCGACACTCCGGGCCACGAGCAGTACACCCGCAACATGGCCACCGGGGCCAGCACCGCCGACCTCGCCATCATCCTCATCGACGCCCGGCACGGCGCGCTGGTGCAGTCGCGGCGCCACACCTTCATCGCGGCGCTCCTTGGCATCCGCCACCTGGTGGTCGCCGTCAACAAGATGGACCTGGTGGGCTTCAGCCAGGCGCGTTTTGACGAGATCCGCAGCGAGTTCGAGGGCTTCGTTGCCCGCCTCGGTGCACCGACGGCGACCTTCATCCCGCTGTCGGCGTTGCTCGGCGACAACGTGGTGGAGGGCTCGGCCCACATGCCGTGGTACCAGGGCCCGACGCTGCTTGATCACCTCGAGGCCGTGGACGTACAGGCCGGGGCGACGCGGTCGGCGCTGCGCTTTTCCGTGCAATACGTCATCCGCCCGAACCTGGACTTTCGCGGCTTTGCGGGGCAGGTGGCTGCGGGTGGCGTCCAAGTCGGAGACCGCATCAAATGCCTGCCCGCCGGCACCGAGTCCAGGGTCAAGCGCATCCACACCCTGCACGGCGACCTCGAGAGGGCGTTTGCGCCACAGTCGGTGACGGTGCTGCTCGAAGATGAAATCGACGTCTCGCGCGGCGACATGCTGGTGCACCCTGGCGAAGAACCGTGGTCGCGCAAGGTGTTCGACGCCGATCTGGTGTGGATGGACACGGCGCCGCTCGACCCGGGTCGCCCCTACCTCGTCAAGCACACCACCCGCACCGTGCGCGCCAAGGTCGCGCAAATCCACGCCCGTGTCGACGTCAACAGCCTGGATCACAAGCCTGCGACCTCGCTGCAACTCAACGAAATCGGCAAGGTGCGCATCTCCGCGGCGCAGCCTCTGTACCTCGACCCCTACGCCGTATTCCGCACGACCGGCTGTTTCGTGCTCATCGACCCGCTGAGCAACGCCACGGTGGCCGCGGGGATGGTCGGCCTCGAACAGCCCGCCGACGTCGAGGCCGGCGAGGAACTGCCGCGCATCGATCGCGCCGCCCGCGCCGCGCAACTCGGCCATCGCTCCGCGGTGCTGGTCGTGCGCGCTGCAGACGCGCACATGCAGACTGCAGTGGCCCGGACCCTGGAGGCACGGCTTTTCCAGCGCGGCGTCTCCGCGGTCTTGGTCGACGCCGAAGCGCTGGGCCAGGTGCCGGGCGATGCCGGCGCGGCCTTGCCGTGGCTGCTGGAGCGCCTGGTCGCGTTTGGCCTGGTGGCCGTGCTCGACTTGGATCGCGCTGCGGTGGCGGCCCTCACCGACCACATCGACGTCGCGGTTGGCGTGTCCGCGGCGCCCGGCGGTGTGCAAGTCGCGACCGACGAGTCCGGCGTCGATGGGGCGGTGCGGCGCATCGTGTTGGCGTTGGCCGACCGCGGGTTGTTCGGTGCGCCGAGCGTGGTGTCGCCGGGTGCGGGGATCTGACCCGGCGAACGCGCATGGCACGGCGCGTGCCTGTCTTCAGAACCGAAACGCCAACTCGGCCCCAGCGCCAAACCCGTGCTCGGCTCCGCGCAACGCTTGGTAGCTGAGCAGCAAATGGGCGATGGCGCCGGGTGTCAGTTCGTAGCCGATTTTGAGCCGGCCGCGCTCGGCGGTTTCCCGCGACTGGTTGGGTTCGTTGGTCAGGATGATCTCTAGGGCCAGGGGCACTTTGGCAATCGTCTGGACATGAAAGCCAGTCACCACTTTGTAGCCGACGCCGCTGATGTAGCCCGCCTCGAGCTGCAGGCGGGAGCGCTCGGCCATGCCCAACCGCAGCAGCCCGGCCAAGCCAATGCGGAAGGTCTCTTCGTCGCCACCGAGCGTCAATCTCGCACCCAGGCCCACGAATTGCAACGGCGCAAGGCCTATCTCGGCCCAGCCGCGGTCGAATCCGGTGCCGACGCCCGTCTCGATTCCGGGTTGGAAGGTCGAGGCCCGGCCGCGCAACGTGCCGATGCCCGCCTCGATGTACTCGACCCCTTTGAGGACCCAGTAGCGGTAGGCGAACTGGAAGTCGCGGTAGCGCGGCCCGAAATCCGGCGATCCCGCCTGGACGCCGATGACGCGGTAGTCCACGTATTCGCCGCCGACGCGCAGGTCCGAGCGCCGGCCGCCGCGTTCGCGCAAGGCCACCGCCTCGTTGGTGCGCTGCGCCGAACCGCGCACATAGACAGGGTGCGGCTCCGTCGCGCTGGCAAACTGGGCCAATTCGCTCCCGTCGCGGCCATGAGCCACCACGTAGTAGGCCACGCCCGGGTCGTCCATGGCGTCGCCCGGAACGGTGGCGCGCCAGACGCCGGTGCTGCTCAGTTCGATGGCGGCCTTGCGCCAGTTGCCATCTTGCAACGGCTTCCAAAACAGGGTTGCGCCGCTCATGTCGGTGGTCTCCGTCACTGCGAAGTCCAGTTCGAGCGGCTTGTCGGCGGCAGCCTCAGCGGGGGCCTGGTGCAGCAGGCGGGGCAGGGCGCGCCCCTCGCTGGCCAGACCCGCCACGCCACAAGCCAACACGAAAACGAGGTACTGAAGGCGCGCTACCATGACACCACCATCCCTGCGCCACCGCTGGCGCCCGCATGGTTGATGGTGCGCAGGTTGTAGCCCACGCGCCCGGTCAACCCAAAGTGTTTGTTGAGCTTGTAGTCGGCCGGGCGATCAGTCGCACACCGATGTCCTCGCCGACCGGCCGATTGGTGACCTCGAAAATGCCTTGGATGGGCAGGTTCTCGACCACGTGGGTGGTCAACGCGACCGAGCCGGCGCGACCGGTGTCCGCCAAAGTCGCAACACCCAACCGCAGGTTGGTGCCGCGCTCCGGGCCGATGCGGCCCATCAACTCAAGGCCGGTGTCGATGCCGTCTTTGCCCAGTCCGACCACCAGCCGCGTGATGCCGTGAAACGAGGCGTGCAGTGCCCATTCGGTCTGCAGGTAACCATACTTGAACGCCGAGCGCCGCGGATCCAACGTGTCGTCCTTGGCGATCTCCTTGCCCTTACGGGGACCGCTGGTGTGCGTAACCTTCTTGTTGTCCGGGTCGAGCACCGGACCCGGGGCCACCGCACCGCCCACGCCAGTCAGCAGCCCGTAGCCCATCTCGAAGGCGTACAGCAGCTTGGGATCCTGGAGTCGGTAGCCCACCGCGACTTCTGCGTACAAGAACTGGTCGTCGCCGCGGCCGCGGTTGAAGTCGACGAACTCGCCGACCATGCGAAAGGTCGAGGCATCGACCGGGCGGCGGCCCACCTCTGCGAACGGGTCGCTGACGAACACTGCGGCCGGGCTGCGCGGCGAACCCACCAGCAAAGTGGTCTCGCCGCTGTCGACCGGTGCCAGTTCGGCGAAATACTCGAAACCTGGTTCAGCGACCAGGGCTTGCGGCACGCGCAGCCGGCGGTGCAACGGACCGGACGCTTCGGGGCGGGCCAACTGGTAGGTCTGCTTGCCCTTGGGGCGCAGATGGATGCGCAAGTCGGCCACGTGGCTCCAGTCGGCTGCGCTGAACACCAACCAGGCCGCCTCTTGCACGCGCAGGTTGTCGGGTTGGTCGTGGTAGATGCGCCGCGAAACCGCGGTCATTTTGGACAGGCGCGCTGCGTCCTGGCGGGCCGTGCGCATGTTGGCCGATTGTTCGCGCATGGCGTCGACCTCGCGCCGCACCGACGTCGCATGCGGGCTGTCCGGAAAGCGGCGCAACCAGTCCTGCCAGAGGGCGATGCGCTCGGCGGGCGTGCGGCCAAGGCTGTTCTGGAACGACTTGTCGAGCGCTATCTCGTCCGGGCCTGCGCCAGCCTCGGAGGACATCGCTGCGGGCGGTCAGGGCGGGCAAGCGACGGCCGGTGGGCAACCTGCTCCTGGCGCAGCCGCAGTCTCCTTGGCGGCGGAGTCCTTGGCGCTTGCGGCGTCCTTGCGCGCGAGCGTCTTGCGCGCCGCAGGTGCGGGCGTGGCTGCGGCGGCGGCTGGCGCGGCACGCACCTGGCACTCGACCAGGTCGCCTTCGGCCAACTGCGCGATCAAATCCTTGTCTGGCTTGAGCACCGACAGATGGGTTGCCACGTCGAGCACCGGACAAAGTCCGGCCACGAAGCGATCCACCAGCTCTTTGCCAGTGCGCGGGTGCTTGGCCTTGACCGTCCGGTACAGGGCCAGTTCCTGCCCGCGCCGCAGGCCATCGGCGGTGCCGAGGTCGATGACGACTTCAGGGCCGTTGATGCGCACGATCCAGCCGCGTGCCCAGCGGTAACCCGCGTGCGCTTCACCCGGATGCGGTGTTTCCTCGGCAACTTTGGTCTGCGTCGGTGCCGGCGGGGCCGCAAGCGCCGAGGGAGACGCTGCCAGCGCACACAACGCTGCGAGCAGCGCACACGGGCGCCGATTGCCGGGCGGAGCTGCGGCCTGCCGCCGTCTGGGTCGATTTCCTCCTGCCGCTGTGCTGTGCATGGGACCTCCGGGTGGGTTGTGCGTGTTGACCTGCCGCCGGAGCCAACGGCCGAAGGCATTGCGCGATTCAGCGCGGGCGCGCATCGTGGCCGCACCGCCGGGTTTTGCCAAGCGGGCACCGTGTGCTTTGACGCAAGGATGTATGGACCAGATTGCACCGACTGCAAGCGTGGCCACCCAGGCCGGCTGCGACGTGCCAAGCTGCCCGTCACCGATTCTGGCTGAGGCGTCAGTCCGGCGCCCGATCCGACCCGGCGAGCGCTTGCGCCAGTTCCGACCCGCCGCACCGGGCCTGCAAGGACTCGAAAAGGACGCTCTCTTCCCATCGCACGTGGTCGTGCAGGGCGACGGCACAGTGCAGGGCCAGGTCAGGGTCCGGGACGGCCGCAGCGACGAGTTGCCCAAATTGCGCGCGAAGGTCGGCGTGCTGGGCGTCCAGTTCGTCCTGTTCTGCCGAGGTCAGCAGTGGCCGCAGGAAGCGATCCTCGCGCTCGAAATGCGCTGCGAGGTCGAGTTGCCACGCACGGGCCAATCCGCGGTTGGCGCGGTCCACGAGTTCGGTCCGGCCGCTCTGGGCCGCCCAGCGCACATCGCGCACCGCCATCAGCGCCGCAAAATGCTCGCGAGCGAACGGCCGCAGCGCTGGATGCCGCCACATGGCCGGTCAAGCCTCGGCGCGCAAACGTGCGAAAAGCACGTTGTTTTCCAGGTGGATGTGCTGGCGCAGGTCCGCGTCGAGTTCTTGCAGGCCGTGCCACAGCGCCCGCCAAGTCGCGCACGCGCCCTCGGGGACAGTGTAGTGCCCGGTCAGTTCGCTTGCCCGGGCCAGCAAGGCGCCCACGGCCTCATGTTCGGCCACCATGCCGGCAATAGCGGCCTGTGCAGCGGCGCGGTTGGCCGCACGAACGGCGGGGAAGAGCGTCGTCTCCTCGGCAGCCAAGTGCGGCAGCAGGTCGGCGCGCAACTGGACCGTCACCTCGTACAGGTTCGACAACCGCTCGAAATCCTTGGGTCCGTGTACGGTCAGCACGCGCTCGGCCATCGCCACGATGCGGTCGAGCTCTTCGGCCAGCCCCTCGTGATGGGTGGCGAGGATGTGGTCGATGAGCGCCGGCAGCGGCGCGGTATCCCAGCGCTGGCCACCCTGCCCCCTGTTCTCGACGGCGGTCACCTCGTCGAGCAGGGTCTGGACGCCGACGCCCACCGCTGCGCACGCCTCGTCGAGCGCCTTGCCGCCGCCGCAGCAGAAGTCGATGCCGTGGCGCTGCAAGACCTTGACCGCGTGGGGCCGGCGCATGGCCAGGTCGCCGACGGTGCCGGCCGCGGGGTGGATGTGTAGGTTGAGGGGTCCGTGATGCGCCATGGCGTGCTCCGCGAGCCGGGGTCGTGGCGGCTCTCAATGGATAAACTAATCTATTGATTGACGGGTGCAAGCGGCCACTGTCGCGGTCATGTCACGGCTGGCCGCTCAAGGGGAACTGCGCCGTGCGCTCGGATCGACTCCGGCCATGAGTTGCCCTGCGAACACCGCCGGGTCGGTCGTCGGCAGTTCGCACACCCCGTGGCGACACACGTAGGCGGTGACCTTGCCGTCGCGGGCCACCTTGCCGGAGACGACTGGCGCCAGCCCTGCCAATTCGTCGAGCGGCGGCCCCATCTCCGCATGCAGCAGGACGCGGTGCGGCATGTAGTGGCTGCGCAGGACCGCCAGCATCGGTTCGGCGGCGGCCAGCGGCGCTCCGGCGGGGCGGACGAGCACGACCTCCCGCATCGGCCACGCCGCGGACTCGACGCTCAGCAGCATCTCGGTCAACAGGATGGGGTACTGCGCCAGTCGGTCGGCGACGGACAGCCAAGTCGCCATCGCCTTGCGACGCCACGAGTCGCCGCCGGTCATCGCGGCCAGGCGCAGCAGGTTGTTGGCGGTGACCGAATTGCCAGCAGGTTCAGCGCCGTCGCGGTCCGGTTTGGCGCGCGCAAGCAAGGCCTGGCCGTCGTCTGGCGTCGCGAAGTAGCCTCCAGCCGCCGCATCCCAGAAATGCGCGTCCTGGGCCACTTGCAACTGCATCGCGCGGGCGAGCAGTTCGCGGTCGCCGGTCGCCTCATACAAGTCCAAGCATCCTTGCACGACGTGCGCGTAGTCGTCGAGAAAGCCGGTGCCGCGCGCCGTGCCGTGGACCCAGGACCGCTTGAGACGACCACGCTCCTGCATGGAAGACCACAAGAAATCCGCTGCCCTGCGCGCCGCTACCGCAAAGCGCGGCTCACCCAGCACCAAGGCTGCGCGGGCCAGCGCCGAAAGGGCGAGCCCGTTCCAAGCAGGCATGACCTTGTGGTCGAGCAGCGGAGGCACCCTTTTGCTGCGCGCGGCGAGCAACTGTGCAAGCGACACGTCCAGTTCGGCGCTCAACGCCGCCTCGCTCATGTCCAGCGCCGCCGCCGAAGCCGCCAGGGTCCTGTCGAGGTGCAAGATGTTCGACCCCTCGAAGTTGCCCCGCGCCGTTGCGCCGTACACCGAGGCCACGCGGTCGCCTCTTTCCTTGCCGAGAACCTGCCGCAACTGGTCGATTGTCCATAGGAAATACAAGCCCTCGCGGCCCTCGCTGTCGGCGTCGGTGGCCGAGTAGAAGCCGCCCTGGGCGTCCTGCATCTCGCGCAGCAGGTAGTCGAGGGTTTGCACGATGGCCCGCCGTACGAACGCATCGCCGGTTGCTTGCCACACCTCAAGCGCGCCCTGCACGATAAGGGCCTGGTCGTACAGCATCTTCTCAAAGTGCGGGGCAAACCACCGCGCGTCGGTGCTATAGCGGTGAAACCCGCCGCCGACATGGTCGTACAAGCCGCCGCTGGCCATCTTGTCCAACGTGTGCCGGGCCATGCGCAACGAGGCGCCGTCGCCAGTCCGCAGCCAATGACGGCACAGCAGCCCGAGCGGCACCTGTGACGGAAACTTGGGGGCGCCGCGGCGTCCGCCGTTCGCCTCGTCGTAGGTGTGCGCGGCCACCCGGACGGCGCCATCGACGTCGGCCACTGTCGGCGTGCGCTCGCCAGCGCCGGTCTGGGTCAGCTCTGCGGCGATGTGTGCCGCCACTTTACGACCCTCGGCCACGACCTCCGCGGGGCTGCGCTGCCACGCCTGCGCAAAGTGGCGCAACAACGTCAAGAACCCAGAGCGCGTGCCGCGGTCGCCGTCGCGCGCCGGAAAGTACGTTCCAGCGAAGAACGGCAGCCCGTGGACACCCGTTGTCGTCGAAGGGTCGGCGGCCAGCCAGACGCTCATCGGCCACCCGCCGCGACCGGTCATGGCCTGCACGGCCGCCATGTACACCGCGTCGACGTCCGGGCGCTCCTCGCGGTCGACCTTGACGGGCACGTATAGGCTGTTGAGCGCCGCGGCGACCTCAAGGTCCTCGAAGCTCTCGTGCTCCATGACGTGGCACCAGTGACAAGTGGCGTAGCCGATCGACAAGAAGATCGGGCGGTTCAGTGTGCGCGCCTCGGCAAAGGCCTCCTCGCCCCACGGTCGCCAATCGACTGGATTGAAGGCGTGTTGGCGCAGATAGGGGCTGTGCTCGAGGATCAGCCGATTGACGTAGTTGGGATTGCTGCCGGCCGGCGCCATCGGGTCGGGGTGCTCCCCGTGCCCCTTGTGCTCACGGCCGCCGTGGTGGCGGGTGCGCGGAGCAAACCCTTTGGGCAGGGCGCCCAGCGCAGCGCGCACCGCGGCCAGCGTGTTTGGCGGCATGGGCAACGAGCCTGGGTGCGGCATCGAGGACACTGTGTTCGACATGGCAGATTCCGCGGGCGGGGCAGGGGCAGGGCGCGGAGGGTCGCGCCGGCACGCGAGCACGGTCATTGCGGCGACGAGGCCATGCGCAACTGCGGAAAGCTTGGTCATCGGTCGGCCCGTCGCCAAGCCAACCGCTGGCCACGGTGTGCGATTGGGCCGCGTGCGGTCGCGATTGACCAGCGACATCGACAAAAGTCAGGTTCTTTCAGGTCCTTGTGAAGGCAGCGTGGCCTACCGCAAGAACTCCTTGACCGCCGCCACGGCCGCGTCCGCAGCCTCGACCAAGGGCATCGCGCCGCAGTCTTCGAGTCGCACCAGCTTGATTTGCTTGCGCACACCGGCAGGCAGCTTGTCGATGGCCTCGAACGTCGATTTCGACCACGGTGCCTTCGTGCCCTGCAAGACCAGCATCGGCACTTGCGCCTTGGCCGGATCGAACGTCGCCGCGTCCGCGAGCGCCCGGTCGCGCGCCTGCAAGCTGAAGCCGTCGTCGAAAAGCAGGGTCGGGCGCACGCCGCGCGCAAATTCGGGATCGCCCAGGATCGCCGCCAAGTGCGCGCGGGCCAACACTTTCTGGCGTAGTGCAGGCACGAGCAGGCCCGCCTGCTGCTGGGCCCACAAGGCGTCTTCCTTCCAAGGCTGGGGCAGGGCCGCTTCGATTTCACCAGGCAAACCGCGCACGGCCGCGACCGTCGGCCAGGGTCCACCGTGCAGCAACACCGCCGCGACCCGATCGGGATGCTCGTTGCCGTAGCGCAGGACGAAATGCGCGGTGGTGTGGTCGCCGAGCAGCGCAACCTGCTTCTTCTTGAGTGCCTGCAGCATCTTGCCAAGTTCCTGGCTCAACACCGCCTCGGACAGCGTGGCCGCCGAAAACGGGCTGATGCCGCGCTGCAACACCGCCACATGATAGCTCCCGGCCAGCCGCCACACGTGCGGCATCAGGTGCCCAGCGTCGCGGTAGGGCGCACCGGCCACGACCACGATGGTCTTGTCGTCGGGCGATCCGGCTTCGAGCCAACCCATCTCGCGTCCATCGACATCGAAACGGTGAAGTACCGCTTCGGTCTCTTCGTACCCATCTGACTTCTTTTGATTTTCCGCCTCGATCCACGCCAGCCACTCGGCCTCGCGGCGCGGCCCATTGTGGAAGGTCAGCCGGCGCAGGCTGTTCAGGGCTGCCCGGAAGACCGCGTCATTCGGGTCCGACAGTTGCTGGGCCAGCACAGGCGCGCCGCCGAGATCATCGACCCGGCCGATTGCCTGGAGCACTTCAAGCCGTTCATCGACGTTGTTGACCACGGCCAGCTTATGCAGATAGTCGACGACCTTGGGGTCACCCGTGCCGACCATTGCCCGCAGCGCGAGGATGCGGGTGTGGACATCTTCGTCGCGGGTGGCCATGTGACGCAGCACAGGCCAGGTTTCGGGGTCGGCGAGGCGCCACAGCAGGTCCAGGGCGATGCGCCGCACGCCCAGGTCCTTGTCGCCGGCCAATTCCACAAGCAGTTGCCGCACTTGCGCGTCGTACAGCGTCACCGCGAGCAGCAGTCCCTGGCGCAGTTCGCTGAACTTGCGCTCGCGCACCATGCGCAGGATCTCGGCGCGCACCTCGGGCACGGCAAGGTGCGCCAGCACGTCGGCGATGAGCGCGCGGGTCGTCTCGTCGCGGGCATTGCCGAGCACCGGCACCAGCTCGGGCGCCGCGTGGATGCGCAGGTGGCTCAGGACGATGAGCGCAGTCTCGATACGGTTGCGTTCAGCGGTCTGCAGAAGGTAGGCCGCCGCGCGCACCGATGGAGCGCCGACCACCTGCAGGGCGTCGAGCACGGCGTCGCGTTGGTCGGGCAGTTCCAGCGCCTCCATCAGCGGTGGAACGGGAGCGTCGGTGTCTGCGCCGATATGCGCTATTGCGTTGATGATTTTGATGCGCAGCGTCAGATTGTCGGCCGTTGGCTTGAGCCGCTCGACTCCCAAGCGCCGCACCAAGGCGGGCAGGGCTGCGGTGTGCTTCTTGGCCACGAGCGTGTCGATCGCGAAGTTGCGCACGCCGGGCCGCTGGTCGTCCACCAGTTCGACGAGCCGGAGCAGGACAGCGGGCCGGTTCCGTGCCACCAACTCGGGGAGCACCAGCAGCAGGAGCGCTTCGTCGCCGCGGCCAAGCAACGATTCGAGCAATTGCGCCTGCCGGTCATCGGAAGCGAAACGCAGCACTTGACGAGCCACACGCAACGCGCGTAGATCATTCATCTTGGGTGTGCGGGTCAAGATGTCTTCCCACGCTGGGGCGCCAAAGCCGAGCAGCAGGTCCACCACTACGTCTTCGCCGGCGTTGCTCGCCGCGATCGCATCCAGCGCGGCGCGCACTTCGAGCCAGGCTGCCTCGCCGAGCTCGATGAGGTCGTCGACCGCTGCATCGCGGTCCTTGCTCGGCGACAAGGCGATGATTTGTTTGATGAGTTGACCGGCGGTGGCTTTTTGGGCTTGTTTGGGTGCGGCAAGGGCGGGGCAGGGCGGCAGGGGGGCAGCCACCGCGGCGCCACCGAGCGCCACGCACGTCGCCCATCGGCCCAGCTTCGGACGCGGATTTTCCATGCGTTGCACACACCTGCGGCGGGGGAGCGCCGCGACGGGGGCAGTGTACACCGAAATGCATGGACCGCCAGGGGTGGAAGCCGTCACGACGCCTCGCGCGCAAGCCGCCGGTCGTCGCGAGCCAACCGGTAGCGCAACACGTCTTCGCGCGACAGCACCCATAGTTTTCCGTGCTGTTCGCCGCGGATGCGGCCGGCGCGCACGGCGTTGATGATGGCTTGGCGGGTGATGTCGAGCATGTCGATCGCTTCGCCGACAGTGACGATGGGCTCGGTGGTCAGCTTGCCGTCGCGGCCACCCGTGGGCGCCGCCGCGGCAACGCGCAGGCTCGACGGCAGCACCTGCAAAGCGCCGTCGGCTCCTGTCGGCGCGATGTGCCCCTCGGCAACACCGGCCCGGTACACCAGATCGCGCGCAGCGCGCAGGCCCGGCAACTCGTGCACGGTGGGCGACAGCGGGCTTTGGCCTTCGTAGATGGGGGCGTCAGGGCGTTGCACGCGCAACAACAACTCGTTGTAGCCCTCTCCTTGCACGAGGCGCAGCGCGAGGTCGGTCAAGAACTGGCGGGCCGCGGGCGACGCCGCGCGCAAGTCGACCGCCACGCCATTGAGCAGGCGGTAGGTGTCGATTTGGTCCGTGGGTTCAGCTTTCGCGGGCACCGGATGCGGCCATTGTCGGGCGGCGCGGTTGTGCGCCGTCAAGTGGACGATCTAGCGCCTGCTTGATGGTTGTCAAGCAATTTACCGGGTTGCAAATAATGTCTTGTAGCTGTTCGGGGTTCGGCGTCGGGCCGACGCGGTCGGGGTTGGGCTACGGCGGCCCCCATCGACCGGGAGCGGCGAGTCGGGCGGCACGGCCGCGCGCTTGCGACCCACCGGGCAAGCAAGCCGCGATGTGCACGTTCGGTGCACGAGCGCAGCCCATCGCCGCCGAGCCCGCACCACGCACCGGCGGCCCTCACCGACCGGGAGCGGCGAGTCGGGCGGCACGGCCGCGCGCTTGCGACCCACCGGGCAAG
>VGRO01000047.1 GCA_016875335.1 Deltaproteobacteria bacterium | reverse complement strand
GACAGGGACAGGGACAGGGGCAGGGACAGGGGCAGGCACAGGGGCAGGCACAGGGGCAGGCGCAGGCACAGGGACAGGGACAGGGACAGGGACAGGGACTGGGGCAGGGGCAGACCCAGCGACCGTCCTGGCGGCACGCTCGCCCGTTGGACCGCCCCCGCGTTTGACAATCCGGCCCCGCCAACCGACCCTCGCCGCGAGGCCGGCCTTGCCGCCCGGCCGCGCGACCCAGCCCAAGATGCCCAATCCTGCCCCCGCCGCCGACGATCTCGACACGCTCGTTGCCACCCTGGACGACGGCGTGCCCACCACCGGCTCCGTCGCCGCGCGCCGAGCCGACGCCGCCCAGCACAAGGCCGTCGGCACCACGCGGCTGGCCAACCGCTACGAAGTCGTCGGCCTGCTCGGCCAGGGCGGCATGGGCAGCGTCTACAAGGCGCTGGACGTCGAACTGCAAGAAACCGTGGCGCTCAAGCTGCTCAACCCGGACCTGGTCAAAGACGACGCGGCGCTTGAACGGTTCCGCCAAGAGGTCAAGCTCGCCCGCCGTATCGCCCACGCCAACGTCGTCAAGACCTTTGACCTCGGCGACGACGGCCGGCAGCGCTTCTTGACCATGGAGTTCGTCGACGGCATGTCGCTGGCGCGCTACCTGCAACAGCGCGGCCGCATCGACGTGCTCGATTTCGCCCAAGTCGCCCACCAGCTTTGCGCCGGGCTGCAGGCTGCGCACGCGGCGGGCGTGCTGCACCGCGATCTCAAACCCGACAATGTGCTGGTGGCCCGCGATGGGCGGGTCGCGATCACCGATTTTGGCATCGCCGTGGTCAACGGCGCCCTGACCGGCAAGGGCATCGTCGGCACGCCGGCCTACATGTCGCCCGAACAGTTGCAGGCCGACACAGCGCTCGACGGCCGCGCTGATGTCTACGCCCTCGGAGCCATCTTCTTTGAACTGCTCACCGGTCGCCGCGCTTGGCCGGGCAGCGACGCGGTGTCGGTTGCCATGGCGCGCATCTTGCAACCGCCGCCCGATCCGCGGGCGTTCGTGCCGGTGCCCGACCCGCTGGCCGAAGTGATCCAAGCAGCGCTGGCGACCGACCGCAACGACCGCTTCGACAGTGCGGAAGCTCTGGGCACCGCGGTCAGTGAGGCGATTGCGCCCGGGCTCAAGGTCCGCGCCGGCAAGCTGACCGCCGGCCTCAAGACCGGGTCGGCGGCGGCGGCGCAGGCTGCGCAAAGTCACAGCGCGGCGGCGCTGAGCCGCGACATCAAGGCAGCGTTGCACGCCGCGGTCACCGTGCCCCCGTCGGCCAGCCTGCGCGCGCAGGTGCCGCAGGCGCACGCCAAGACCGTGACTGTGCTGCCTTTTGTCGTCCAGGGCGACGGCGCGAGTTGGCTGGGACAGGCGTTGGCCGATGAAGTAGCCGACGCGCTATCGGTGACGCCGGGGCTCAAGGTCCGGGCGACCAGCGCGGCAGCGCGGCAACAATTGGAGGATCCGCAGGCCGCGGGCAGCGCGCTCGGTGTGCAAGCCGTCGTCGGCGGCACCGTGCGGCGGTTGGGCGACCTTTGGCGGCTGAGCGTGCGCGTGGTGGGCGTCGCCGACGGCTTCCAACTGTGGGCGCAGCGCTACGACGCCCAAGAGGGACAGTTGCTCGTGCACACCGACGCCATCGCGCGCGCCGTCGCCGATTGCCTGATGGTGGAATTGGCCAGAGCCGACCACAAGGCACCGACCGACGCGCGCGCCGTCGAGTTCTACCTGCGCGGTCGCCACGCACTGCGCCAAGAGTGGATGAGCGGTGGCACCTCTGCGGTCGAACTGCTCGGGGCGGGCCTGGCTTTGGCCCCGCGCGACCCGCACCTGCTGGCAGCGTTTGCCACCGCCAGTGCACGCCAGGTGTTCTTCGGCCACGTCGGCGAAGACGTGATGCAGCAAGCCCGCTTGGCCGCCGAGGCCGCCACCGCTGCGGCGCCGCAACTTGGCGAGGGCTGGGCGGCCCAGGCGCAGATCGCCATGTATTCTGGCGACATGCCGGCCGCGGCGCGCAATTTTGCCAAAGCGCTGTCGTGTACACCTGGTTTGGCGTGGGCCCAGGGGCAGTTGGGGTCGATTTGCAGCGAAGCCGGCCAGTTCGACCGCGCCGAAGCGCACTTGCAAGCCGCTGCGCAGTTGGAACCGTTCAATGCCATGGTCCAGTGGGATCTGGTGCGGCTGGAAGTGCTGCGCGGCCGCTTCGATCGCGCGGACGAGATGCTGGCGCACCCGAGCACCGACCTGACCGCCGAAATCTCGCGTCGTTTTGCCCAGGTGCGTTTTCGTGCTTGGCGCCGCTTGCCGGTGACGGTCGATCTGCCACCCGCCGACCTCATCGACAACCGCCTGTACCATACAGTGGTGTTGTTGTCGGGCATGTACAGCAAGGCCGCGCGCGGCCATGCGCTTGGTGCGGCGGAGCTTGCCCAATTGGCGGAATCGGTGGATGCGTCCAACGCCCGGCTGCGGGCCGCCCGATGCCAGTTTGCGGCCGAAATCTGCGCCCTGGCCGGCGACAGCGGCCGGGCGATGACCTATGTGCGCGAGGCGGTCGCGGCGGATTTGCACGATTTGGCGTGGATGCAGGGGTGCCCGGCGCTCGATGCACTGCGCGCGCTGCCCGAATGGGCCGGCCTTTTCGCGACCATGGCCGGCAGGGCAGAGCGGGTACTGGCCGCGGTGGCGGCCGCCTAGGAGCCTGTCGGTGAAACGCCAGAATCGCGGGATTCTGGCCGACAGGCTCCTAGGCAGGCCGCGGCTGCGGCCTGCCAGCGACCGAAACTGCCTGAATTTACTTCAGGCAGTTCTTGGTCGCTGCCCCAATCGCAACCAGCCCGGAGCCTGTTGGACGATAGTCCGACAGGCTCATAGAGGCGCGATCCGTTTCGCCCAGTGAACCGAGTCTTGTCATGACGTTGCCGCGAGTCGGCTCCGACGCGAGCTTGGCAACCCACTGAACAGCAAAGAGACTCGACCCATAACCGGTCGAGTCTCTAGGAGCCTGTCGGCCAGAAAAAGCCGATTCTGGCATTTTCGCCGACAGGTTCCCAGGGCGGCGGTCGCAACCGGCAACGTCAACCGGGGCCGTCAAAACAACCACCCAGCCTCCAAAGCCAAAAGCGGCGCCCACGTCGCCTCGTCCTTGTCGAGCGCCTGGCCGCCGCAGCACGTCGCCCTGGTCGCCGCCACCACCCGCCGCGCGCCCAACTGCCCGCCGACGAACACCCCGCGCGCGGTGGCATGGCGGCCGCCGATCACCGCGCCCGCGTGCCAGGCGCGGCTCTGCACGTCGGTGACGACATTGTTGCTGTTGTTGCCCATGCGCGCGGTGCGCCACTCGACGCGGCCTTCGACGCCGACGTGGACGCCGCGGGCACGGTCGCCCAGGCCCCACCACAGCACTTGCGCGCCGCCGCCATAGGCCGTGGAGCCAAGGTTGTCGTTGCCGCGGCGCAGGTCGCCGCCAAAGCAACCGAGGACCGCGGCGCTGAGCTCTCCCAGGCCCAGTTCGAGCTTGGCATCGATCATGGCGGCCGGCAGCCGGGCGAAATTGACGCCTGCGGCCCACGGCGGCGGCTCGGCGGCACCGGCGGGGACGGCGGCCACCAGCGCCCCGGCGACAAGAGCGGCGATGCGTGTCACGACGGCCGCCGGCGCACGGCGATCACCGCCAGCAGGGCCAGCACCACCAACCCGAGGGCCGAAACCGCCCGGCCGCGGTGACCGAGCTTGCACCCGCCAGGGTCGGCGGCGCCCGCGTTGGCGGCGGTCACGGTGTCGAGGTTCGGGTCCGTCGGCGGCACCACTAGGCGGACTTCGGCCGGCTTGAGCACGAAATCCTTGGGCAGCGTCGGCGCACCGGGCACCGCGAGGCCGATGGCGAGGTCCACCAACTCAATCTGCGCCGCCGGAACCGGGGCCGCCGGCAAGGCTTCGTCCAGCACCTCGACGACGGCCGCCGCCGGCATCTTGGCGAAGCGCGGATCGAGCGCCGTCTTGACGGTCGCCGGCACGGTGTCGAACGTGGTGAACCCGGCGTGGCCGTTGCGGATGACGTGCGACTCTTTGCGGCCGGAGATCTGGATGCGCGTGCCATTGTCGGTGTTGTTGCCGTTCAGGCACACGTTGGACAGCGTGGCCGACCAGTTGGTGTCCGTGGGCGCCAGCTTGGGGTGGAATGCGAAAAGCGGGTCGCGGGTCATCTCCTTGGGCGAGATGCGCATCGACAGGCGGGTGAACGTTGGCTGGGCCTCGATGAGGCCGACTGCGTCCTTGAGCGCAGACGCAAACAAGGCAAGTTCTCCGGCCAAGGCCTTGCCGTCGATCTTGGTTGCGGGGTCCGGCAGGTCGGCGGGGTTGAAGGCGCCGGTGCCTTCGACTTGTTGCCAATCGACGCCCTTGGCGGTACTTGAGCCGAGCACGAACCGGTTCAAGGTCGCGATCACTTCGTCGGCCAGCAAGAACTGCGACTTGTGCAGCGCCGCCGCCAACTGCGCGGTCGTGGTGACTTCGGCGATGGCGCTGCTGTCCAAGCGGCCCTTGGGGATGATCTCGCCGGTTGGGTAGGCGCCGGCGCCCGGGTCGATGGGCCGACCGAACAGCAACTGCATCGCAGCGGCGTCTTTGGGCGGGGCGGCGACTGCCAGCGACGGCACCGGCCCGGCCCATTCGGTGGCAAAGGAGCGACCGGCCGCCTCGTCGACGGCCGCCGACAGGACCTGGCCGTAGTTGCTGCCGGCGGTCTCCCACGCCAACCGGTAGGGATTGACCTGCACGTGCAGGTGGTTCTTGGGCATGCCGCGGCCGGGGCCGGCCAGATAGACGATGACCTCCATGTCTTCGACGGCGGCGATGGACGTCAGCCGCAGCGGCACGCACGGGTCGGCGTCGTCCATGGTGAAGGTCACCGGCCGGATGGCGTCGATGCCCTTGTTGTTGAGCAATTTCAAGGCCACGAACACGTCGCCTTTCTTGAGGTGGGCGTCGATGATCGGCGTGGCCTCTTTGGGCGTGACATAGTTGTTGTCGTTCAACCACTTGACCAAGTCGGCCGAGTCGGTGCTGGCGAGCACTGCGTAGGCGTACGGGCCGATGGTCGATTGCTCGACGACAACGACCTTGCTGCCGCTGTCGCTCGTCGCGTCGGCGCTAGATGTATTGGCAAAATCACCCCTTGCCGCCGCTGCCACCCCTGCGCCACAACCAAACCCACCCCCGGAACTTTGCTGCACCGGCACCCGGCAGTTCTCGCGGCCGGGGCCCACTTTCATGGTCAACCGCGGCGCGGTCGCCTGGTCCAAACGGTCGAAAAGGTAGGTCGCGCCGACGCCGATGGTCGGCTTCTTGGGCATCGGCACCACCCAGCCAAAGTCCTCGGGCTGGCCGGTGTAGCGGACCTCGACCCACGCCACGCTGCGCTTGGTCTTGGGGTCGAAGCCGAAAAAGATGCGCTCGGCCTTCTGGGCGACGTAGGCCGGGTTGGCGGGTCCGGGCGGGCCGGGCCGGGTCACGCACGCACCGCATGCCAGCACTTCGGCCGCTGTCAGGGTCCAGGCCAGCGCGACCGCGGCGACGATCCACGGTTTCATCGGGTCCTCCGGCGCCGCCCCACGACGCTTGGCGCATTGTGCGCGGGCCGCGGGGCTTCGGCAACTTGGCTGGGTGGCTTTGGCTGGTGCGGTTGGCGAGGGTCACGTGGCCGACGCTGGGCCAGGATTGGAGGCCAGTTCCGCCAGGGCCGCCACACCCCTTCTGCGCAACGGGCTGCCCGCAAGGTGCGCGTCGCCGCCCGGTTCAGCCCAAGCCCGCACCGCGGCCCGCGTTGGCGCCAACAGCCCAGGCCGCGGCTCGAACGCCGGGTCGCCGCACGGTTGCGAGAACCGGTTGTACGGACACGCCTCTTGGCACACGTCGCAGCCGAACAGGTGGTCTCCGGCCAGGGCGCGGATCTCGGCGGTCACCGGCCCCTCGACCTCGATCGTGGCGTGGGCGATGCAGCGGCGGGCGTCGACCAGCCGCTCTGGCAAGATGGCGCCGGTCGGGCACGCGTCGACGCACGCCCGGCACGACCCGCAGTGGTCGACCATCGGTTCATCGGCGTCGAGGGCAATGCTGGTCACCACCGCAGCCAGAAAGAAGTAGCTGCCGCGCCGAGGGTCCACCAGCAAGGAGTGCCTTCCCTGCCAGCCCAGCCCTGCGCGCTGCGCCCACACCCGCTCCAGCACCGGGCCGTGGTCCACGTACCAGCGGAAATCGCGCACGGCGGAAAACGGCCGCTCTGGCCCTCCCGGCCCGCGAAAGCGCTCCCCCAATTCGGGCTGGAGTGCCCGGGTGACCGCGCCTTCCAGCCGCCGCAGGCGCTTTGCTGCGACCTGATGGTAGTCGTCACCCCAAGCGTAGCGCGACACCCACAGCCGGTCCTGCCCGGACCCATCGAGGTCGCCGGTGTGTGGCTGGGCCGTGTCGTAGTCCAAGGCCAGCGCCACCACCGCCTGGGCGCCTGCGACGACCTGGCCGGGATCGCAGCGGCGCGCGACGTCCTTGGCCATCCAGGCCATCTGCCCGTGGTGACCGGCGTCGATCCACGTCTGCAGGGTGGCGCGGTGGTCGGGTAGGGCTTCGGCACGGGCGATTCCAACCCGCGAGAACCCGGACTCCAGGGCCAACTGCTTGACCAACCGCGTGCGACGCTGCCGGGTCTGCTGTTCCGATTCGCCCCAGGTGGGCAGCGCCTTGGCGCGGTCGAGGCGGCGGCGCGCCGACTTGCTGCGCACCACCAGCATGTCGGGGTCGTCGGCCGGATCGGCCGAACCCTCAGTGGCCATAGCGCTGGGCGAACTCTTCGTATTTGCCGGCGAAATCCAGAATCTGGCCGTCCTTGATGTACCAGATGCGGGTGCAGGCTTCGCTCAACAGGTTCCGGTCGTGGGTGGCGACGAACAGCGTGCCCTTGAACTCGGCGAGGCCTTCGGCGAGCGACGAACAGCCCTCCAAGTCGAGGTGATTGGTCGGCTCGTCGAGCACCAAGGTGTTGAATTTCAGCAGCATCAGCCGGCAGAACAACATGCGCACGCGCTCGCCGCCCGAGAGCGTCGCCGTCGGTTTCTGGCCTTCATCGCCGCGAAACAGCATCCGGCCGAGCAGCCCCCGCACCTCTTCCAAGTCGGCCTGGGGCTTGAAGTCATGCAACCACGAGTCGATGGTCTTGCCCGGTTCGATGGTGGCCTCGTGTTCTTGGGGCAGGTAGCCGATCTGCACCTCGTGGCCGTGCTCGATCCGACCGCTGGTCGCCTTCAAGTCGCCGACCAGCATGCGCAGCAGCGTGGTCTTGCCCGCCCCATCCTTGCCGAGCAGGCCAATGCGCTCGCCGCGGTTGACGTGGGCGCGAAATGCCGCGAACACGTCGCCACCGCCGTAGTCCTGGGCGAGACCTTCGAGGTCGACGACGTGTTTGCCCGATTCGCGGCCGACATCGAAGCGGATGTACGGCCGGGCGATGTTGCTGCGCTTGATGTCGCTCGGTTGCAGTTTCTCGATGAGCTTCTTTCGCGCCTGGACCTGGGTGGCGCGGGTGCCGGCGCTGAACTTGGCGATGAAATCCTTGAGATCGCTGATCTTCTTTTCGCGCGCGGCGTTCAGCTGCAGTTGCCGCTCGCGCATCGCCGCCTTGGTGCGCACCATATCGTCGTAGTTGCCCGGGTAGGTGATGATGGTCTCGTAGTCGATGTCGGCGATGTGGGTGCAGACGTCGTTCAAGAAGCGGCGGTCGTGCGAAATGACGATCAGCACGCCCTGGTAGCCGAGCAGAAACGCCTCGAGCCACTCGATGCTGTCGAGGTCGAGGTGGTTGGTCGGTTCATCGAGCAGCAAGCAGTCGGGCTGGCCGAAAAGCGCCTGCGCCAGCAGCACCCGCAGCTTGAAGCCGCCCGACAGCTCGCGCATCGGCAGGTGCATCCGCCCCTGATCCAAGCCCAGGCCCTGCAGGAGCTCCTCGGCCTCGGACTCAGCCATGTAGCCGTTTTCCTCGGCGATGACGCCTTCGAGTTCAGCCAGCTTCATGCCGGCCTCGTCGCTGTGGTCGCCCGATTCGTAGATGACCTTCTGCGCTTGCAGCGCCTGCCACAGGGCCGGGTTGCCCATCATCACGGTGTCGATCGCCGTGTACTCGTCGTACAAGGTATGGTCCTGTTTGAGGAACGCCGTCTTCTTGGGCCGCGACACGCTGCCCCGGTCGGGGTCCAGACCGCCGTCGAGGATTTTCATGAACGTGGACTTGCCCGCGCCATTGGGCCCCGACAGGCCATACCGGTTGCCGGGGGCGAACGCCGTGGAAACGTCGATGAACAGCTTTTTGCCAGCGTAGGTCTTGCTGACTTCGGATACGGTCAACATGTTGGAATCGTTCGCTTTCTTGGTGGCGCGGAGTCCGCAGGGGCGCGCATGTTAGGGCAGGCGGCGCAGCCTTGTCACGACCTGCGGCGAGGCCAGCACACTGCGGCCGGGGCGCGATGCCGGCAGGACTACGCCAACGCCAGCCGGAACCCCGCCTCGCCACCTACTTCGCAGCGCAGCGAAAGCTCGCCGGACAGCAACTGCCACAACCGCGGCGCCACCAGATCGCGGCGCCATCCGTGCAGCCCTGCGTGGTCGGCCAATTCGTCGCACGACGCCGGACCCTCGCGCAGGGCGTCGATGAGCGTCTCGCGCCGCGTGAGCAACTGCGGCGCAATTCCGCTGGCGTTGGCCAGTTCGCCGACCAGCAGCATCGCCGCGCTGGCCACGGCTTCCAACTGTGGCGGCGGCGGCGGCCGGCCCGCCGGACGCTTGAGCGGGTGGGCCAGCCCGTGCGCGACGGCCTGGACCCACCGGTCAGCGTGTTTCTGGATGACCCGGGTCTGCAGCCGCCGGTCGGCGTGGATGTCCTTGGCGGTGCGCGGCTTGGCGCGGGCCAGCGCCACCAGCGCCTCGTCGGTCACCAGGAAGTGCGGAACCGCGTCCTCTTGTTGCGCCATGGTCTCCCGCAGGGCCGCGACGGCGTACAGCACACCCGCCTCGACCGGGTCCATGCGGCGGGCGCCGGCAACCCGGTCACCCGCAGTCGCCGGATCGCGGTCATAGGCGCGGGTGTCGCACAGCGCTTGGCATTCTTGGTCCAGCCACTCGGTCCGGCCGAGTTCGTGCAGGCGGCGCGCTTGCTCCGCGTGGACCTGCAGCAGATGGGCCACGTCATTGGCCGCATACTGGCGCAGTTTGGTCGGCAACGGTCGCTGGTTCCAGTCGGCCATCTGTTCGCCCTTGGCCAGGTGGACGCCGGCCACGCGCTGCACCAACTGCGACAGCCCCATCTGCAAGCCGCAACCCAAGAACGCGGCGGCCACCTGCGTATCGAAGACGCGCTCGAAGGCCGCGTCGTACGCCTGCCACAGGATGCGCAGATCGTTCTTGAGCGCGTGGCCCACCACCAGCGCCTGGCCGCGGGCGAGGTCTTGCACGAACGGACGCAGGTCGAGCGCCAACGGGTCGATCAGCCACACTCCGTGGGCGGTCGCCACCTGCAAGAGCATCAGTCGCGGATAGTAGCTCCGCTCGCCGTGGAACTCGGTGTCGATGGCGATGCGATCGGCGGCGGCGACGGCCTTGGCGACCTCGGCGAGTTGGTCGGGTCGCTCGCACAGGAGCGGGGCGGCGGGTTGGTGGGGCGCGTGCAGCGACATCGGCGGATCCCGCGGCCGGCGGGCGACCGCGGCGCGTACCGTAGCACAGGGGGCGATCTGCGTGTAAATTGGGCCGCCCGATGGCCCATGCCCGGTGGAAAGCCGCGATGACTGCACCCGATCCTGCCCTTGCTCCCGCCACCGACGCTGCGCCCCGCTTCGAGGATCTGGTCGGCGAGCTGGAACACATCGTCGCCCAACTCGAATCCGGCCAACTGCCGCTGGAGAAGAGCCTCGAAGCCTTCGAGCGCGGCATGGGGCTGTCCAAGCAGGCGGCCGCGATCCTGGACGCCGCCGAACTCAAGGTCGAGCAACTGGCGGGCACGGCGACCGCGCCGCGCACCGAACCTTTCGACCCACGCTGACCTGTGGCCACCGCGCGCCTCCGGCTCGACGCGCTGCTTGTGGCGCGCGGCCTCGCCGACGATGCGCACACCGCGACGGCGTTGGTGCTGGCCGGCGGGGTCGTGGTGGACGATCACCGCGCCGACAAGCCGGGCCTGCTGGTGCGCGCGGACGCGGCGGTTCGCCTCAAGTCCGCGCCGGGCCGCTTTGTGTCGCGCGGCGGCGACAAGCTCGCGGGGACGCTGGACGCCCTGGCCATCGACGTCGCCGGTCTTCGCTGCGTGGATGTCGGCGCGTCGACGGGCGGCTTCACCGATTGCCTGCTCCAGCGCGGCGCCGCGGCGGTGGTGGCGGTCGACGTCGGCCGCGGCCTGCTGCACGAGCGCCTGCGCCAGGATGCCCGGGTGATCGTGCGCGACCGCACCCATGCGCGCGACCTGCGGCCTGAACACCTGCCGTTCGCGGCGGACCTGCTGGTCGCCGACTTGAGTTTCATCGGCCTGCGGCCGCTGCTGCCCGCCCTGCTGCGCGCCGTGCGCCCGGGTGGCGCCCTGCTGCTGATGGTCAAGCCGCAGTTCGAGGCCGACCGGGGCGAAGTCCCACCCGGCGGCGTGATCACCGACCCAGATTTGGGCGCGGCAGTCGTCGCCCGGGTGGCTGCGGCGGCCCGCGGCGCAGGTGCCGCGGTCTTGGGATCGGCGCCGGCCGGCGTCGCTGGCCCCAAGGGCAACCGCGAGGTGTTCCTGTGGCTGCGCCGTACTGAAGAAATTGCCTCGTGATTCTGGTGCCCTGAACAAAGCCCCCCTTTGATCGGTGACACCGCAGCAGCACTTTGGCTACCATGGTCTGCCGATGAACCGATCGCCCACGCTCCCCGATGTGCCCGCCGCCGACGCCCGCCCGTTCCTGTCGCTGGTGGTGCCGGTCTTCAACGAAGTAGAGTCGCTGGGACCGATGCACCAGGCGGTGGTCGCGGCCCTCGAACCGTGGGGCAAAACCTGGGAGGCCATCTACGTCGATGACGGCAGCAGCGACGGGTCGTTCGAGGTGCTGCGGGGCCTGTGCGAGCGGGATCCGCGCGTCAAGGCCGTCCGTTTCCGTCGCAATTTCGGTCAAACCGCGGCCATGGCGGCCGGCTTCGCCCACGCGGCCGGCGAGGTCATTTGCCCCATCGACGCCGACTTGCAGAACGACCCGGGCGACATCCCGATGCTCGTGGCCAAGTTGGACGAGGGCTACGATCTCGTGGCCGGCATCCGCGAGAAGCGCCAGGACAAGGCGTTGACCGTGGTCATCCCGTCGCGCATCGCCAACCGCATCATTGCCCGCGTCACCGGCGTGGCGCTCCAGGACAACGGTTGCACGCTCAAGGCGTTTCGCGCCGAGGTGTTGCACGACGTGCGCCTGTATGGCGAGGCCCATCGCTTCATCGCCGCCTTCGCCGCAATGGCGGGCGCGCGCATCGCCCAGTTGCCGGTCCGCCACCACGCCCGCCGCTGGGGTCAAAGCAAGTACAATCTTTCCAAGACCTTTCGGGTGGTCCTCGACCTCATCACCGTGCGGTTCCTGCTGGCCTACGCCACCAAGCCGACGTACTTTTTCGGCCGGTTCGCGTTCGGTTGCTTTGGGCTCGGCGGAGCGGCGCTGGTGTGGACGCTGGTCCAGAAGTTCGGATTTGGCATTTTCGTCAAGGATCAGCCGATGTTCCTGGTCGGCATCTTCTTCTTGCTGAGCGGTATGCAACTGCTGCTGTTCGGCCTGCTCGCCGAACTGAACATGCGCACGTACTACGAGAGCCAGGGCAAGCCCACCTATTTCGTGCGCGAGCGCATCAACGTCGGCACGCCGGCGCGACCCTAGGAAAGAACGAAAAGATGTGCGGTATTGCCGGGCTGGTCTCGGTGCGGCCCGATCGAGTGGACGCAGACGCGGTGGCCCGTGTGGCCGCCATGCGCGACCTGCTGCACCACCGCGGCCCCGACGACCGCGGGTTCTGGCGCGATCCCGTCGCGGCGGACGCGGTGGCCGTACAGGGCGGCTGCGTGTTCGGCTTCGCGCGGCTGTCGATCGTCGACCTGCAGGGCGGCCACCAGCCCATGGGCAACGAAGACGGCGCGGTGCAGATCGTCTTCAACGGCGAAATCTACAACCACCTGGAATTGCGCAGCCAGTTGCAGACGGCAGGCCACGTGTTCGCCACGCGCAGCGACACCGAGGTGTTGATCCACGGCTGGGAGGAGTGGGGCACGAGCCTGCTGCAGCGCTGCAACGGCATGTTCGACCTGGCCCTGTGGGACGGACACCGCCGGCAATTGTTCCTGGCCCGCGACCGCTTTGGCAAGAAGCCGCTGTTCGTCGGCGTGTGCGACCGCGGCGACACACTGGTGTTCGGCACCGAACTGTCGGCCGTCCGCGCCCACCCGGCCGTGGACGACGCGATCGACCCGCACGGTCTGTTGTCCCTGCTGGTGCTCGACTACGTGGCCGCGCCGCGGTCGATGTTGCGCCATGTCCACGCCGTCGAACCGGGCGCCTTTTGGCTGTGGAGCGCCAATGGTGGCAAGCCCATCTTGACCCAAGGGCTGTGGCATCCGCCGCGGCCGGCGGATCCAGATCTGGCGCCGACCGACCCCCGTGCCGCACAGGCCGAGCTGCAGCGGTTGATCATCGCCGCCACCGAGCGCCGGCTGATGGCCGAGGTGCCGCTCGGCATTTTCCTGTCCGGCGGAATCGACTCGTCGCTGGTGGCGTGGGCGGCGGCGCAGGTGCGGTCGGCGGCCGACATCGACACGTTTGCCATCGGATTTGACGACCCGAGCTTTGACGAATCGGCGCACGCGCGCGCCGTCGCGCGGCACCTCGGCACCCGCCACCACGAACGGGTCCTGTCTGCCGACAAGAGCCTGGCGCTGGTGCCCGAGATCCTGGCGCGTCTGGACCAACCGCTCGCCGATCCCAGCATCGTGCCGACGTGGTTCCTGTGCGGCTTTGCGCGCGAACGGGTGACGGTGGCCCTGGGCGGCGACGGAGGCGACGAGTGGTTCCTCGGCTACCCGAGCTTTGCCGGCCACCGGTTCGGTCGAGTCTGCGACGCGATCGGCGTTTCGCTGTTGCACCGGCCGCTGCAGATGGTGGTCGATCGGCTGCCGGTGTCGCACCAGAACTGGAGTCTGGACTACCAGACCAAGCGCTTCGTCACCGGGCTCGGCCAACCGCCAGCGCTGCGCCATTTCGCGTGGATCGGCGGCTGGCCGATCGACCGCGCCGTGGGCTTGTTGAGCGACGGTGCCCGCGAAGCGCTGCGCGGCGGCGACGGCGATGCCGCGTTGGCGCGGCCCGATCTCGCGCTGCAGGTCGAGCAGACGTGGCAGGCGTGGCGGCTGCCGGCCCGCGATGACTTCGATGCGCTGGCGGGCCTGTACGCTCGCTACTACTTGGCCGACGGGGTGCTGCAAAAGGTCGACCGGGCGTCGATGGCGCACAGCCTCGAAGCCCGCGCGCCGCTGCTCGACCCGGATGTGGTGGCGTTTGCCCGCGCGCTGCCCACCGGCCAGAAGTTGCGCGGCCGGACGGCCAAGTGGGCCCTGCGCCAACTCGCGGCCGACAAGTTGCCCGCCGACATCGTGCGGCGACCCAAGAAGGGCTTTGGCGTTCCGCTCGGCGCCTGGCTGCGCGGGCCTTTGCACGGCTGGATGCGCGACGTGTTGGCGCCGCACCGCGTCGCGCAAAGTGGCCTGCTGGACACCGCGGCCGTCGCGCGCCTCATCGAGGAACACGCGGCGGGCAGGGCGGACCACCGCAAGGTGCTGTGGGCCCTATTGACGTTCGAGGCGTGGCGGCAGCGCCCGCGGCCGGGTCTGTGATGCCCGCGGTCGACGCGACGACGCTTGGGGTTGAGTGGCGCGCGGACGGCGCGCGCGTGGTCGCGGTGCAGCGACGGACCGGAGTCGGCGATGTGCGACAGGTCTTGGGTCCGCCCGATGCCGCCGCGGTCGCCGCGGCCTGCCGCGTCGTGGTCGAACGGTGCCCGCAGCGGCCCACGGCCATCGCCTTGGCGGCCCGCGAATTGCCGTGGTCCGCCGCCGTCGATCGGGCCCGCGCAGTTGGCGACGCCGCGGGTCTGCCCTGTGTACCCGTCGGTACCGGGACCAGCGCGTTGCTGGCGCACCTGGCGCGCATTGATCGCGGTCCGCCGCGCAACATCGCCCTGTTGTCGCTGGGCGAGGCGCTGGACGTGGGCGTGTGGGTGGGTGGCCGGCCGCTGCACACCGACGGCCGCGACCCGGATGTGAACCACTGGCCGCTCGACCCGGCCGGCGAACGCTGTGGATGTGGCGGCCGCGGCTGCGCGACGACCGTGCTCGGCCCGGCGGCCTTGGCGCGCACGGCGGCGCTCGCCCAACTGCCGGCTTCGGCGGGCCAAGGGGGCGCCGACCTCGCGGGGCGCGCCGAGGCGGGCGACCCGATGGCGAGGGCAGTCCTGCAACGCATGGCGGACGATGCCTTGCGGTTTGGCCGCGCGCTGGTGGCGGCCTACGGCATCACCGCGTTGGCGCTGCACTGGCCAACGGCTGCTGAGCGCGGTGTCGTCGCCGACCTGCTGCGCGCGGCGGCCGCGCGCCGGTTGCCCGCAGCCATCGCGGTGCGCGTGGCTCGATTGAACGTCGATGGCATCGCCGAGGGCGCGGGGCGCTGGGCCATGCGCAGGCACCGCTGATCGGCTATGCTTGCGCGCACTGGGGCCGCACCCGGGCGATCCGCTTGCATTTTCTTCGCTTTTCAGCCGCAATGCGGCGCGGGTGTCCCATGGTGCATCGCCGTATGGACCTGCTGCTGGCGGCCCTCCTTGCCGGTGCGATGACGGCGTGCGCCGCGGCGCAGGGCGGAGCCGGGTCCGCAGCCGCCGCGCCCGCTGCAGCGCCGGACCCGGTGGACGCGGGGCTGGCCGACGCTGGCGCGGGCGCCTTGGTGGTCGTGGCCGCGGCCGACTGGTGCGAACCGTGCAACGAGCTGCACCACCGGTTCTTGGACACACCTGCCGGCCAACAGGCGCTGGCGGGCCACACCTACCGCGAATTGGACGTGGACACGCCCGCGGGCGGCGCGGCGGCCGCCGAGCTGCGCATTCTGGGGTATCCGTCCACCGTGGTCCTGCGGCGGATCGCCGGCCAGCGCGTCGAGGTCGGCCGCATCGAGGGTTTCGACAGCGCGGCAGAATACGCCGCGACGCTCAAGGAATTGCTGACCCGCACGACCCCGGTCGCGTGGTGCGCGCAGCCGCTGCCGCCGGGCCTGCCGCCGGCCCACACGGCGGTCGAAACCCTGCCGGTGCTGCGCTGTGCCGCAGACTCTTTGCGTGGGCCGGACGCCCAGCGAGCGGCAGACCTGCTGCGCACCTTCGCGGGCGACCCGGTGCGCTGGTCTGCGGCGGCCACGTGGGACGACAGCGCGCGCTTGGACGTGTTGGCGGCGATCCGCCTGCTCGGCCGCTACCAGACGCGGGTCGCCCGCGACCACATGGCGTGCGCGACCACCTTCGGCGCGCTGGCCACGTTTGCCGGCACGCCCGACAAAAGCCGCGGGGGCATGCACTACTGGCGCGCAAGGTGCCTGCTGCGCGGCGGCCAGCCCGACACCGCGCAAGCCGAACTGCGCGGCTACTTGGCGGGGCGGCCAGGCGACGCCCAAGCGGCCGAACTGGTGGCTGATTTTCTGGTCCACGAGGCGCTGGGCCAGCCGTGGGGGCCGCCCTGGGCGCTGGAATTGTTGGGTGGGATCGTGCAGCAAAAGCCCGATGATCACTGGGCACACTACCTGATGGGCGCAGTGCTCGCGCGGGCCGGGCGCATGGAAGAGGCCCGGGCGGCGGTGGCCAAGGCGCTGGCGCTCAAGCCCGAGTCGGCGATCTATCTGCGGCACCGCGACCGCTGGGCTGCGGCGGGGAAATAGGATGGGGCGCTGGTGGTGGGTGGTGGCCCTTGCCGGTTGCCGGCCGAAGGCGCCATGCCATGGGCTTGAAATCGGCGGAGTTTGCGCGTTTCACTGGATGGATGCGGGATTCGGGGGCTGTTCACAGCGCAGCCGGCTGACGCTGAGAGCTCTGCGCGGTCGCAATGGCCGCAGTGTTGCAGATTGACCGCGGCCGGGCGCCCGACGCCGGAGTTCCGTCCTTGCGATGCGCGCTTGGGCCTCACCCGGCCCTCAGGGTCAGCCGGCGCCGAACCGGCGGTGGCGGCAGTGCCCGACTGTGGCGCCGGACAGGGACAGGCACAGGCACAGGGTCAGCGACAGCCAGAACCATGTGTACACACGCGTACATTTGGCTTGCCGGTTCTTGGTGCGGCCAAAAGACGGCAAGGGCAGTCTTGCGAGGTTTGAGGCTCCGACGGGCACTGCGTGGCTGCCGGCGGGGGGCGTCGGTTGTCGCCGACTCGGGCAACCACGCTATCCGCACGGTGCGATGGGACCAGGGCCGAGGCTCAGCTCGCGCTTCATGGCGCGGGGAATGCAGAGACGGGCACGCGCCACACGCGATCATACGCAACCAGCAGCAGGTGGTTGCCTACGATGTGCGCACCTACGAAGGTGCTGCCGGGACCTTTCGGTCGCTCCTGGCCCGCGACAGCACCCTTGTTGGTCGTCCAACCGATCCAGTGCAGGCCGACGGCGACAACGCGGCCGTCTGGCAAGACGACAATGTCGCGGGGTTGCGGCGCAGACTTCGAATGCTCAAGCGCAAACTCGGCCGTCCACGCGGGCTTCATCGGCGCTTCGAAGCGGGCGATGTACGGGCCTCGGCCGAAATACCACACGTCTTTCGACCGCTCACCGGCGACGACATGGGTGCTGCCGCCGGTTGCCTTCAGGGCCGTTGCGCTGCGGTTGTCGCCCCAACTGTCTTCCCCATTGGCGGCACTCTTGAACCATTCCCATCCCTTGACGCCGTTGCCCGCACTCGTCTGAACAGTGACAGCTGGCTTGACCATCGCAACCTCAGCGCCGCCTTCCGGCCCGGGAACCCAATTCGTCCCCCACGTTTTCAGCCCAAGCGTCACGTTGTCCAGCCAAACATAGTGGTCGCCCCCAGCCCCCCCAAAACCGCCTGCCGCCACTTTTGCTGTCGAACCGGGTATCGCCACGCAGTGGTACATGCCGCAGACAATGCCCGTTGGCAGCAAGGCCAGGCAAGAAGTCGGGCCGTCCGTAAAGTAGCCGCACCCACCGGCCCAAAACGTAGTCTCAGGCAGGCTCCATTTCAGCAGCGCTCCATCAGCGACGGTTGCGCGAACCAGCAGTTCGGCCATGGGCTGCGGCCCACTGACGTAGAGCCACACGGACAGGCCCTTGTCGAGGCTGCCCAAGAACCCGGCCGAGAACGCAGGAAGCCACCCGTGCCAAGCCAAGCCCCCGTCGGCGGTTACGCGGCCGATCCAGACGTGCTTGTTCTCCCAACCGCAGTTCTGCGGCCGACCCAGCAGCAGCAGCCCGTCGTCGAGGCCAAATGCTGCCTCCGCGGAAACGTTGGCAGGCAGTAACACGGACGTCGCAGATGCGGGGCCCGTCGGCTTGCAGGTGCCACTTGAGCACAGGCCGGCCCCAGCCAACAGCGTCGAGCAGGCCTTTGGCGGGGTCGGCGTGAAGACGCAGCCCATGCAGCTGTCCTGGGTATCTTGCGTACACGGGTTGCCGTCGTCGCATGCCAACTCGGCATGCTGGCAACCATTATTGGAGCAAAGGTCTGCCGTAGCGGCGTTGCCGTCCACGCAGGAAACAGGGCTGCAAGTGGGCGGGTATGGGAAGTCGCACCATGGGCCGACTTGGCACGACCCGTCCCACCAGCAGACGCCCCCAACCATCTGACTACACGCCGATGCGTACTGCGTGCAAGAGCCCTTTCCCCATTCGACTATGCACGAATGGCCAGGGCCGCAGGTGTACTTGCTGCAAATCGACGAACCGCATGCTGGGCACTCTTCGCCCACGGCGCACGACGGGCACGCCTTTCCGGTCGGCTTGGGCGCATTTGGGGCGTAGGCCTCCAAACAAGAGGGCGTCGCCGAGGTGGCCGGTGTCGCGGCTGAAGTGGGGTCGTTCGGCAGTGCGGGGCACGGATTCAACGCGAGCAGCGTAGCTGGCACCGGTAGCGGAATGTCCGGTTCAGGCGCGTCGGCCGTTGCGTCGACAGCGTCTACTTCGTCCGCGTCGACCGCGCCGTCCGCGTTTTCATTTGTACTGTCATTGATTTCGATGGGATTTGGTCCGTCAACAAACGCGGCATCGGCTTGCTGAGTGGCTACTTCGGTTTGCTGTGCTGCCACTTCGCCTTCGTCCACGCCGGTCGACTGCTGCATCTCGGCGTCGGTTTCAGCGCTATCGACGAAAAAGCCGTCACCCTGATCGCTGCTCGAACCTGCCCTGAATGGTGGTGCGGAGTCCGGGACGTCCGCAACATCCTGCATCGCCGTTGCCACGCCATTCGTCGCACTGGGCTGAGGCGGCGCGACCTCAATCGCGACGACCGCCAAATCCGTTGTGCACGCCCAGGCAGCCGCGCAGGCCAGCAAGAGAGCCCTTCTGCACGACCCCATAGGTAGGGGATCGAAACATCGTAGCCCCCAATGGGCTGTCCGGAACCGGCCCGTGCCACTGCCGCCCTGGCAAGCAAGGGCGTGTCAGCCATGGTGCGCTGCGCGCGGGGCCCTGTCAACGAATTGCGTGTCCATGGTCCAACTGGGCTCAAGCAAAGCGCACGCTGCTGCGGCCACGGTGGAAGCCTGGTTTGTACCGCGGACATCGAAGCCAAGGTGTGCCGAAGTACGCGCCGCCTCCTGCGCTCGGGCCTCGGATGGGCGCGGTCCGACTCTCATCAAGAACTCAACCAGTTACGCCGCAACAGCCTGGGCGCTGACGAGGTCGGCGAATTCGACCGCCGCGCCGAGCGCTACTTGGGGCACTCCGTCGACGCTGGCTTGCGCCAACCGGCCCGCTCGACATTTGCCGCCCCAAACCTGCACCGGGTACACTGCCCGCAGCGAGTGCCGTCTCGCGAGGTGCCCCATGGCCGACGCCGCCTGCAAGGTCCACATGACCGCCGGGGAGTACCTCGCCCTTGAGGCCGCGAGCGCAGAGCGCCACGAATTCGTGGACGGCGCGATGGTCGCCATGGCCGGATCGACCGACACCCACAACGACATCGTGTACAACACCACTGTAGCGCTGCGCGGACAGTTTCTCCCGCGCGGGTGCAAGGTGCCGTTCAGCGACGTCAAGGTCCTGGTCGAGCGACTGGACGCCTATTTCTACCCCGATGTGTTCGTCACTTGCGATGTCCGCGACCGCGCGGACCCGGTCGTCAAGCGCCATCCGTGCCTCATCGTCGAAGTCCTGTCCAAGTCCACCGAGGACTACGACCGCGGCGCCAAGTTCCAGAAGTACCGCAGGCTCGACAGCTTGCAGGCCTACGTCGTGGTGTATACCAGCCACCGCCAGGTCGATGTACTCGAACGGCAGGACCACCCATTCTGGCGCTACTCGACCTTTTCGACGGGCGAAGCGCTGCACATCGAACGGTTGGACATAAGACTGACCGTCGACGACCTCTACATCGGCACCAACGTACCTGCCGAACCCGACGAAGCGTCGACCACTGCCACGCCAGACTGAACGCCGCTCCTAGGGCTGGCAGGGGAAACCCCGAATTCGCTCCGCGATGACAGCCGTCGCGCGGCAACAAATCGGCAATAGGTTTCGGCTACTAGCCCAGCCCCGGCCCTGCCCCAGACCCTGCCCCTGCCACTGCCCGGCGAAGCCGGCTGACGCTGATAGCTCTGCGCGGTCGCTATGGCCGCGGCGTTGCAGATTGACCGCGGCCGGGCGCCCGACGCCGGAGTTCCGTCCTTGCGATGCGGGCTTGGGCCTCACCCGGCCCTCAGGGTCAGCCGGCGCCGAACCGGCGGTGGCGGTAGTGCCCGACTGTGGCGCCGGACAGGGGCAGGCACGGGCACAGGGTCCGCAACAGGGACAGGGACAGGCACAGGGACAGGGACAGGGACAGGGACAGGGTTTTGGCTACCCCCTCTTACCGTTTGGGTCCGCCGCTCGGCTTGTCGCCCTTGTCCGGCTGCCCCGACTGCTGCGCAAACCGCTGGCATTCGTCTCCGGCCGCCGCGCCGGCCCGGCCCGTGGACAGCACCAGTTCGCAGTCTGCGAGGCACTTGACCAGGTCGCGCGGCCGGCCGTGGCACGACTTCTGGCGGTCGAACTCGGCCAAATCGGCGATCGCCTGCAACTGCTTTTGTGCGTCGAGGCCGTAGACCGAGCTGGCGGGCACCTGCTTGTACAGGCGGACTGCGCCGCGGGCGTCTTTGCGCTCAAACGCCTTGAAGGCTTCGGCCACTTTGCCTCCGGCGTCTTCTTCCAAGGCGATCTTGTTCAGGGCGATTTGCGGTTCGCTGGCCAGGACGTCCAGGCGCTGCGCCCGCTCGAAGTGGCCGCGCGCGGCGGCCCACTGCTTCTGCGCCATCTGCTCGCGACCTTGGACCATCAGTTCGTCGAACTGCACCTTTTGCACGGCCTTGGGGTCGGGGACTGGGGCTTCGGGCGCTTCGGTGGACCTGGACTTCTTGGCGGGCTTGCCGTCGTCGTCGTCGTGGGCCTTGGTCTCGCGGGACCCGCGCGCGCCCTCGACCTCAGGCTTCTTGGCGTCGAGTTTGGGCGCGACGAAGCGATCGTAGGCAAAGCCGGCCAGCACGACCAGGGCGACGAATGCGACGACGATGACGGCGATGGCGGCTATTTGCGGCAGGAGCGTGCGTTGCTCCACCGGGTAGCTTTGCTCGGGCGGGTGCTCCATTGGCGCAAACGCCTGGTGGGCCCGCTGCGCGTAGGCGCCCTGGACGCTGGCCTGGGTGCGGCGCTGCGGCTGGGGGGCGGCCTCGCTCAGGTCCACGTCAGGCATCCCCTCGATCTGGAAGGAGAAGGCCACGGTGCCAAAGCGGATGCGGTCGCCGTGCTGCATCTCCTGCGACGCGATCCTGCGGTCGTTGACGTAGGTGCCATTGCTGCTGCGCAGATCCTCGACGAACACGCGGCCGCCGTCGTCCTGGGTCAGCTTGGCGTGGATGCGCGACACCGACACGTCTTGCAGCACGACCGCGCAGTCCTTGCCGCGGCCGACCATCACCGGCGACTGGGTCAGTTCGGTCAATTCGCCGATCGAGCCGGGCATCGGCACCAGCCGAGCATAGACCGGCGAGGTCATGGGCCGGGCAAACGCCGCGCCCTCGATGTGCAAGAAGAAGTCGCCGATCCGCACCTGGGCGGACCGCGGCAACTCGGTCGAGGCGTGGATGCGCCGGCCGTTGACCCATACGCCGTTGGCGGCGTTGAGATCCTGGATGTAGCAGCGGCCTTCTTCGGTGAAGATGCGGGCGTGCCGGCGCGAGACGTTGTCGGCGGGCAACTGGATGTCGGCCTGCTGGCTGCGGCCGACGATGAATTCGCCGTCCTCGAACGTGTACTCGCCGACGAGCGCGCCGTTCTTGTCCTCGATGATGAGGGTGAACACGGTGGCCGCCCGCTCCGCGCCTTATGCGCTGTAGGCGCCAGGCAGCGCGAGTTCAATCAACTGCTCACCTGCTGCGCCGTGACGCAACACCTCGCACACGCTCGACAGCGCGTACCCGTGCTCGCTCGGCACGAAGACGGCGATCGTGTCCAGGCCGCGCAACACCCGCGCCTGCGCCGTGGCCTCGTGAAGGCCCGGGTGGCGCAACATCAGCGCATGGGTCGCACGCTCGATGAGGTCGGCGGCGTCGCGCGCAACGAACACGCCGATCCACGGCGGCAGGGCGTCGTTGGCGACGCTGAACAGGTCGTCCAGGCTGACCGACGCGGTATCGCCGAGCAACAGGCACTCGGGGCGCAGCCGCTGCACGACCCGCAGCGGCGAGTGGTTGCCCTCGCCGAACACTGCCGCGTCGATGCGCACCACCTGGTCGTGCCCGAGGCGCAACCGCTGGCCGTCCTCGAGCACCACGATGCGGGTAGACGCGTCGACCTGCTGGCCGAGCGCATTGAGCACCGTGCGCTTGCCGACGCCGACCGGCCCGACGATCGCGACGCTGCGGCGCATGCCGACCAACTGCGCCAGCACTTGCGCCGCCGTCTCGCCGACCATGCCGCGCAGGACCAGGTCGGCGAGGCTCGGCGCGTCGGCGCGCGGCTTGCGCAGTACCACCGCGGGTCCGGCGGGGCACATCGGCGGCCACACCACGTACACGCTGGTGCCGTCGACGAGCGTGCCCTCCATGTGCGAACCGGTCCGGCCGCTCTGACCTGTGGCGCGCACCAGGCGATCCACGGCCAGGGCCAGCGCCTGCTGACACGAGAAGCGGCGCTCGACAGGCGTCCGCGAGCCCTTGCTCACGGTCAGGATTTGCGCCGGGCTGTTGATCTCGATGGCCTCGATGGCCGGATCGTCGAGCATGGCCTCGAGCGGTCCGAGGCCGGTCAGCTCGTAAATGAGGTCGCGGCGCAGGCAGGCGTCATCCACCCCCGCCGGCAAGGCGCCATTGGCATGGGCGGCATCGACGAAGGCGTTGACGCGATCCTCCATCTCGGTCCAGTCGGCCTCGGACATCTGCGAGGCGTCCCCTGGCAAGCTGGCGCGCAACTCGGTCAGCGCTGCGCGGAACAGCGCGCCCAGCGCGTCGTAGTAGGCGTCTGCGGGGCTGGCCGATCCGGCGGCGCCGCTGGCGATGGGGACCGACGGCCTGGCCGAGCCGGTGTTGGGCGCGCGCGCGGGTGCCACCACAGCGGCTGGCGGGGCCGCGGGGACGGCTTCGGGCGGGCGCGGCGCTGCGTCGGCCTTGGCCGCGGAGGGGATGGCGGCCTCCACCGGAGCAAACGAGGGCTTCGAGACCGGTTTGGGCTGCGAGGGCGCCTTGATCGCGCCAGCGAGCCCCGGAATCGCCGACAGCGGGCTCTGGTTGGCCGGCTGCGCGGGGATTCTGCCGAGGTTGAGCTCAGGCTTGAACGCGTCCGAGCTCATCGCGTGCTGCAGGCCGTCGAGCGGCCCGGTCATGCGGTCCAGAAACTCCTGCGGCGACTCGCCGCCGCTCAGATCCATCAGTTCCGCAGGCAGATCCAGCGGCTCGACTTGCGGCAGGTCGCTCGACAGCGGGTCCACGACGGGCGCGACCGGCGGGATGGTCGGTGGGGGCACCCCGCGCGAGCCGCCCGCGTCGGCGCTCGGCGGGGCCATGTGCTGGGTTGCGCGCATCGACTGCGCTTCAGGCTGCTGCTGGCCGGCCACGCCGCCTGCGGTGTCGGGCACTTCGGGCATGTCGGGGACGTCGGGGACGTCGGGGACGCCGACAGCGCCCACATCCGACAGATCCGTGAAATTCATCACGAAATCGCCAAGGTACACCTTGTCGTCCGGCCCGACCTCGACCGCCGTGGTGATGCGGTGGCCGTTGACGTACGTGCCGTTGGTGCTGCCGAGGTCCTCGACGATGAATCGCTTGGCGAGCGATTTGACCAGCGTGTGGCGCTTGCTGATGTTCTGCTTGGGCAGGATGACGTCGTTGCCCTTGACGCGGCCGATCAGGACCTCGGGCTTGTCGAAGTGGAAGGTGTACACCTGTCCGCTTCGTTCCCGGATGGTGATGGCGAACATGCAGGCTCCCCGCGGCGCAGCCGATCCGCCCTCAAAAGGGGCATCGCGCCGCGCGTATCGTCCATGCGGGCCGCAATTTCGTCAACACTTGGCCAGAAACGATGAAACAGTGTGATTGCGCTAGTCATTTCCAAATCGGCCGCGTGCCGCGCGGCGCAGTTTTGGCGTCGCCGTCCACCCGTGGCACAATCCGCGCCCGCGCGGCCCGCGGGCGCCAAGGAGAACATCTGTGGATCTCAACGTTTTTCAATTCGCGCGCCGAACCTGGGTCGCCGCCGCCGCCGCGTGGGCGCTCAGCGCTGCGTGTGGCGGCCCACCCACCCAACCGACGCCGGCACCCGCGCCAGCCCCGACGGAGCTGCCGGCGGCGGCGTCCGCGACCTCCAAGCCCGCGGAACCCGCCGTGGACCCGCTGACCCAGCGCTGCCGCGAGCGCCTGGAAATCGCCAAGAGCCAGCGCGAGGCGCTGGCGTCGTTCGCGACCCCGAGCCCGCGCGCGGCGCCCGCCACGCTGACGGCAGTGGTCAATGCGCTCAACGAGTTGACCATCGCGATCGACCTGGCCTCGGCCGAATCGAGCCTGATGTTCGCGGTGCACCCGGACAAGGCGGTCCGCGACGCCGCCGCGGCATGCGAGCAGCAGACCGAGAAGCTCAAGACCGAGATCGCGCTCGACCGCGCCCTGTACGACGCGCTGGCCAAACTGGACGTCAGCGCCGAAGGTCCCGACGTCAAGCGGCTGGTGGCGCTGACGCTGCGCGATTTCAGGCTCGCTGGCGTGGACAAGGACGACGCCACCCGGGCGCGCATCAAGAGATTGCAGGACGAGTTGGTGCAGGTCGGCCAGGCGTTCGAGAAGGCGATCGCCAGCGACGTGCGCAAGGTGGCGCTGGCGGCCGGCCAGCTCAAGGGGCTGCCGCAGGACTGGATCGACGCTCACAAGCCCAACGCGGACGGCAAGGTCGAGGTCTCGACCGACTACCCCGACTACATCCCGTTCATGCAATACGCCGACGACGACGCGGCGCGCAAGGCCCTGTACGTCGCCTACCGGCAGCGCGGCTGGCCGGCCAACCAGTTGAACTTGCAGAAGATGTTGGAGACACGCCACGAGTTGGCGCAGAGCACCGGCTTTGCCACCTGGGCGGAGCGCGTGACGGCCGACAAGATGATCAAGAATGCCACGGCGGTCGGAGATTTCGTGACCCGCGTCGCCAAAGCCGCGGAACCACGCATGAAAGCCGAGTACCAGGTGCTGCTCGGCGAGCTCAAGGGCCTGGACAAGTCCGCGACGGAGGTCAACGACTGGCAGCAAGCGTACCTGCAAGGCCGCGTCAAGAAAGCCAAGTTCGCCTTCGACGCCCAGGCCATGCGCCCCTACCTGCACTACGACAAGGTCAAGTCAGGGCTGCTCGACCTGACCAGCCGGCTCTTTGGCATCACCTACAAGGCCAAGAGCGACGCGCAGGTCTGGCACCCGTCGGTTGAGGTGTACGACGTCCTGGAGGGCGACAAGCACTACGGCACGATCTACCTCGACATGCACCCGCGCGAAGGAAAATACAAACACGCCGCGCAGTTCACCTTGGTCAACGGCGTCGCGGGGCGCCAACGGCCGGCGGGCGTGCTGGTCTGCAACTTTCCCAACCCCAAGAGCGGCAACGGCCTGATGGAGCACAAAGAGGTCGAGACGTTTTTCCATGAATTCGGGCACTTGCTGCACCACACCTTTGGTGGCCATCAGGCCATGCCGCGCTTTTCCGGCGTCGCCACCGAGTGGGACTTCGTGGAGGCGCCGAGCCAGATCTTCGAAGAGTGGGCCAAGGACTACGGCACGCTCCAGGCGTTTGCCACCAACGACAAGGCCGAACCGTTGCCCGAGGACCTCGTCAAGAGGCTGGTCGCCGCGGACGAGTTCGGCAAGGGCCTGTGGGTGCGCCACCAGATGTTCTACGCCGGCCTGAGCCTGGGCATGCACCACCGCGACCCCAAGGGCTTGGACCAGGACGCGTTGGTGGCGGAAGTCCAGAGCCGCTACAGCCCGTACAAGGCCGTGGCAGACACCCACATGCAGGCCAGTTTCGGGCACCTCAACGGCTACTCGGCCATCTACTACACCTACATGTGGTCGATGGTCATCGCCAAGGACATGTTCTCGCGGTTCGCCAAGGAGGGCATCGGCAACCCGGCGGTGGCGATGCGCTACCGCAAGCTGGTCCTGGAACCCGGCGGCAGCAAGGACGCCGCGGATCTGGTCGCCGATTTCTTGGGCCGGCCCTACGACTTCAAGAGCTACGAAGCGTGGCTGAACAAGAAAAAGTAGAAGCGATCACGGCGCCGGGTGCACCGCTGCAACGGCGTCCAGATCAAAACCACCGGTGATGCCCAGGTACTGGTTGTCGCCGGTGTCGGTCAGGCGCACATAGCGAGCCGTTTTCAAACCAATTTCGCTCAGATCGAAGGCGTCGCCGCCCCACAGCTTCGGACTTGCGGAGCCCGCAGTCGGTTCGCCGGCCAGCCACACGGGGTTCAGGCCGGCACAGGTCGCCGTCACGCCCCCTGCAGGGTCGCAGGGCCACGCGCTCCAGTGCGTGCCGTCGGCGCTGGCCTCGACGCGCGCCGTCTCTGCAAAGCCGACGAACGCGTTTTCGAACACCACCAGGTCGGGACCGGGACCGTCGCTGGCGACCCGATCGTCAAAGGCCACCGTGATGCCGCCGCCCTTGCCCATCGACAGGACGTGCAAGCTGCCAGCGCCATCCCCTGCGCCTTGCGGCGGCCCCAGCACCACCTCGGGCAGCTTGTCCTGGCCAAAGCCAGCCGTCGGACCTGGCGCGAACGCGACGATCCGGTCGGCCCAGCGGTCCGCGGCCTTCGGCACACCCTCGGCGGCGCACCCGGCGATCGCCAAGAGCGGCAGCACCCAGCGCATCACTTCTTCTTGGTCAGCTTGGTCCAGCCGACCCCGCCGCAGCCCGTCTTTTCTGGATTCTTGTCGTCCGCGGTCAGCGTCGACGCCTTGGCGAGGTCGAGCGTGGCCGCGCCGATGACCACAGTGCAGTAGTAGAAACTGTCCACCTTGGGTTCGGTCCACACGATCTTGCTGAACTTGCTGGGGTTGAACTTGTCGTCGGCCGGCGCCTGCAAGTAGGCGTCGTTCTTGGCGTTGTCGTACTGCACGATGGTCGAGGTGCCAAACGAGAACTGCCACTTGTCGCTGGCGATGGTCTCGCTGCCGCCGAAGTTGTCGTTGTAGGTGCCGGCGATCTCGATGGCAGCAGCCGCGGCGGTTTCGCCGCCTGCGGTGTCGGTCTTGGCGGCTGTGTCGCCGCCGGCGCTGGCATCGCCGCCAGTGGTGCCGTCGATGCTCGCGGTGTCGGCGCTGCCGGTCGAGCCGCTCGGTGTCGACGCGGCGCAACCGGCGACGAGGCCAGCGGCGCACAACGCCGCGACAAGGTTGAAGAACTGATTCTGACAGGTGCGCATGGCGGTTCCTCTGGACCGAAGGTGGAACCCGCGGGCCGTGGGCCATCCGCAATTTGCAAGGAAACGGCGACGGGCTACCGGGTCAAACGGTCGTCCGTGTGCGTCTGGGAGCGCACCCGCAAAGGCCGGCACCCGACGCGCGCCGCCCCTCAAACCACGAAAGGGCACGCAGCACACGGGAGTTCCCGGCTCGCGGCGCCGCCAGGTCCTCAGGGCGGGCACCGCTCACGGTTGCGGGTCAGCGCCGGTTTGCAGCCCTTGGCGGGGCGGTCACCGGACTTCCTCCCGCGCCCGCGGGACAATCCCAGCGGGCGCGGCTGCGAGCCTAGCAGGGATGCAGTTGGCCCGGCAAGGCGTCAAGAAATCTTCGTCTGATCAAGGTCCTGAACAAAGGCCCCCTCTGTTCACGAGGTCACCCAGTCGGCGACGTGCCGCACCACCACTTCGCCGGGGACCCGCCCCAGTTGCTCCACGGCGGGGGCGTCGACCGGCACCAGCGCCTCGCGGCCGTCGCGCAGCCGGATCTGCAAGAGGGTCTGCGCGGCCTCGGCAAACCCGACCACCTCGCCGATCACGCTGCCGTCGCCGGCTTCGCGGACATGGGCGCCCAGCAGCTCGTGCAGATACACCTCGCCGTCGCCCGCGGGCGGCAACTGCGCAGCGTCCACCTGCAGAACGGCATGGGTCAGGGCCTCGGCCTGTGTGCGGTCGGCCAACTCGGCAAAGGCCACGATGAGCACGCTGCCGGCGGGCCTGGCATCGAGCACCCGCAGCAGCCGCGCCGGAGCGCCAGGTTTCCATGCCCGCACGACCTGGCGGGGCGCCCAGACGTCGCTGCCGGGGTTGTGGGCGTGCACCCGAACCTCGCCGCGCACTCCATGGGCCCTGCCCACCTTGCCGATCTCGATCCACTGCGCCGCTGCGTCGGGGTCGGGCACGGGCGATCGCCGAGGTTGCGACGACCTCACAACACCAACTCGTCTTTGAGCGGCCGCGACATCAGGCCCTCCAAGGCGGCGCGCGGCGCCAAGCCCTCGTAGAGCACCTTGTAGGCGTGCTCGATGATCGGCGCCTCGACCCCCAACTGCACGGCGAGCCGATGCGCGCTCTTGGCCGTGAGCACGCCCTCGGCCACCGCCGTCATCGATCCGAGGATCTGGTCGATGGTCTCGCCCTTGCCCAGGCGAATGCCGACCGTGCGGTTGCGGCTCAGGTCGCCGGTGCAGGTCAGCACGAGATCGCCCATGCCGGCCAGCCCTTGCATCGTCAAGGGGTTGCCGCCCTTCTTGACCGCCAGCCGGGTGATCTCGCCCAGGCCCCGGGTGATGAGGCCTGCGCGCGCGTTGTGTCCAAAGCCCAGCCCGTCGGCCGCGCCGACCGCGATGGCCATCACGTTCTTGAGCGCCCCGCCCATCTCGACGCCGATGACGTCGTTGCTGGTATAGCAGCGAAACCGCTCGGAACTCAGAGCTTTTTGAAGGAACTTCGCCGTCCGCCGGTCGATCGCGGCGATGGTCACCGCAGTGGGCATCCCGGCTGCGACCTCGGCCGCAAAACTCGGACCCGACAGGTACGCCAACGACAGGTGCAGGCGGCGCGGCAGGACGCGCTCGAAAATTTCGTTGACGGTCTCCAGCGACTCGTTGTCGATGCCCTTGCTGCAGGACACGATGCAGTGGTCGTCGTCGAGGTAGGGCAGCATCTGACCGGCGAGCCGCGCGACGTGCGGGGTCGGCATCACCGTCAGCAAGATCCTGGCGCTGCGCACGGCGCGCTCCAGGTCGCCCGTCGCCCACAGGTTGTCGGGCACGCGGTGGCCGCGCAGGAAGGTCTGGTTCTCACGCACGGTGTCGATTTCGGCGACGACCTGCGGCTCATAGGCCCAGAGCACGGTCGGATGGCCGGTGCGCGCGGCGTGGATGGCCAGGGCCGTGCCCCACGCCCCCGCGCCGATGACGCCCACTTCGAAACGGTCGGGCAGTGGACTCATCGCGCTCCTCCTGGGTGGACCTTGGCGCCGATCTGGCCGTCGCGCGCCGCCTGGAAAAGCTCGTGCAGACTGCGGTCGCGGGCGCCGTTGCGGCAATGCCGTTTGGCCCACTGGCGCAGTTCGCGCACTTGCACATCGTAGGTGTCGACGAAGGGCACGACTTTGACCAGCACGTGCTCGACGTCGGCCGCCGTCGGTTCGCGACCGCCACAGAACGCCACCTGCATCGCCTCGGCAAAGGCCTGTTCGATCTCGGCGCCCGTCAGGCGGTCTGCGGCCTTGGCCAACCGCTCCAGGTCCCAGGAGCGCGCGTCGCGGCCGCTGCGGGCAATGGCCACCGCGAAGATCTCGGCGCGCGCCTGCAGGTCGGGTATGTCCACGAAGAAGGTCTCGTCGAACCGGCCCTTGCGCATCAGTTCGGCCGGCAGGTGCGCAAGGCGGTTGGCGGTGGCAGCCACGAACACGCCGCGCCGCTGCTCGCCGAGCCAAGTCAAAAGGCTGCCAAACACACGCGCCGCCGCGTCGGACGAGCCCGAGGCCGCCCCGGCGAACGCCTTGTCGATCTCGTCGATCCACAACACCACCGGCGCCATGGCCTCGGCTACCTGCAAGGCATGGCGCAGGTTCTCGTCCGGCACCGCTGCGGCGGTGTACAGGCGCCCGAGGTCCAGGCGCAAAAGCGGCAACCCGAGCACCGCGGCCGCCGTCTTGGCGGTCAACGTCTTGCCGCACCCCTGCACGCCGACCAGCAGCACGCCGCGCGGCATCGGCAGCCCGTAGGCGCGCGCCTGGCGGGTCATCGCCGACTTCTGCCGGCCGAGCCAGGTCTTCAGGTCGTCCAGGCCGCCGATCTCGCCCGGCGCTGGCACCTGCGTCACCACCTCGACGACGCCGGTGCCGGCGAGCAAATCGCGCTTTTCGGCGCGAAGTTCTGCCAACTGCTCGCCGGGCGCCCGACCCCGCACCCGCCGCAGCGCCCGCCGGGCCTGGGCCAGCGTCAGGCCCTGCACCGCCTGCACGGCGCCCTCGAAGGTCTCGGGATCGACTTGTCCCTGGGCATCGCGAAGCGCGGCGGCGACCAGCGGCTCGACCTCGGCGCGCTGCGGCAGCGGCAACGGCATGGCCACCAGATCGCGCGCCAGCTCGGGCACTTCGGGCAAGTGCGCCGCCACCAGCACCACCGACTGGCCGGCGCGCTCGACGTTGGTCAGCGCCTCGCTCAGCAGGCGCACCACCGCTGCATCGCGCAGCAGCGCCCCTGCGCCGGGCAGGACCAGTGCGCGCGGCGTTGCGTCGGCCAGCTTGGCCACCGCCTCGGCCGCAACCAGCGCCGCAGCCTGCCGGCCGGCCCACGCCACCTCGACGGCGATGCCCAGGCTGCCACAGCACAACTGCACTTCGCGCACGGCCTCGCGTTCGTCGGCAGCCACCACGCCCAGCAACGGGTAGCGCGCCCGGAGCCGGTCGGCCAGGGCCGGCATGCGCGGCTTGAGCGCGGGCTGGGCGTCACCGGACACGATGCGCCTACTGCGGCCCCGGCCGCGGCGGGCGGCCCACCGGCGCCGGCGAATCGATGGCGTATTGCTTGATCTTGTATTGCAGGTTGCGCGGGGAGATCGACAGCAGTTCGGCCGCATGGGTGCGGTTTCCGTGGGTGCGCTGCAACGCCGCGACAATGAGGTTGCGTTCGGTCGCCTCGACGGCCATCGGGATCGACAGGGTGTCCGGCGCGGACACCTCGATCTTGACGGGCGGCGGCGGTTCGACCGGGCGGCCCACCGTGATCAGATCGGCCGTGATTTCGTCACTCTCGGCCATCACGCACGCCTGCTCAATCACGTTTTGCAGTTCTCGCACGTTGCCCGGCCAGTGCCACGCCTGCAGGCGCGCCAAGGCGGGCGGCGCCACGCCGCGGATGTGCGTGCCCAGCCGCAGGTTGGTGCGTTCGACGATGTGCTCGATGAGCAGCGCGATGTCGTCGCGGCGCTCGCGCAACGGCGGCACGGTCAGCTCGATGACGCTCAACCGGTAGTACAGGTCCTCGCGGAACTGGTTGTCGCGCACCCGCACCCGCGGGTTGATGGCGCTGGCCGCTGCCACCCGAACGTCCACGGCGATGGGTTTGTTGCTGCCGACCCGACGCACCTCGCCCTCTTGCAGCACGCGAAGCAGCTTGACTTGCAGGTTCAACGGCAGATCGACGATCTCGTCCAAGAAAAGGGTGCCGCCGTTGGCCTCTTCGAAGATGCCTTTGCGGTCGGCCAACGCATCGGTGAAGGCGCCGCGCACGTGCCCGAAAAGTTCAGATTCCAACAGGTTGGGCGCAATGGCGCCGCAGTTGACCGCTACGAACGGCCCGCGCGCCCGCGGGCTGGCCTGGTGCAGCGCGCGCGCCACCAACTCCTTGCCCGTGCCCGACTCGCCGTTGATGAGCACGGTCGAGCCAAAGCGGGCGATGCGCTCGACTTGCTTGAAAAGGGCCAACATCGCCGGCGCCTGACCGACCATGCCGTAGAAAATCCGCGATGCCGGCATCGTGACGCCCGTGTCCACCGCAGCGTCGTCGCTCTCTGGGGCTGGGGTGGGCGCCGCCGCCGGCCGCTGGCCAGCCTTGGCTTTCTCCAACGCCAGACGCACCTTGAGTTCGGCCTCAGCCAGCCTGAACGGCTTGGACAAGAAGTCGAGCGCGCCCATCCGCACCGCCTGCAGCGCGGTGTCCAGGCTGCCGTAGGCGCTCATCACAATCGTCGGCGGCAGCCGATCTTGGCGGGCCAGCACCTCGATGACTTCGAGACCGGTCAGGCGCGGCATCTGCAGGTCGATGAGCATCAGGTCCGGGATCTGCCGCTTGAGTACCTGCAACGCCTCGTGGCCATCAGCGGCCTTGAGGATTCGAAAGCCGCCGCCGCCCAGGTGTTCGGCGAGCAATTCTACGAACGCCGGCTCGTCGTCGACGATGAGCAGGGTATCGTGGCGCCGCGCCACCTTGCCGCTCGGACTGCTGGCGGGGCTACTGGCCATCTGCACTCCCGCGGCGGGCGCGGTCGATTTCGGGGGGGCGCTGGACACTAGTACCTCAGGCCCGAAGTTCGCGCCGGGTTCCGGCGCGCAACCGGGCCGAGGTACTTCCGGCCGCGGCTGCGGCCGGACGCGGGGGTGAGCGCGCATGGGCGCGCGAGGGGGCTGCGAGCCCCCTTCACGCAACGAGCAGCTAGTAGGCGAAACCGATTGA
>VGRO01000046.1 GCA_016875335.1 Deltaproteobacteria bacterium | reverse complement strand
GGGGGCGGCAAAACCGGGGGGCAAAAAAGGTCCGCCGGGCGCTGCCGGGCACGGCGTGGAGGCGAAAAAAGGCGCCGGCACCGCCGCTCCGCGGCTGGCCGGCGCGGGGCGGTGGATTCTGGGGGTCAGACGCGCTTGCGCCTGCCGCTCGCGGCGTCGATAATCGCTGCAACGGCCGTCGCCGCAAGGAAACCCGCGCCATGCACCGCCTGATCCGCATCTTCGCCCTCCTTTCCGCGCCCGTCGTGATCGCAACCGCGGCCCAAGCGGCCGTGCCGAACCAGTTGGCCGTGGCTGGCGCCATCGTTGCGGCCGGCGGTGGATCGGCCGTGGACGGCGACTACGCCCTGACCTTTGCGCTCTACGGCCAAGCCCAGGGCGGCGCGAGCGCGTGGAAAGAGGGGCCGATCGTCGTCACGGTCAAGGGCGGGCAGTTCGCGGCAGCGCTCGGCGCCGTCAACCCGATTCCGCAGAGCGCGTTGGCGGCACTGTCCGAAGCGTGGCTTGGCGTCGCGGTGGGCAACGACCCGGAATTGCCGCGCAAGACGCTGGGAGCGGTCGCCTACGCCTTGCGCGCCGCAAAGGCCGAAGCTGTGGATTGCACCGGCTGCATCGGCGCCGCGCACATCGACGCAAAGCTGTTGGCCGAGTTCGCCAAGTCGACCGACCTCGCCAACTTCGTGCAAGCGTCGGCGCTGGCCAAGGTCGCCGCGTCGGGCAACTACAAGGACCTGGCGAACCTGCCGCAGCTGGCTGACGTCGCCGCAACCGGACAGTACAAGGACCTTCTCGGTCTGCCCGTGCTGCCCAAGGTGGGCGCCGCGTGCGGCACGGGTCTATTGGTCAAGGGGTTCAAGGCCGACGGCAGCTTGGAGTGCGCGGATGGGGGCGTCAGCGTCGCCAACCTGCCCAAGGACGGCCTCGACGAAATCAGCAACGGCCTCTTGACCAACCAGTTCAAGGAAGTTGCCGCCAGCCCGAAGGCGCCGATCGACATCGCCGACGCCTTTCCGGCCGGGGTGACCGATGCCATCGACGTACCGGACTTCGGGTTGGCCGAGTCGCTCGCGGTGACCATCGACATCGTCAATAGCGACATCAGCAAGCTGCGGGTCACGCTTTTCGACCCGACCGGGGCGTCGTACAAGCTGCACGACCAGGGCGGCAGCGGCACGGCCATCAAGGCGACGTTCAAGGCCGGCGACAAGCTGGTGGCCGGCGACCTTGCGCCGTGGATCGGCAAGAACGCCAAGGGCATCTGGTCTTTGCAAGTGGCCGACCTGGCCGGCACCTTCGGTGGCAAGGACGGCAAGCTCAACGCATGGTCCATCGAGGTCGGCACGCTGTCGACCAAGAAAGTGGCGGCGACTGGTGTCTTGCAGGCGCAGGGTGGTTTCCAGTACCCGGTCGCCGCAAGCCACCCGTTCGGCTGCAGCGCCGCCAACTTCGGCTACACCTACGCCAATTCCAAGGACAAGGCGCTCTACATCTGCAACGGCAAGGGCTGGTTCGCGCTGGCCATCCAAGGCGTGGGCACCGCCGACAACCCGGGCACGTCGTGCAAGGACATCCTCGACAAGGTGCCCGGCAGCAAAGACGCCATCTACTGGGTCGCGCCCCCGGGGCAGCCAGCCGTGCAGACCTACTGCGACATGACCAACAACGGTAGCGGTTGGACCCTGGCGGCGCGCATGGTGGGCGGGTCGTGGTGCCACATCGACGCCAACGCGGTGGGCGGCCTGACCTCACCCGGCCAGAGCGGTTGCGCCAAGCTCAGCGACGCCGCCATCAAGGCGCTGTACACCGACCAGTTCTGGCTGAGCTGCGGCAACACCAGCCCGCACCGCTTTGGCAAGATTGACAACATCGCCAATTTCGATACGACAGCCAAGGTTGGCAACAAGAAGATGACGTGGTCCATGACCTATGGGGGACCGACGTACAGCGGCACCGACGAGGGCTGCTGCAACCTCGGCGACCACAACTACCACAGCCCGCACATCATCTACTCGATCGCCACCGGGTACAACAACGGAAACTACAAGGCCGACTGGAGTGGTTGCTACAACTCGCCCGAGGGCTGGCACCGCAGCGGCTACTTGTACGTGCGGTAGCCGAGCGACCTGGAAGACCCGCATCCCGGCAGGGTACTGGCCCCAAACCACGCTGCGAGCCGCGTCAGCCCTTCCGCGGTTGTCACCTTGCCCTGATAGCCCAGGTCGCGCCGCACCGCGTCCAGCCGGTACCAGTGCGCCGTCGCCAACTGGCGCGCAACAAAGCGCGTCAACAGCGGCTCGTCCTGGCGCCGCAGCAGCCGCCACACGACCTCCAGCGTCGCCCCCGCGGCGTAGGCGGCCCACGGCGCGATGGAGCTTTGGCACGGCGGCAGCCCGGCGGCGCCGAGGATGCCGTTGACGAGGTCGCGCTGCGGCATCGGCTCGCCGTTGGCCACGAAATAGGCTTTGCCGGCACATGCAGCGCCGACTCCCAGTCGGTCCAGGGCCAGCAGGTGGGCTTCGACGGCGTTGTCGACGTAGGTGGCGTCGATGACCTTGAGCCCGCCGCCAACCAGACGCAAGCGGCCGGCGCGTGCGCGCGCAATGATGCGCGCCGTCAGCTGGGTGTCCGCGGGACCCCAAATCAGGTGCGGGCGCAGGGCCACCGTCGCGAGGTCCGGCCCGTTGGCGGCGCGCACCAGGGTCTCCGCGGCAGCCTTGGACACCGCATACGCTGACCTCGGATCGGGGTGCAGCGGGGCTGCTTCGTCCACGCCTTCGACATCGCCGCCCGCGTGCACGACTGAGGGCGTGCTGGTGTAGACCAACTTGCCGATGGCGTTGGCCTTGCAGCCTTCGATGACCTGGGCGGTCGCCGTGAAGTTGGCGGCTTCGAAAACGCGCGCCGGCCCCCACACCCCGGCCTTTGCGGCGACATGTAGCACGGCCTCGGCTCCGGCGAAGGCGCGCGCCACGGCGGCAGGGTCGCCGGAGAGGTCACACTGCACGACTTCGGCGCCCAAGGCGCGCAGTTCGGGTGCGGCTGAGCGCTGCACGCAACGGATCTTGTCGCCACGCCCAAGCAAGGCGCGCGCGAGCGCTCCCCCCAAGAAGCCACTGGCCCCGGTGACGACGACTAGCGCCATCCGAGCCTGGCCTGGGCCCACACCGCCAGCTTCTCGCGGCCGATCTTGGCGTTGTGCCGGACATCGACCGGGAACCCCGGGTGTTCGAGAAACGTGTCAATGCCGCAGGTGGTGTCGTGGCGGTCGGCGAGCGCAGCCAGGTCTGCCGCAAGCGGCTTGCCGCGCACAGGGGCATCTGGCCGCAATTCGATGCACACCACCGGCACGACCCGACCGGACCGCAGCACGCCCACCAATGCAGACCGACGCAAAGATGCATGCGTATTGAAGATTTCTTCCACGGGTGCCGTGTGCAGGGTGCGGCCAGACAACTCGACCCGGTGGCCCTTGCGGCCGCAATACCAGAGCTGCCCCTGGTCGTCGAAGTACCCGACGTCGCCCATGCGGTGCCACGTCTGGCCGTCGCGGTCGATTTTGGCGAGCGCAGTGGCGTTGGGCCGGCCGAAATACGCCCGCGTGGTGGTCGGGCTGTACACGCACAGCTCGCCGATCTCTCCGGCACGCAGTTCGCTCGCGCGATCCCAGGTCGGCAGCGGGCCGTCGTCGATGGCAATGACCCGCACCTGCACGCCTTCGGGTGGCCGACCCACGCACACGCCGCCGCCGGCCTCGGTCCGTTGCCGCGTGTGCGCAAGGACTTCGCGGCTGCCGATGCTGGCGACCGGCAGGCTCTCGGTGGCGCCGTATGGCGTGAACACTTGGGCGTCGGCGGGCAGAATGCGGTGCATGGCGTCGAGCACCCGCCACGGCACCGGGGCCCCGGCCGACAGCACCCGCCGCACGGTCGGCCAGCGCACGCCGTTGGGCACGCCATGCGCCGCCACAGTGGCCAGCAGCGCGGGCGAGCCGAAGACGTTGGTCACGCGCCAGTCGTCGATGAGCTCCGCGAGCATCGCCGGGTCCACGCCGGCCGGCCTTGTAAAGTCCATGGAAGGCACGACGGTCGTCATGTCAAGTGCCGGATCGAACAATGCAAACAGTGGAAACGTCGGCAGGTCGATTTCGCCGGGTTCGATACCATACATCGCGCGGATGCACTCGACTTGCGCGACGAAATGGCGGTGCAGATATTCCACGCCTTTGGCGGGGCCAGTGCTGCCGCTGGTGAAAAGCACAGCGGCCAAGTCGTCGGGGCCGGTGTCGGCGAGCACCGGGTCGCCTGTTTCGCCCAGCGCCTCGATTTCGGCCAAGGTCGCGCCGCCCCACCCGAGCACCGAATCGACCGACACCAGGATCTGCAGCGTGTGCCGTCCCCAACCGAGCAGCGCGCGCGCCAGGTGCGCCTTGGCCACGCCGATGAAGGCAATGGGCTCCGCCTCGCCGATGCACTGGTCCAGTTGCGCGATGCCCAGACCCGGGTCCACCAGCACGGGCACGATGCCGGCCTTGAAAAGCGCAAACGTCAGGGCAAAGAACGACTCGCCCGGCGTCACCATCAGCACGGCGCGGTCGCCGCGGCAGAGCCCGTACGCCAGCAGTCCGCGGGCGATGCGGTCGCTGCGGTCATCGAGTTGACGGTTGCTGCAGGTGCGGTAGCTGCGCCGGCCGTCCTTGCCGCGACCCGCGGGAACCACGAGCGCCAGGGCGTCCGGCTGTCGGCGGGCCTGTTCGGGCAGGAAGGCCGCGATGTTGCACGCCATGGCTCATTCGCTCCGCACGAACGACACCACGGCGGGGACCACCTCTTCGGCGGCGTCTTCCAGCACGTAGTGGCCCGCGTCGGCGAGGCGGCGCACGACGGCATGGGGCAGCCGGCGCCTCCACTCGGCCAGGAAATGATCGTCAAAAACCCAGTCCTTGCCGCCCCATACGACCAGCGCCGGAGTTTTCGCGAAGACGCCCAATCGGTCGGCGGTCGCCTGGACGATGTCAAACCCCGGGTCGCCAAGCCGCAACGGAATGTCCTGGACGAACCGCAACGTAGCGACGCGGTCCGCCCACGACCCGTAGGGCCACGTGTACCCCGCCGCGACGTGGGCCGGCATCTTGGTGCGCGCCATCGCCGCCCAGGTCGCCGTCCACGCAAAGCCGTTCAAGCCGCGCACCAGCAGGGCGCCGAGCGCAGTGCGGGTCAGTGCCAGCGGCCACGGAAACCTTTTGGTCGCCGGCAGGCCAAACGCGGCTGTGTTCAGGATGACCAGTTTGGCGATGCGGTCGGGGTGCGCGGCCGCCCAGGCCATACCGATCATGCCGCCCCAATCGTGGACCACGAGCACCAGGGGCTCGGGCAGGGCCAGCATGTCGATCCAGGCGCCAAAATCGGCCACGCGCTGGGACAGCGTGTAGGCATAGCGGTCGTCGCCCGGCTTGTCGCTGCGGCCCATGCCTACGTGGTCGGGAACGAGGCAGCGGTGGGTGTCGCGCAGCGCCAGCACCAGCTTGCGGTAGTAGAACGACCACGTCGGGTTGCCGTGCAGCATCACGACTGCACGCCCGGTGCCCTCGTCGAGGTAGTGCATGCGCACGCCGCCGCCGCGGTCGAACCAGTGCGCGGCGAATGGGTAGTCGGCGGCCCACGCAGAGGGCAGGGCGCCGTCGTTCACCACAACACCTCGGCCATGCTGCAGTTCAGCCCGCTGCCGATGCCCATCAGCGCCACCCGACCGCCCGGCTGGATGCGGCCCGCCTCGGCGGCCTTGCTCAGCACGATCGGCACCGAGGCAGGGCCGATGTTGCCGAATTCCGGGTAGATCGCGAGCACCTTGGCCATGTCCAGGCCCAACGCGCGGCAAAGGCTGGCGGTGTGGGTGCCGCTGACCTGGTGCAACACGCACTCGTCGAGCGCCTCGGCGCGCCAGCCCAACTCGGCCTGGGCCGCCGCCCAGGTCTGGCCCGCCAACTCCAGTCCGGCAAAGAGCAGCGTCTTGGCGTCGGTCTCCATCTTGTCGACCTGGCCCTTGCACAGGCCGCTGTGCTGGGTGGCCGCGCGACTGACGCTGCCGAACAGGCGGTGGCCATCCGGGACAAGGCCGCGGCGCCCGAGCACCATCGCCGCACCACCCGACCCGAGCGTCAGCGTTGCGAACTGGGCCTGGAACTCGGCCAGCGTCGCGTCCTCCTTGGCCAGTCGGCTGACTGTCTGCTCTTGGACATAGCGACTGCCCTCGCCGTCGACGATCAAGGCAAATTCGACGACGCCGCGCTCGATGAGGTGTCCGGCGAGGTCCATGCCGTTCATGAAGGCCAGACAGGCGTTGCCCAGGTCAAAGTTCAGGCAGGTCGCCGGTAGACCCAGGTTGCCGTGGACGAGGCACGCAGTCGACGGCTCGACGAAATCGCGGCACACGCTGGTGTTGATGAGCACCCCGATGCGCGACCGATCGACACCCGACGCCGCCAGAGCCTTCTCGGCCGCCCAGGTGGCCGCCTGGCTCGGTTGCACACCTGGCTGCCACCACCGCCGGGACTGCACGCCGCTCGCCGAGGCCAGCAGGTCCGCGCGCAATCCTAGGCGGCTCATGGTGTTTTCGAGCGGCGCGCACAATTCGGCCGACGACACGGCAATGGGGGCGTCGACGTGTGCGACCGCGGCGAGGGACACCTGGGAGAATGGCATGGGGTCGTTCCGGTATGCCGCGGCTGCCCGCCCGGCGTGGGGCCGCGAGTAGACGTCCGGCTGCGGCGGTTTGCAAGGGGGTCTCAAGCGGGCATGCACGGAGGGGGGGATTGTTAAGATGGCTGAAACAACTGGGTATATCTTGGAGGGTGTAGCCAAATCTCGTCTGTTGCGAGGTCGAAGAGCATGCCGGCAGATCGTGAGCGCGTCCGCAGCGACCGACCGAGGCGCACTCGCAGTGCGCCGACCGAGCCAGTAGCACACTGATTCGGACAGGGGAGGACGTAAGCCGCGAGATGCCCAGGATCTTCGGCCGTAGCGGGACGGGGTTTGGCTACACCCTCTTGGGCGCCGCGTGCGCACGGAAACAGCTTGCCGCGCTTGCCTGCCCGCGCTACGCTGGCCCCGGAGGCCCGCCTTGTTCCCACCTGCCGCACACCCGTCGTCGCCTGTGGCCCGCGTCAAGCCGACCTTGCGCGGCGTCTCGCACGAGATCGCGTTCTACGTAAGCTTGCTCGCAGGGTTTCTCCTGACGGCGTGGGCGCGGCCCGGCAAGCCGTCGCTGGCGGCGATGATCTACACGGGCTGTGTGTCCGCACTTTTCGGGGCCAGCGCGCTGTACCACCGGCCGAACTGGTTGCCCGCGACGCGGGCACGGCTGCGCAGGGTGGACCACGCCGCGATCTATCCATTGATTGCAGGCACCTACACGCCTGTTGCCCTGCTGGCGGTGCCGGGCGAGGCGGGCATTCGGCTGCTCGCAGTGGCCTGGGGCGGCGCGGCGCTCGGCATCGCCAAGTCCCTGCTCTGGACCAGCGCGCCCAAGTCGGTGACCGCGGGCCTGTACGTGCTGCTCGGCTGGCTGGTGGTCGCCGAATGGTCGGCCGTGGCGCGCGGGCTCGGGGCAGTCGGCCTGGCCCTCTTGCTCATGGGCGGCGTCTTCTATACAACGGGCGCGATCATCTACGCGAGGCGCCGCCCCGACCCCAAGCCCGCGGTGTTCGGCTACCACGAGATCTTCCATGCGCTGGTCGTCGCGGCGGCATGCCTGCACTTTGTCGCGGTGGCGCGCGTGGTGGGCGCGGCCAGCGTCGGTTGACGGTCGTCACGTCTGCTTGATGCGCTGCATGCGCACGATCCACTGCAGGTAGCGCGTCGCGGCAGGTTCCGCGAGCCCCGCATCCCGAATGGCGGCAGGTTGCACCAGTGTCGCCCGATCGCCCAACACGCGGATCAGGGCGCGCATGCGTTCGGTCTCCGTTTGCCACACCGCAGCCAGGCCGGGCTTTTGGCTGTCGGCGCGGCCAGCCGGGACGCGGACGCCGTTGACGAGCGCCTCGCCCGGGCGCAACTCGAGTCCGTCAGCAATGCGCCTTTGCACGCGGGCCGCTTGCACGGTGTCTTGGTCGGCGGCCTCGTCCAGCAGCACGGACCACCGATCGCGGCCCAGGCGACGCGTAAACTCATCGCGGAACTCGCGCTCGTCGCGAGCGGCGGCCTTCTCTGCCAGCCATGGCCAAAGCGATCCGTCCTTGGACAGGGCAAAGGCGATCGCCCCCACGTCCAGCACCGGACCCGCATCGCGCACCGGCAGGACGACGACCCGGGCGCGTCCGTGCAGCTTGGCCAGCCGCAGTGCGTCGCGCACCGCCTGCGCGGCCTCCGCGTCGAACGGATCCCAGGCCACAACGCACACGAAGGGCGCGTCGTTCTCGCCTTGCGCCAAAAGCGCCGGACCTCGCAGCGAGCGCCCGACGTCCATCGCGGCCACGCGAGCAGCCAGCTCGTCCTGGAGTTCGCGCGGGTCGAACCGATACCAAAGCCACAATGCGCCGCCGCAGCCGAGGGCCGCCACCGTCCAGAGGAATTTACCAATCCAGGGTTTGCGCATGGAGGGGGGGATCGTTCAGACACCTGATTTTTTTGGAGATTTCCAGGCCGTCGCGATCTCGCCAGCGACCCGCGCACCGCTTGCCACGGCGCCCTCCAGGTAGCCCTGCATGACGAGGTCGGTGTGCTCGCCACAAAAGTGCACGTTGCCCACCGCCGCGGCTTCGGCTCCGCGAATCGTCGTGAACTGCCCGGGCTTGTAGCAGCAGTAGGACCCCTCGATCCACGGCACGCTCGGCCAGTGCTGCCGTACGGCATCGGCGGTGGCTGCCTTCTTGGCGCCGCTCAGGATGGCGTCGAGCTGGTTCAGGAAGGCGTCGCGCTGGTTGGCGGCGGTACCCAGGCCGTGGTCCACGCCTTTCTTGCCGCCTGGGTAGTGGGTCAAGATGCCGAGGTCGGTCGTCGATTGCAGACGGCTGGTCTCCCAGCACAGGCCAAAGCCCAGGTCGGTGACGATGGTGCCGTTGCTGTCGGCCTTGCGCCACACCCGCGACTTGAAGCCGACCATGAGCTTGCTGTTGGTGCCGTAGGACAGCTCGGCGATGGAATTGGCCTTGAGCGCGGGCAGCGCCAGACCGGTCGCGTCGACCTTACGCAGGGCGCTGAACGGTAGCGCGAATACGGCGCGGTCGGCCTTGACCTCGACAGTACCGCCAGGGGCTGCGAAGGTCAGGTTCGTTCGGCCATCCGAGCCCTTGGCCGCTTTTTGCAAGGTGTGGTCCAGTTGCAGCGCGCCGACGGGCAAGGCCTCGACGAGCTTGGCCACCAAGGCGTCATTGCCCGCCTTGAGGTGCCACCGCTCGTCGCTGTCGCCGAGCAGCCGAATCTCGTCGCTGGCCGGGGCGACCATGTCCAGCAGGTTGAGCGCGCTCTGCTGGTCGAGGTCGAGACCGAATTCGGCGATGAACGTCTGGTCGATGAGCGTGCGCAGCGCACCCGTCACCTTCTGGGCGTCGAGCCACGCGGCCAACGATTGCTTGTCGACGTCCTGCGCGCCCTGCGGGTTGTCGTGCGTCGGCATTTGGCCGCCGGGCAGCCGCTTCTGGGCGGCACCGATGGCGCTGGACAGGGGTTGCCACGCCGCCAGCAACTCCTTCTCGGTCCAGATCTTGCCCTGCACGACCAGCAGTTCCGTCTCGAGGTCCGGGTCGTCCTTGGCGTAGTCGAGCAATTCCAGGCCGAACTCTTTGCACAAGGCCAACATCGTCTTGTGGTTGCTGTCGATGAGCTCTCCCCCGAGTTCGCAGTGCATTGCGTCCAAGGCCTTGAAGGTGTCGCGATCGGTCCAGCAGCGGCCGCCCGCGCGCTTCTGGCCGTCGTAGATGGTGGATGCGATGCCGTAGTCGCGCCACAGCCGCACGGCACAGTGCAGACCCGCCAGGCCTGCACCGATGATGGCCACCGTTCCCGGTTGCGTGGCGGCAGCGTCGCCGATGGGCTTGGCGTCCACGCTCTGTCCGCCATCTCCCGCCAAGGTCGCGTCTGCTTGGGCCGGGCCGGCGGGGGCATTGCTGGCCGCGGCACCGCAAGCCGCCCACGGCAGGGCGCCCGCGCTCGCCATCAGCGCCAGCAATTCGCGCCGCGATCGCCCGTGCGCCAACCACTCGTCCGCCGGTACGCCGGTACGGCGCGCCAACCGGTCGGCGGTCATCGCGCGCTGCAAGGTCTGCCGAAGCCGAGCGTGCATGGAGGTGTGCGACATGGCGGTTTCCTCGGCCGCGACTGCCGGCCGATCGGCGATGATCGCGGTCGCCCTCGCCGCGGTCAAGGTCGGGAAGTGGATACTCATCAACTTGACACATATCAAACCTGCCTGCTTGCGCCGTGGCACCTTTCGCGGCACGCTCCGCTGCCTTGGAGGATTCCACGATGGCCACGGACACCCTGCACGCCACCTGCCAGCCCGCATTGGACCGCGCCTCGGCGCAATTCGAACACACGCTGGCGCTGCTCGGGCGTTTCCTCCGCATCCCGGCGATCAGCTGTGACCCGGCGCATGCAGGCGACGTCGCTCGCCTGGCAGACGCGATCGCGGCACACCTGACCACCCTCGGTCCGGCCGAATGTCGCGTGTTGCACCTCGATGGCGCGCACCCGCTCGTCACCGCGCTGTGGAACCAGGCGGGACCCGCCGCGCCGACTGTCCTGGTCTACGGCCACCTCGACCTGCAGCCGGTCAAGGGCGAAGCCTGGCGGACGCCACCCCACGAAGCGACGATTGTCGGCGACCGCTTGTACGCGCGCGGCGCCGCGGACGATATGGGCGGCTGGGTGTCGCACCTCGCGGCGATCGAGGCGTGGCTGGCGACGGCGGGCAAGCTGCCCTGCAACCTGCGCCTGGTCATCGAGGGCGAAGAAGAGTGCGGGTCGAGCAACCTCGAAGCCTACATGGACGAATTCCCGGACGTTTTCGTAGCCGACGCCATGGTCCTGACCGACTGCGAGAACCCGAGCACCGACGTGCCCGGCCTCACGATCAGTCTGCGCGGGCTCGTCGAGATGGTGCTGACGGTGCAAGCCCTGCAAGCCGATGGTCACAGCGGCCTGTGGGGCAACGCCGTCCCTGACGTCTGCACCAGCCTGTGCAAGATCATTGCGGGACTGGTGGACGACGACGGCCGGCCGACCGTGGGTCTGCGGCAGTGGTCGAGCGATCAGGTCGCAGCGGCGGCGGCGGTGCCCATCCCCGACTACGTCGTGCGCAAGGGCGCCCACCTGTTGCCCGGCGTGGCTCCGCTGCCCAATCGCGGCCGGCCGCGCGCCGAATGGATGTGGCTGCAACCCGCCCTGACCGTGGTGGCGACGACGCTGCCGACACAGCAGACCAAGAAAAACGCGCTGCGCGCCAAGGCGACCGCCACGTTGTCGGTGCGCCTCGCCCCGGGGCAGCGGGCCGCGGAAATGCACGCGCTGCTCTCGGCACGGGTCGCAGAGGTGTGTCCGCCGCAGGTGCAGGCAAGCCTGGAGGTGCAGCCTGGCGAAGGCGAAGGGTGGCTGTACACGCCAACGGGGCCCGCGTTCGAGGCGGCCGGCCGCGCCTACCGCGCCGTGTGGGGGGCGGATCTCGTCCGCGTCGGCGTCGGCGGGTCGATCCCGTTTGTGGCGCTTTTCGGCAATCGTTTCGACGGGCTGCCGCTCATCCTCAATGGAGTCATGGATCCGGAGACGACGGCGCACGGTCCAAACGAGAGCATGCACCTCGGCGTCTTCAGGAAGGCCATCCTGACCAACGTCCTGCTCTACGCCGAATTGGCCCAACCCGGCGTGCTTCGACCGCAATAGCCGCCTTGCCCTGACCCCCATGGCCAAGCCCGGCACGCCTGAGTACTTGCGCGGCCACGCCGTCCACGAGGCGGAGGCAGGCCGCTTCGCGATGGCGTGCCAGTTGGCCGGGCAGGCCGTGGCCGGATTCGTGCGGGACCGCGCGTTCGAAGAGGCGCACAAGACCCGGATGTTTCAGGGACGGCTGGCGCAACAGGCGGGCGACCTCGGCCTGGCCCAAGACGTGCTGCGCGCCGGCCTGCACGACGCGCGACGCCGCGGCAGCGACAGGCAGGCCTGTGAAGCGATGACCGAGCTGGGCGGGGTGCTCGAACTCGCGGGCGACCTGCGCGAGGCCGTGGCGCTGCACCGCGAGGTGATGGCCAGCCGGCAGGGCACCGACGACGGCCTGGTTCTGGCCATCGCCAAAGGCAACGTCGCGCGGCTGGTCACCCGGCTCGCGCCGGCCGAGCGTCGCCGCGAGGCGCAACAAGAGGCGCGGAGCCTGCTGCTGGAGGCCGGCGAGTTATTTGTTACGCACGGCCGCCCAGGCTACGCCGCCCAGGTCTTGGTCACCCTGGGAGACCAGGAACGCACCGAGGGCAACCTCGAAGCCGCGCGCCAGGCCTTTGCGGACGCCCTCGCGGTGGCCGAGCGCGCCGGGCACCTGCCCGTGCTGCCGATGGCGCTGCTGAACCTGGGCCTGGTGCTGCGGGACCTCGGCCGCACCGCCGACGCCCGCCAACGTTTCGACGAGGCCGCGACCGTCGCGGTCAAGCTCGGCGACCGCCTGCAGTTGGCGCGCATCCATCTGGCGCAGGCGATGACGGACGCCGACCGATTGCCGCCTGCCGATGTCGCGGCGCTTTTCGCCGGGGTCGAGGCCGAGTTCAACGCAATCGGCCAGTCGGCTGGCGGGCTTCCGGCGCGCGCGAACCGGGCGGCGGCCCTGGCGCGCGCGGGGCGCTACAGCCAATCGCTGGCGGTGACGCGCAAGCTGCGAGCGCAACTTTGGCACGCCGGCGACCGCCTGGGCGCTGTGGAGGTGGACATCGCCGTGTGCGAACTGCTGCTGTCGATGGGCGACCGCACGGCCTTCGAGGTTGCCTTTGCCGCACTTCGCTGCGCCGACCTGCCCCCGCGTTTTGGCCAGCGCTTGAACCTGCTGGCTGCGCGGCAGGCGCTGCGTGCGCTGGACCTCGCGGCGGCGGACCGTGCCTTGCGGGCCGCCGTTGCGGACGAACCGACGCGCAGCACGCGCTTCTCGGCGGCCCTGGCCAGGGCGCAGTTCGACATGGTCTGCCACCGCGCCACGGCCCTCGACGACCTTGCGGGCCTGCTGCAACAAAGCGCCGACAGCCCGCGCGACGCCGCTGCCGTGCACACGTCGCTGTGCGACACGCTTGCGTGGTTTGGACACCGCGACCGCGCGTTGCACCATGGTCGCGAAGCAGTGCGCCGACTGCGCGACTTTGGCGAGCCGCTGGCCGTCGCGTCTGCGTCGTGTTCGCTCGCCTTGGCGGGACTGGGCCTCGCCGCATTCGACGGCGTCGACACGACCCTGGTGGGCGAGAGCCCGGACATCGTGACCTGCTTGGCTGCGGCGCGAGCCACCGTCTCCGGCGACGAATTGTCGGCTCGAACCCAGACAGCAAGGCTCATCTCCATCGGCAACCTTGCTTGCGCGGTCTGGCTGGCGCGGATGTCATGTTCGGACCCCACCTTTGTTCAGATGTCTGATATCGAAGCAGAATTGATGACGCGCGCGATCGCGGACGGACCCAAGAACCCCGCGCCTCGCAGTGGAGACGCCGGGCCCTGACGGCGCTGTCACGGCCGCCAAACTTGACTTGCCGCCCCCGTGTGCTTGGCTATCGTTCGAGCAGGCGGCAGTTGCGCCGCTGTGCGTTGCAAACCCGAGGTTGCCATGTCGTCCGTCGCCGCCGTCCACAGCCTGCCGATCCTCGCGTTGCGCAACGCCGTCCTTTTCCCGGGCGCGGTGATGCCGGTGGTCATCGGTCGCGGCAAGTCCATCAAATTGCTTGAGAGCCTCGGGGACCGCCGCAGCGCCGTGGTTGGCGTCGTCGCGCAAAAGGACAAGGGCGTCGACAACCCCAAACCGGGGGACCTGCACTGGGCCGGCTGCACGGGACAGTTGCTCAAAGTGCTGCGCAACGGGGCCGAGACCTACCACGTGGTCATCCGCGGCATGGAGCGCTTCAAGGTGCTGCGCTTCGACCAGGAAGAGCCGTACCTGCAAGCCGAAGTCGAGGTGTTCGCCGAGCGCGCCGACGCCGACCCTCAGATCACCGCGTTGGTCCACAACGTGCGCGACACCGCGGTCGAGTTGGTGGGCATGGTGCCGGAGCTGCCAATCAATGCGGCGGATCTGCAAGAGAACTTTGAGCACCCCTCGCGCTTGGTTTACCTGCTGCTGACCCATCTGGGCGTCCCGGTCGAGGACAAGATCGACGTGTTGCAGGCGCCGACGCTGCACGAGATGCTGACCAAGACCTTGCAACTGGTGATCCAGCAGGTCGAGATCCTGCGCATCAGCCAGCGCATCAACAGCGAGGTCAAAGGCGACCTGAACAAGAGCCAGCGCGAGTACGTGCTGCGCAAGCAACTCAAGGCCATCCAAAAAGAACTCGGCGAACTCGAAGGCAATGACGGCGACGAACTCGCCGAACTCGAAGAGCGGCTGCTCAAGGCCAACCTGCCCGAAGACGCCCAGAAAATCGCCACCAAGGAACTCAAGCGCCTGCGCAACATCCAGGCCGGTTCGCCGGAGTACACGGTCGCGCGCACCTACCTCGAGTGGTTCGCCGACATGCCGTGGGGCGTGCTGACCGAGGACAACTGGGACCTCGAGAACGCCCAAAAGGTGCTGGACAGCAAGCACTATGGCCTCGACAAGGTCAAGAAACGCATCATCGAATACCTGGCCGTCAGCAAGCTGAAAAACAACATGCGCGGCCCCGTGCTGTGCCTCGTCGGGCCGCCCGGCGTCGGCAAGACCTCGCTGGGCCACAGCATCGCCGAAGCCTTGGGCCGCAAGTTCCAGCGCCTGAGCCTGGGCGGCGTGCGCGACGAGGCCGAAATCCGCGGCCACCGCCGCACCTACATCGGCGCCTTGCCCGGCAAGATCATCATGTCGCTCAAGAAGGCCGAATCGAAGAACCCGGTGATGATCTTGGACGAGGTCGACAAGCTGACCCACGACTGGCGCGGCGACCCGACCGCGGCCTTGCTCGAAGTGCTCGACCCGGAGCAAAACCACACCTTTACCGATCACTACCTCGACACGCCATTCGACCTGTCCAAGGTGTTGTTCATCGCCACGGCGAACACCACCGACACCATCCCGGCGCCGCTGCTCGACCGCATGGAGGTCATCGAACTTGCGGGCTACACCCACGAAGAGAAGTTCCATATCGCGCGGCAACACCTGATTCCCAAGCAGTTGCGCGAGCATGGACTCAAGGCCGAGCAGTGCGGCATCGCCGACGACATCGTCAACCGCGTCATCTCCCACTACACCCGCGAGGCCGGCGTGCGCAACCTCGAGCGCCGCGTCGCCGACGTCTGCCGCCAGGTCGCGGTGCAGGTCGCCAAGGGCAAGGTCACCGACAAGACCGTGACCTTGGAAGACCTGGACGAGATGTTGGGCAACTTCATTTTCGAGCCCGAGGTCGCCACGCGCACCGAGCAGCCCGGCGTCGCGACCGGCATGGCGTGGACGCGCACGGGCGGCGACCTGCTGTTCATCGAGGCGAGCAAGATGCCGGGCAAGGGCAAGATGCGCCTGACCGGGCAACTGGGCGACGTGATGAAAGAGTCGGCGCAGATTGCGCTGTCGCTGGTCGAGGCCAACGCCGAGCGGTTCGGCATCGAGCGCAAGAACTTCGAGGACTTCGACATCCATGTCCACTTCCCGGCCGGCGCGGTGCCCAAGGACGGGCCGTCGGCGGGCGTGACCATGTTCACGGCGCTCGTCAGCCTGCTGTCGGGCGTGCGGGTCCGCGGCGACGTGGCCATGACCGGCGAGGCGACCCTGCGCGGCCTGGTGCTGCCGGTCGGCGGCATCAAGGACAAGGTGCTGGCGGCGATGCGCGGCGGCATCAAGAAGATCATCCTGCCCGAGAAGAACAAGAAGGACCTGCGCGACATCCCGGCCGAGGCACGCGAGGGCGTCGAATTCGTGTTCGCCCACCGCATGGACGATGTGCTCGAACACGCCTTGGAAGTGCCGCCGAGCGCCTGGGAAAAGGGCCAGAGCGTCGCAGCGACTGCGGCGGCGTAGGCTCGGTGCCGTCCGCGGCTGCCGGGCGGTCTTGACGCCCACGGCCTCGATTGCCAAGATCGCCGCGCGTGGCGAACCCGTGTGCTGCGCGTGAGGTCGGCCGGTGTCCCGCATCGCGCGCCTGCTGGTGGTCGTGGCCGTCGCGTCGGGCGCCGCTGTCGTCAGCGCGCTGCCGGCCGTGGCGCAGAACGAGGCGGACAAGGACGCCACCGCGGTCGCTGAACTCGCCAAGAAACACTACAAGAACAAGAACTACGACATGGCCGCGCGGCTGTACCTGCGCGCCTATGACATGTCCAAGCGGCCCAACCTGCTTTTCAACGCCGGCCGCTCCCGCGAGAACAACGGTGAGCGCGGCGAGGCCATCAAACACTACCGCCAATACGTCGACGTGGAGACCGATGTGGCCCTGCGCGAAGAGGCGCGGGCACGGCTGGAGGCGCTGCAAGAGAAAGGCGACAAGCCCACCAAGGCGCCGGACAAGCCAGAGCGGCCTGACAAGCCGGAAGCCGCCGAACCACCCAAGGCCGCCAAGGACAAGAGCCCACCGCCCAAAGACAAGGAGCGCGACAAGCAGCCTGAGCCGCTGCCTGCCGGCAAGTTGGAACTGAACAAGACCGCGCCGTTCGACAAGTCGGGCACGGTCCGCCTGGGCTTCAAGCTAGGGCCGCTCGTCGTCAACGAACTGGTCATTCGCAACATGCCGACGTCCAGTGAAATCGAGGACGCGCTCTCCAAGGATCCGAACGACAACTCTCGGCCCAAGTTCCAGTTGGGCGTCTCCAACAAGGCTGACGTCAGGTACGCAATCGAGGTCGTCGCCCGCCTCGAAGCCGCGGACGGCACGGTCCTGTACAGTTGCGACCGCAAGGACAGCGTCGATCGGCACGCCGACAACGACCACACCACGATGTGCGGGATGTTTTCGAGCGTCAAGACGCGCCTGTGGCCCAAGGTCGCCACGGTGCGCATCCAGCTCTCCGCCCGGCCCGACTGAACCGCGCGCGCATGACCGGTCCCGCCGCAGTGCGCCGCCTGCCGCCCGCGCCGCCCGTGCCCGTGTACGCATCGTCCTGGGGGCGACCGGTGTTGGCAGGCCTGTGGCTCGCCACGGTGCTGGTTGCCGCGGGGTTTGGCCTGTCCGGCGCCTCGATTTCGGTGCTCTGGCCGCTCGGCGCGCTAGGGGCACTGCTGGCATGGGTCGGGGCCGGTGTACGCTTCGCCGAAATCGGCGTGTTTGCGCGACCGCTGCTGTGCGTCGCCGGCACGCCCGGAAGGCTGGCGCTGACCTTCGACGACGGCCCCCACCCGGTGCACACTCCGAGGATTCTTGAACTCCTGGCCGACGCCGGGCACCAAGCCACGTTTTTTGTCATTGGCGAGCGCGCAGCGCGATACCCGGAACTCGTGCGCGACATGGCGCGGCGGGGCCACCTGGTCGCCAACCACAGCCTGCGCCACCAGCCGTGGACGCCAGCGCTGCCCGCCGCGATGCTCGCCCGCGAATGGGCCGCCGCCAACCGGCAGATTGCGGAATTGACAGGGCGTTTTCCGCGGTGGATGCGAGCGCCGGTGGGGCTGGTGTCCCCGCCGGTCGCCGTGGCCGCGCAGCGCTGCGGACTGCAACTGGTGCACTGGAGCGCGACGGCTCGCGACGGCGTAGCCTGGGCCGACCGCGAACGTTGTTGGCAGCGGCTGCGGCCTGGGTTGAGCGCCGGCGCCATCGTGGTGCTGCACGACGGCGTGGGCGGCGAGACCTGCGCGGCGGTCGACCTGTTGCCTGCGGTCTTGGGGGAATTGAAAGCCCGCGGACTGCACTCGGTGACGCTCGATGCGTTGCTCGGGCCACCGGTTCCTCAGTAGGCACTCTCCGTCTCCAGCTTGAAGACGCCGTGCAGCCCGCCCTGGCGCTGGGGCGTGTACCACCGGCACGCCGAAAACACGCCGACAGAATCGTCGTCGACGCGCGTGCCCATCACGGTCGCCTCGACGTCGGCGCCGGCGAGATCCAGTTGCGCCTGGTCGAGGTCAAAGGCAATCGCGGCGCGGACCACCAGGGCCGTGGCCGTGACCAGGCTGTCCTGGATGCGCCGGGCCACGCCGGGGCTGTCGAAGCGCACGTCCTCCAAGGTGATTTCGCTGTCGTTGGCGACCAGCTCTTGGACCGTCGCGTGTTCGATGCGCATGCGTTCGCAGTCGTTGGCGTCGATGCGCCTCCAGGCTCCCGTGAAGACCTTGCCCTCCTCGCGCTTGCACACACCGTCGCGGGTCGAGGTGGCCGGGGGCACAGCCTTCCAGCGTGCGAAGCCGTGCCCGGCGATGGCGGCCTGCAAGAGCGGCAGAAAGCGCTCTGGCGCCTGGTGCATCGGCTCATGGCCGACCTTGTCGAGCCAGGTCAGCGCGGCGTCGGGCAGGCGCGCGGCGAGCAACCGGGCAGTGCGCGGCGGTGCGACGTGGTCCGCCGTCCCCCAGATCAGCGCCGTCGGCACGGTCACGCGGTCGAGCAGGCGCGAGAAGTCCTCGTCGATGAGCGCGAGCGCGGCGATCTTGGCGCTGTTGCTGCCGAGCCAGATGCGGCGGGCGGTCTGCGCACCCCAAATGGCGTCGAGGTCGAGCGGGACGCGGCCGAATTGATCGACGAGCTTGCCGGCGATGGCTTTGGCGCTGCGTTGCCAGATGTTGATCGCCGGCTTGCCCGCGCCGCCCAGTTGCAGGACCTCCTTGGCCAATGCACTGCGGTAGAGGATGCCGGCGGCGTCCACGACCACCAGCCGCTTGACGTCTGCGGGCCAGACCGAGGCGTAGCGCAGGGCCACGGCGCCGCCGAGCGAGTGGCCGACCAGGGTGAAGGGGCCGCGCACCCGCTCGCGCACCACGAACTGGATGAAGGTCGCGTACATCAGCGGCGTAAACGTCTGGTTGCGGTGGTCGCTGCCCGCAAAGCCCGGCAGGTCAAAAGCGACGACTCGATAGCGCTGGGCCAGCCCCGGTAGGACGCCGTACCAATCGCGGGCGCCGGCCTCGCCGATGCCGTGGACCAACACGACCGGCTCGGCGCTCGGATTGCCGGCGGTCAGGATGCGGGTGCGGCCTTGGAAGACCGGCTCGAAGACCATGGTCTCGCTGACGCCAGCGGGCAGGTCGGCGGTGGGAGCAGCGCGGCCGTCTGTGGGCCACGCGAGGCCGAGCGCGAACAAAGGCGCAAAGGCAGCGATCGGCACCGCGCAGACAGGTCGACCCTGGGAGAATCGCAGCATGAAGCGGACCTGGGCGCATCTGCGCGGCGCGATGATAGCGGCAATGGGCGTTGCCGGAAAAACGGCTGGCGCCCGCGTGCTGTGACATGGCATCATTGCCGCCCGCGCCCGGTGGCGCGTGGGATCGCCGTTGTCGCGCCGCATCGTCGCCTTGGTCGCTGCAGCGAGCCTGTGGACGTGCCCCGCGGCCGCAGTGGAATTGTCCGTCGCCGTGGCCGCCCACTTCGCGCCCACTTTGGCGGCACTTTCCCCACAGTTTCAGGCGCAAACGGGCCACGCAGTGCGCGCCGCGTCGGGCTCGACCGGCAAGCTGCTGGCGCAGATCACCCAAGGCGCCCCGTTCGACGTGCTGCTGGCCGCAGACGCAGAGTCGGCTCGCCGCATCGCTGCCCAGGGCCTGGCCGAGGCCGACAGCCAGGTTGCCTATGCCGTCGGCCGGTTGGTGCTGTACAGCGCGCGGCCTGGGTTGGTCGATGGCCAGGGCGCGGTGCTCGACAGCGACCGCTTTGGCAAGTTGGCTCTGGCCAACCCCAAGCTGGCTCCCTATGGCGCCGCGGCCGAGGCCGTGCTGCAGCGCCTGGGTCTGCTGGAACGCAGTCGTGCGCGCTGGGTCGTCGGCGAGAACATCGCGCAGACCTTCCAGTTCGTGTACAGCGGCGCGGCGGACCTTGGGTTCGTGGCTCGGGCGCAGGTCGTCGCCCGGCCGGGCGGATCGACGTGGCTGGTGCCGACGCACCTGCACCCGCCGCTGGTCCACGACGGGATCGTCTTGTCGGCGGCCCGCCGCAAAAGCGCCGCCCAAGCGGCCGCAGCCCGGCAACTGCTCGGCTGGCTGCGGACGCCGCACGCGCAGGCTGTCCTTGTCGCGGCGGGATACGACGCTGTAGCGCAGACCAAGGCTGCACCGTGACACCCGAAGACTGGTCGGCCGTGGCCGTCACCGTCCGCCTCGCCTCTGCGACCACGGCGATTCTGCTGCTGCTGGGCACACCGCTCGCCTGGTGGTTGGCGCGGTCGCGGTCGCGTGTGCAGCCGGTCGTCGAAGCGGTGGTGGCGCTGCCCCTGGTGCTGCCGCCGACAGTCCTCGGCTTCTACCTGCTATTGGCGTTGGGGCCGAACGGGCCAATTGGCCGGCTGACGGAGCTGCTCGGCATCGGCGGCCTGCCCTTCTCGTTCGCGGGCCTCTTGGCCGGGTCGGTGGTGTATTCGCTGCCGTTCGTGGTGCAGCCTCTGCGCGCGGCCTTCAGGGCGATCGGCGCCGGACCGTTGGAGGCCGCGGCCACGCTGCGGGCAGGCCCATGGGACCGCTTCGTGCATGTGGCTGCGCCACTGGCCGCTCCGGCATTCCTGTCAGCCGCGGTCATTGGCTTTGCGCATACGGTCGGAGAGTTTGGCGTCGTGCTGCTCATCGGCGGCAACATCCCGGGGTCCACGCGCGTGCTGTCCGTGGCGGTGTACGACCATGTCGAGGCGTTGGCATACCCGCAAGCGCACGCCCTGGCCGGCGGCCTGTTGGCGTTCTCGTTTGCGGTGTTGTGGGCCGTGTACGTGGTCGAGCGCCGGGGCAGGGCGCGAACATGACCGACCTTCACCTGGCCGTGCGATGGCGTCGCGGCGATTTTGCGCTGGACGCGGACGTGACCCTGCCAGGCCGCGGCGTGTCGGCCGTTTTCGGGCCCTCGGGCTGCGGCAAGACGACACTGCTGCGGTGCCTGGCCGGCCTCGACCGGGCACCCGGCGGCGAAGTGCGCTTCCTGGATGTGTGTTGGCAGTCGGGCGATGGCCGGGTTTTCATTCCGCCGCACCAGCGTGGCGTAGGCTTCGTGTTCCAGGGCGCGTCGCTGTTCAGCCACCTCAGCGTGCGCGGAAACCTCGCTTTTGCGTGGCAGCGCGCTCCGCGCGAACGGCGCGAGCCCGGTATCGAGCGCATGGCAGCGCTTTTTGACCTCACGGCGCTGCTGGATCGCATGCCAGCGGGCCTGTCGGGCGGCGAACGCCAACGGGTGGCGCTGGCGCGGGCGCTGTTGTCGGCGCCACGCTTGTTGCTGCTCGACGAACCGCTGGCGGCGATGGACCACGCGCGCCGCGACGAGCTGGTCCCGTACCTGGACAGAGCGCGCGCTGAACTGGACATCGCGGCGGTCTTGGTCAGCCATGCCGTCGACGAGGTGGCGCGTCTCTGCGACCACCTGGTGCTGCTGCACGACGGCCGTGTCGTCGCGCAGGGCCCGACCGCCGAACTGCTGGTCCGCTTTGACGTGGCCCGCGCCTTGCGCGACGAGGCCGGGGCGGTCCTGCGCGGCACTGTGGCCGAGTACCAACCGGCGAATCACCTGACGCTGGTGGCCATCGCGGGTGGCACGCTGCGCCTGCCGGGCAAGCAAGGTCCGACGGGCACACCGCTGCGCTGCCGGATTGCGGCCCGCGACCTAAGCCTGGCGCTCACTTCCGCGCCCGACACCAGCATCCTGAATCTGCTGGCTGCGACCGTGGTGGACCTTGAACCCGATGGCGCCGGGCAGGTGCTGGCGCGGGTGCGTCTCGCGGGGGGAGACCTGCTGCTCGCCCGGGTGTCGCAGTGGTCGGCGGCCCAGCTTGAACTGCGGCCTGGCCGTGCGGTCGTGGCCCAGTTCAAGGCGGTTGCGCTGGCCGGTGGCCTTGGGTTGGGGGGTGGGTGATCCCCCCCATTGTTCAACTATCTGACACCATGTTGGAAATGGCAGGCTGTCCGGCGGATTCCGTCAACGAGGAGGATGCGAAAGGTGCGCCCCCCATGGTTCAACTGCTCTCCCCCCCTTCCACGCGACCCCCAGCCGCTGAGGCCTGGAGCGCCCGGGCCATCGTCGACCGACCAGGCCTTGACCCCCCTCTTCCAGCCCTTTGAGCTCGAAGATGCCGTCCAAGGTGCAGGGCAGGGCGCCGCCGACGCGGTCGAACACCGTTTCGCTGATGAGGATCTGTCCAGCGTGGGCGACCGATTGCAGACGTGCGGCGAGGTTCACGGGCCTGCCGATGATGGTGTACTCCATGCGCTCGCTGCAGCCAAAATTGCCGACGGTGCACGAACCAGCGGCGATGCCCATGCGCACCGCGATGCCCAACCTGCGGGCGGCCCGCTGCATGTCGAGCGCCATCTGCACACACGCCTGGGCATCGCCTGCCAGACCGCGGCTGGTCGGGTCGCCGAAAAACACCATCATGCCGTCGCCGATGAACTTGTCCAGAGTTCCGCCGTGGCGCAGGGCGATGCGTGCCATTTCATCCAGATAGCCGTTGAGCCAGCGGGTCAAATCCGCTTCAGACATACGCTCTGCCGTGCGGGTGAAGTTGGCGATGTCGCCGAAAAAGACGGTCAAGTCGCGGCGGTAGGACTCGATTCGCACGTCGCGTTCGCCAGAGAAAATCGATGCGTACACCTGCGGTGACAAGTAGCGGCCCAACTTGTTGGCGAGGTCGAACAGGCGTGCCCTGGCGAAACGCAGTTCGAGGTGTGTCCGCACGCGCGCCAGCAACTCCTCGGCCTCGAACGGCTTGGTCACGTAGTCGACGGCGCCGACCGAGAAGCCGCGCATCACCGACTCGTGGTCCACGGCCGCCGTCAGGAAGATGATCGGGACGTCGCGCAGCGCGGGGTCAGCCTTGAGGCGCTGGCAGGTCGCAAAGCCGTCGAGTCCAGGCATAGCGACGTCGAGCAGGATCAGGTCGGGAGCCGCGGCGCTGGCGACCTCGAGGGCCTCGTGCCCGTTGCGGGCCGCCGACAGCCGGTACCCCTGCTGGCGGAGCAACAGACCCAGCAGCTTCAAGTTCTGGGGGGTGTCGTCCACCATCAGGATGCGGGCCTGCGAGAGGTCTGGTGCGAGATTCACGGCGGCGTCTCGGCGGGTGCAACGGGGGCACTCAGGTTGGCGGTGGCCGCGTCGATTTCGGCTGCACAGCGGTCCAGTCCGTCGAGGTCGAAGCGCTCGACGCAGGCCATCGTCTGTTGCGCCCAGTGTGCCAGGTTGGGGTCCTCGTAGTCGTTGCCCCACCGCGCAAACCGCGCCGCCAACTCGGCCACGGCGTCGAGGTCGCGGGCCCGCAGGCTCTCGCGCCACGCATCGCGCACGGCGCTGAACTTGCGCGCCAAGTCTTCGCGGGGAGCGCCGTCGAGCCGTACGGCCTGGGAGGTCACGGCAAGATTGCCCAGCTGGCGCCGCGTGCGGCCTGTCATCGAGCGAGGGGCAACGCAGCGGGCGAGCGTGTGCGCAAGGGTTGCCCGGTCCACCGAGGCGGGCAGGGTCGCGGCGCACAGGCCGCCAAGGGTCAGGTCGTCGACGGTTGATCACCGAGAGGGTGAGGGCCACCAGCGCTTCACCGGCCACGGGCTCGCCCGCCAGACTGACCCGCACTTCGCCCGATTCCGTGAACTTGAGGGCATTGCCGACCAAGTTGACGACGACCTGCCGCACACGCGTTCCGTCGACCACCACGACGGTCGGCACGGCGGCGTCGATGTGCACGGCGAGGCGCAGCCCGCGGTCTGCGGCGCGCTGGCAGAAAAGTGATTCCACATCGCGCAGCACGGCGCGGATGTTGGGAGGCGTCGGGCGCAACTCCAGCTTGCCGGCGTCGATGCGCGCCAGGTCGAGCAGGTCGTCGACCAGCGCCAGAAGCGCCCGCCCGCTCGAAGCGATGGCCAGCGCGTGGCGATGCTATTGACTGTCGCCCAAGCCGCGCGCCAGCACGTCGGCGAAACCAATGACGGCGTTGAGCGGCGTCCGCAGTTCGTGGGTCACGCTGGCCAGAAAGCGGCTCGTGGCGCGGTTGGCCGACTCTGCGTCGTCGCGGGCCCTTGCCAACTCGCGGGTCAGCTTGCGCTCTGCGCTGATGCCGACGCTCAGCCGGCACGCTCCGACGATGGCACCGGCCGGGTCGCGGATCGGTGTGAAGGTCGAGACCTGCTCGACCGTCGCGCCGTCGATCGTCCGCTCGAACTCCGCGGCGAACTGCAGGCCCTGTTCGACGACCGGCGCGCCGTAGGCTTGCCACAGCTTGGTGCCGACTTCCAGGCCCAGGACCTCGGTGTCTGCCGACGAGTTCGCCCGGTCCGACCAGGTTGAGCAGGAACTCGCGGCCGCTGTCGTCGTACACCTCCAGCTTGACGAGGCCAGTCTGGACAACAAACGCGGTTTCCGCGGCATCGCCCAACGAAAACACCACCGCGCGCGCGGGGACCTGTCGCGCAGGGGCAAACACACAGCGCAGGCAATCTGGACCAAGTACCGAACCGCAGGCGGGCGGCACGGGGGGTTGGGCAATTGCGTTCACGGTGAACCAGCCGCCGCGGGGAATGCGGCGCGCAGGCGAATTGTGCACAGGTGTGCGTCAGGATCATTGACGTCCGTCAACCGCCTTGGCCGCTTACCCACTTTGTGATGTCACGGGACTGTCATCGACCGGAACGACGACGTGCTCGGTGGCAACCGCAACCGCGCGCCCGAGCCGGAACACCACTTGGACGCGATCGAACCGCTGCCGCTACACGCCCCCGCTCAACACCCCCCAGGCGATGACGCCGACCGCCATCAGCGTCTCGCCGGCGATGAGGCCGGAGGCGACGACGATCGTGAAGCGCTCGGACCACTGTGGCGCGACCCTGGCCAGGACCCAGGCCAGGCACGCGCCGATGCACATCGAAAAGCTGCTGGTGAACGACACCGTCATCGCGATGCCTACCCCAGCGACAGACGGGTACCACTTGCGCAAGCGGGCCGGCGACAGGTGCTCGAGGATCGCCATGCTGGCGCCGACGGCAGCTGCGATTTCGATGGCATCCAGTTTGTGCGGCTCCATGTTGCCAACACCCTTGCTCAGCAGCTCGGCGACCTTGGCCCACACCATCGCCGCCGGCGCCGGCCACTTTTCGCCGCCGAGCGTCGTCGGGTCCACCAAGAACTGGTAGGCGACGCTGGCAAACACCGCGCCAACCAGCACGCCGAACACCTGCGAAATCACCTGGTAGCGCGGCCGGGCGCCGACCAGATACCCGGCCTTCATGTCGGTCAACAGGTCGCCCGCGTGGGAGGCCGCGCCCGCCGTGACGTTGGCGGCCAGCAAGTTGGCGTTGACCTGACCCTGCATCAACCCGCCGAACACCAACTGCGTGACCTTGCCCATGTTGCCGACCGGGTTGATGTCGGTCTCGCCCACCGAGCGCGCCGCCACGAACGCCAGCAGCAGCGACAGCACCACCGCCACCACGCCCCAGTGCACCGGAATGTCGAACCACATCGCCTGCAGGGCCACGCACAGCGCACCGACGCCGGCCAGGCCACCCAGGAACCACGAGAACGGCACCTCGACGCCCGCCAGCCGCGGGTCGGTGGCTCCGTCGCTGCTCTTGGCGAGCGTCTTCTTGAATCCGGCAATCATGCCCGGCGCCTGAATCGCCAGGCCTACCAGGGCGTGCACCACCATCAGCGACACGCCGGGCCACAGTGTCCACGCATTGATGGGGCCGTAGGGCAGGGTATCCGGCCCGCACACCTCGCCCGCCTTGAGCTTGCCGCAGGTGATGTAGCCTTGTTCGAGCAGCCAATCCGCCAAGAACCACCGCGATACCAAACCGGACACGAACATCCAGAAGGCGGCCTTGAAGCCCATGATGGCCCCGGCGCCAATCATGACCAGCGAAGGCTCGAACGCGACCGAGCGCAGCGCCAGACCCTTGCCGAAAATCGCCAGCTTGTCCGGCAGCGTGTGCAGCCCTTCGCGCAGCAGTGCCACGAGAGCCCCGGCCAGGCCGCCGGCACCCAACGCCATGCCCTTGACGGTGCCCTCGCCGCCGGTCGCGTGCAGGCTGCGCAGGGTCTCGGCGGCGGCGATGCCAGACGGGAAGCGCAACCGCTCTTGGTTGATGAGCTTGCGCTTGACCGGGATCGCGGCCACGATGCCGAGCAGCGAAATGGCGGTCACCCACACGATGGTCTGCACCATGCTCAACTTGAACTGGCTGACCATCCACAGCGCCGGAATCGCCGACACCAAGCCCGCGGACGACATGTACCCCGCCGCCGACGCCGCGGTCTGCATGGTGTTGTTTTCGAGCAGGGTAAAGTGGCGGACCGTGCCCTGGCCCAGCGCGCCGTTCGCGACCTTTTCCAACACCGTGAAAAGCGTGAAGGCCAACACCGCCGCAGTGATCGCGACGCCCAGACCCCAGCCGATCTTGAGCCCGACGTAGAGGTTGGAGATCGACATCACACCGCCGATGACGCAACCGGTCAGTACGGCGCGGATCGTCAACTGCGGCTGTCGGTCGCCGACGTAGACGTGGTCGAGCCAGTAGCGGTCGTGTTCCGCCGCAGGTGCGTCGTTCGGGGGTGGCGGAGGCGGTGCGGCTGGCGCTGCGGGCTGCTGGGCGTCGTGCTCAGGGTGCATGGCATCCTCGGGCCGCCCGGAGCGACCGCTGGCAGTAGGCGTGGTGGGCGTGTCGCGCTGGCGGTCAGACAGGCGCAAGTTCTGGGTAGCGGCCTTCCATGTCCTCACGGCTCATGGCGTCGCTGCGCGCGGCCGGCGACCAAACGACCTCAAGTGCGACCAACTGTTGGCCGGTGACCGTCGCCAGTTCTTCCAAGAGCGCGGTCAGTTCAGCGGTCCCGTGGATTTGGCGCGCAAACTGCTTGCCGCGCACCGCCAGCACCACGGACACCACGAAGAACTCGGCCACCGCCAGTTGGCCGTCCTCGTCGCGAATGCCGTCGGTTTTCCACTCTTTCTGCTGTCGCCGTACGCCGGAGGAATCGCCGCGGATGACCTCGCGGTTGAACTTGGCGCGCTCGTTGCTGCTCCACAGTTGGAACTGGTCCTCCGCCTTGGCCATCGGCATCTTCTCGGTGCCGCGAACCGCCGCGTATTCGACGTGTTCGAGTTTGCCTTGCAGGTTGTGGGCCAACTCGCGCAGCGCGTAGCTCAGGCTGTCTTCACTGTCGGCGTCCGTGCGCGCGGCCAGGGCTTCCAAAGCATCTTGCACGTCGCGGGCTTGCATCTGCACGCCGAACTGCAGGAGCCAGACATCGCATTTCTCGTGGGTCGGTTGAGGCACGTAGCCGCCACCGTCACCCCCCGCCTCGGTCGACCGCCGGCGGGCGCGCACCACCGCCACGATGATCGCGACGATAACAAAAAAGATGATGCCGACGACGATGAGCGAAACGATGGCGCCGACGACGCTGCCGCCGCTGCTGTGGTGGTGCCAGCTCGTATAGCTGCGATAGGGCCGCGGCGCGCCGAAGTAGTACGTGCTCCCTGGCGTTGGCACGGGCACGGGCACGTAACGCGTGCCGCCATAGCTCGGCGCGCTGGAAGACGACGATCCCCACGACCGCGACGACGACGACCCGAACGACCGCGACGACGAACTGGACGATGACGACCGGAACGAACTGGACGACGACCGCGAACTCGACTTGAAGCCGCCGCCGAAACTGCCGCCCGAGCGGGCCCAGGCCACGGAGACGGCGCCGACCAGGAGCAGCGCGACCACGGCCACGGCCACGGCCTTGCGGTTGGGGATTCGGATTGGCGAACGCATGAACCCTCCGGGCGACGGACGCAGGGGTGTGCAGCATAGCCCGGCGAGGGCGGGCGGGGAAGGGCCCAACGTGCGGCGGGCCTTGGATCTTGCGGTGCTCAGTGTCCTGATTCCATTTGCAAATTGTTGGCGAACGACCACGTCGCGGCCGGCTGGCAACTTTTCCCAGGTGCCGGCGCCCCGCGTGCCGTTTTTCTATCCAAGTTGCACCCACCAGCAGCGCCAGCGTTCGCCGAGAGCGCCGGTTGCAAGCGCAAAAGACCGGTCCGCCTCGTCCAGCTTGGACGACACCTCGCAACCGCTTGCCAAGCCCTGGCAGTGCCCTGCGCGCTACAAGCTGTTCGTTTTGCCGCGATGCACCCGCGCGGCAGCGACCGCCCAACCTTGCGCTCCGGACACGTGGCACACCGATCCAGGCCGCTCAACCTCGCCGGCCGGCGTCGCCGTAGCCAAACAACTCGTCCAGGAAAACATCGAGTTGCACGTCGTCCATCGGCTTCGGCACGTGCGGGCGCGCTTGTTGCTCCAGGGCGTCGGCGACTGCGTGCCACGTAGCCACGAACGGGTGGTCTGGCTGGTAGCGCACCACCGGCATCCTGCGCCGCTCGGCCTCGTACACCACCTTGTCCCATTGCAGCCAGGCCACGACGTGGGTGCCGATGCGGTCGGCGAAGCGCTCGATGAGGTCCTTGTCGAAGGCCAGGTCCTTGCAATTGGCGATGAGGCCGCCCATGCGGATGTCGCCCTGGTCGGCGTAGTTGGCGATGCCACGGGCGATGTTGTTGGCGGCGTACAGGCTCATGAACTCGCCGGAAGTGACCACGTACACTTCCTCGGCGTAGCCGTCGCGCATCGGCACGGCGAACCCGCCGCACACCACGTCGCCCAACACGTCGTAGAAGACGTAGTCGTACCCGCGATCGAAGATCTCCATGGTTTCGAGCTCTTCGAACAGGCGGCCGAGCCCGCGGCCGGCACAGCCGACGCCCGGTTTGGGTCCGCCGACCTCGATGCATTCGACGTTGGCGCCGCCGTCCATCACGATGTCGCTGGGTTGCAGGTTGCTCTTGCCGGCGCCGAGCAGGTCCATCAGCGTGGTCGGCGGAAAGCGCGCGATGAGGTTGCGCGAGCTGTCGCGCTTGGGGTCGCAGCCGACCTGCAGGATGCGCCGGCCGCGCGCCGCCAAAGTGGCCGTCAGGTTGGAGACCACGGTCGACTTGCCGACACCGCCCTTGCCGTAGAAGGCCAGGGACCGCGGGCGCTTCGACGGGGTGGCCACGGTGCCGAGGCTGCGCAGGTTGCGTTCGATGCTGAGCAAGGGGCGTCCTTCGGGGCGAGGCGCGCAGGGCGCCCAATGAGGCTAGAGGCCAGGGCGGCGGTGTCAACCCATCCTCAGCAGAGACACATGGTTTCAGCAAGTTATGCGCACGTCAACGACCGCCGCGGGCAACCACCGCCTGCATCATCTGCTCGGCCAGGCGCAGCGCCCCGCGAAAGCCCAGCCACGGCGCCGGCAACAGGTAGTGTCGCGCTTCGCTCGGAAAGCCGAACTCCAGGAACGGCCCCGCGTACTCGGCCAACTGGTCGCGCTCGATGCTCGAACCGACCACCAGGTCTGCGCGGTCCAGCAGCGCCGGTGCGCCGCCCTGGGCCGGGCCAAGCGCGGCTACCGCTTGTGGCGTCGGGTCCTCCAGCCAGACCACGTGATCGGCCACGCACACGTCGAATTCGCGCGCCAGCATGGCCTGGACGTCGGCGCGCCCGCCGAGCCGGAAATGGGTGACGCCGAGCGCAAGCGGCACCATCTCGAGTTCGCTGCACAGCGCGATCAACCCAGCCAGGCGCGGTGCTTCGGCGAAGGCAACGTAGTGTCGGCCCCGCAGGGCGCGCCGCGCGAGTTCGGCCAGCGGCTTGGCTGCGGCGAGCTCCGCCTGGCAGAACGACACGGCTCGCTGGGACGACACGCCGCTCGCCTGGGCGGCCGCCAGCACGAACCGCCGCGTACCGTCGAAACCCATCGGCACCGGCAGCGCCGCCACCTCGGCGACCTGCCGCACCTCGCGCAGCGCGGGCGCCATCCACGGAAGGCTCAGGTGGGTGCGGGCGCGCACGGCGTCGGCCAAGGTCGCGTAGGGCTCGCCCGCGAAAAAGACCGCCTTGGCCTTGAGTCCCAGGCCCCACAGCAGGCGGCGCACCTCGGCAACGTTGCCTTGGCTGTCGCCTTCGTAGCGGTCGAAAGGCATGCCGAGCAGGCTCACTTCGTCCGCGGCGACCGTCGGCGGGTCGAGCTGCGCGGCCACCTCGAACTGCCGCCGGAACAGCGCCGCCGCCGTGGCCGCATAGCCGAACCACAGGTCGTTGTCGTAGTTGCGGGCCGACACCGCCACCACGTCGACGCCGGTCCGCTGGCGGCAGCGCTCGACGACGCCCTTGAGTGGCTGGACTTGCAGGCTCAGCGGGGTCGAGCAGTCGATGACGACCACCTGGCTGCCCAAGCGCGCCGCAAACGCGACAATCTCCTCTTCGAGCTGCGCCGTGGAGCCTTGTATCAGGTCCTCGTCGATGAGCTGCGAATAGCGCCTGCGGTTGTGCGCGTCCTGCACGCCGTCGTGATAGACCAGGTGCTCTTGCGTCTTGACCTTGCAACCGACGCTGGCGTGGCACATGCACATGGCGTCGCGCACCGCGTGGCTCGCCAGGTAGATACCAAAGAACGGGGTATGCGAGCTGCCGCGGATCGCCAGGTCGTCGAGCGTCAAGCCTTCATACATGCGCGGTCCCCGCTGGGGCCAGGATGTCGCTCGGTCGCGCGAGGGCCCGCGGCACGTCGGCGTCTTGCCCCGGCGCGCGGTGCGGCGCAAAGGTCCGGTAGAAGCTCGACCCCACGGCCGCCTCAAGCCGCGCAAGGTTGCGCGCGACCGCGCGGTAGCCCAGGCCGATGACCTCCGCGTGGTGGTGCAGCAGCGGCAGGTTGAGCTGGCTGGTCTGGTCGCGCAAGAACTCGGCGCCATAGAAAACGTCGAACTCCCCAGGCGTGATGAGCCCTTGCAAGCTGTTCGGGGCGCGAAACAACGCAAAGGGCAGATCAACGCCCAGGTCGCGAAGCACTTTTGCCGTGCGCTGGCGATTGTCGTCGTCCTGCGGGCCTTGGATGAACAGCGCGATTGCCGCGCCCAACTCCTCGAACATCGGCACGTCGCCCAGCTCTTCAAGCGCCAGGCGCCGCAGGTCGAAGCTGCGGACCGAACCGATGTTGTACGCCACCCGCAGTGGCCGGCCCAGCCGTTCAAACAGGCGCTTGCGGGTCGCCTCGACTGCCGCCAAAGCGGGCTCGCGGTCCACTGCCATCGCCGCCAGCGGGTCGCCCTGATATCCCGACGACTCGGCCACGGCCGACCAGAAGCGGTCGCAGCCGCGCACGCCGCACGGCAGGGGCACCTCGGCGGTGGCCTGCTGCCAGACCTCGCGGGCGTGGCGGGCATAGGCCACCAACATGTTGGGACCCGGATGCACCACAAGGCCCACGTCGGCGGCGCGCAGGAAAACGTCGAGGGCGGCGCTGCCGTTGAGAACAACATGCAGGTCCAGTCCTAAAGTCTTGAACTGGGCAAACATTTCTGTGCGTTCTTCGTCGCGCAGTTCCACGCCGACCAGGGCCACGCGCCGCCGCACGTCCGCACCGCTCGGTTGCGCCGCGCGCGCCAGCAGGCAGTACAGCGTGTCCACGACTTCGGCAGGCGAGACCGGCCGCAGCCCGTGGGTAATCTCCGCCTCGACGCGAATACCCAGGTCGCGCGCCGCCTTCTTGGCCACGTGTTTGAGGTTGTCGCCGATCATCACCGTGGGACAAGTGGACAACACCACAATGAGGTCGGGCTGCATCGCCTCGTGCACCACCTCGATGGCCCGCCGCAGCTTGGCGCCGCCGTGGCCCGAGACCAGCTCGTCCTCGCGCAGGTTGGTGCACACGAACTTGTACGGCAGTTCGCGGTGGACGCGCCCGCCGGTCTTGGGCAGGACGTTGCTGCAGTCGCGGTCGCTGTGGATGAGGACGGCCAGCTTGCCGCGCATCCGCAACAGCAACTCCGTGCACGCCTGATAGCTGCACGCCTCCTGGGCCAGCAGGGCGCCAGGGTACATGCGGTGCGGGCGAAAGCGCGCCAAAATCGGCTATCCCGGCGTTCGTGCGGTTGCGGGTGCTGGGACGGAGGCGGGCAGCGCAAGCGTCATGCGGCGAGGATGGCACAGCAGCGCCTGGGACGCCAAGGTCGTCGCCCAATGCTTTGAAAGGACGGCTGAAAGCTCGGGGTCGGCGGCGCCCGCCCGACCGCTGGCAGCGACGTCGGCGCGCACGGCAGTGGTGCGCATGTGTCGCTCACAGGGAGGCCGAGGGCGTTGGCTGGGCGGCAGGCGCCCGTTTTGCTACGAACCGCAGCCCGCCAGCGCCGCGTCGCATGCCCCGGCCGCGCACGTCTCGCAGGGTTTGGCGCTCGGATCCACCGCGCATTGCGCCTTGCATGCCGAAAACAGGCACACCGCGTAGTGTCCAAGGCAGGTGCCGCAACTGGCCGTTAGCGCAAACGTCTTGCCCACGCAGGCGGCAAAACACGCGGTCCGCGCGGCGTCGTCGGCCTTGCCCATGCACCCGTCCGAGTTGGCGCACGCCTTGTACGCCTGCAACAGTTGGTCCTGCTTGGCGAAGTCGTCGGCGATCTCCTTGGGCGGGCAGGGCGGTTTGGCGGGCACGCATGTGCCCAGTTGGCAGGTCTTGCCCGCCTCGCACGGGGTCACCTGCCAGTCGCTGCCGTTGGCCTTGCAGCTCTTGACCGAGGCGCCGTCGCAGGTGGCCGGCGCGGCCGCGT
>VGRO01000045.1 GCA_016875335.1 Deltaproteobacteria bacterium | reverse complement strand
GGATGGGCGTGTACGCTCGCACGACCTCGAATCCGCGCTTGCGCAGGCTGGTTTCCACCTGGCTCACGTCCGCGACGGGTCGCGCAGGCGTGCTGCCCGCCGCCGCAGTCGGGGTGGCGTCGCCGGTCGTGGGCGTGGTGGCGCTCGGGTCGACCGCGAGGTCGGTCGGCGTCGTGGGGGACGCCGCATCGGGACCGGCTGCGTCGGCGCGCGCGCCGCTGGAAGCCGCGACCGCGTTGTACAGCCCAAAAAACCGTGCGCTCGCATGGATTTGCGCCAGTTCCGCCTGTTGCTTGTTCCAAATGCCGTACTTCTTGCAGATGCGTTCGAATTCCCCGCTGCGCGTCAGGACGACCAGTGCCTCGTTGAGCTTGTGCAGCAGCGCGGCCTCGCCCTTGCGCACGTACATCACGTAGTAGCCGGGCGCGATCGGTTCGCCGACGGCCACCAACTGAGGAAAGCGCGGACCGTAGAACGCGGCGATCGGCGTGTCCTGCACGGTCGCGTCGAGCTTGCCCGTCTCCACCTCGCGCATCGAATCGGTGTTGCCGTCGTAGGTAATGACTTCGCACGCGTCGCCACAGAACGCCCGCGACTCCGTCTCGGCCGCCGAGCCGGTCAGCACGCCGATCTTGTGCTTTCTGCCATGGCTGGCCTGTTTCAGATCCTGCCAAGCCGTGCAACCGCCGGCGCGCCTCGGACACAGCAGTTGCAGCCCGTAGACGTAGTACGGGATGGTCGCATCCATCACGTCCACGCGCTCGGCGGTGAATTCCAGGCCGTTGGCGATGACCGGCACCTTCTTGCCGCGCAGCATGTCAGGCAGCTTGTCCCACTGCGCCTGGGTGAACTCGGCGCGCACGCGCAGGAAGCGCGCGACCGCGTCCATGAGCTCGATTTCGAAGCCGACGTTCTTCTCCGGGTCGTTCTCGTCTGGAAAGATGTACGGCCCGCCGCCCTCGGTGTCCCCGCCCCAGCGCAGCACGCCGCTGGCCTTGGCATCGGACCAGTCGTCGGCGACCGCAGCCGCTGGGACCGCCACCGCCCATGCGACTGCCATGGCAACGGCGAAAATGGCGCGCGCTGCGCGGTCTGCGGTTGGCATGGTCGGCCTCCGACTTTGGGCTTACAGGTGCTTGTCCACCACGCGGCCCAGCCCGGGCACGGCGCTGACGACGTGTTCCTTGGCATTGGGGCGCAGCTTGTTGTAGAGGGCAACGATGGTCTTGTTGTCGACCTTCTTGGCCCGGTCGTCGGTCACTTCGAGCAGCTTCTCGGCCACGCCTGCGGTGTCGGAGGCACAAAACGCGCCGAACGTGCCCGCCGCGCTGGCCGCCAGCCAGCGCTGGTAGTGGCCGTCGAGCTTCTCGACCCAACGGTCCAGCAGGTTGTCGATCACTTGCTCGATGAAGCCCGCCTTGACCGCCTTGACGGTCTTGAACGCGCCCTTGATGACCAGCCCCGAGAGGCCCGATTTTTTGTCCACTTCGTCGTCGATGAGTCGCGCGCAATCCGCGATCAGGCGAGGGCGGTTGGCTGCAGTGATGAGTTTTTCGGACAGCGTCGGCACGGGCACTCCTGTGCGTGGTCAGGAAAATGGGGGGCGGGCGGCGGGCGTCTTTCGCGCGGGGAAGGGTCTGCCAGTGCCGCACTCCTTGGGGCGGCACCGCGATTGTGACCATTTTTGACCGGCGCGCAACTGGACCGCCGGAAGCGCCGCTGCACATCGCGATTGCCACCGCCGCCACGCAGGTGTAACACGGCCGCGCTCGGGCCCAGTCCACAACCTGTGAGAACCACGATGTTCCAGCTCCTCAAGCCCCATGTGCTCGCCCTGGCGGTGGTGTCCCTGTGCGCGACAGCATGCGCCACCGACGTTGGCTCCGGCGAAGACGACCTGACCTCGGCCAGCGGCGCGGAGAAGAAGGTGACCTGGCAGAGCTTCGTCTACGTACCGGTGGGCAGTCCGGACGCGGTCGTGGCCAAGGCGATCCAGAAACAGGTCAAGTCTGCGATCGGCGCCTTCCGTGCGCCCGAGATCGGCATCCAGGATCGCGACGCCCTGAGCAGCCTCAACCCGACCGGCTGGGTTCGCGACGAGGTCGAGGTCGTAGACGCCGCCAACCCAGCCGCCAAGGACAAGCTGACCCGCGTGCGCTACACCTACAGCGACACGGCGATTGTGCGAAAGAAGAACACCGCGCTCGAGCAGCAGATTCCGCTGCTGTTCGGCGACTACGTGGCCAAGTTCGCTGCGGTCAAGCCGCCGTGCAGCGACGACCAGAAGACCGAAGCTGATTCGATGTGGTACCACTACACGCCGCAATTGGCCAGTTGCAAGAAGGCCTTTGCGGACGAGGTCGCCAAGATCAACGCGGCCAGCAAGGGCCTCGACCCAACCCGGCAGATCGCCAGTGCCGACGCCGAACGCAACTTCGTGCTGGTGCGCGCCAAGTTCACGGCGGTCAAGGCGCCCCCGGTCAAGTATCCCGAATACGACAAGCTCTGGGGTGTCGGCACCAGTCGCACGCTGTTGGTGGCGTATGCGTTCTTTGGCGTGGACAACGACGTACAGGACCCCAACGACGTGAGCGCCGTGGAGCATTTCCGCTTCCTGCGCACCCTGTTGGCCCGCTATCCCCAGATGGCGGTGACCAAGACCGAGCCTTTTGCGATGTTGCTCGACTTCGACCTCGGCGGGCCCAAATACGTGGCCACCTATCCTGAGGTCTGCGATTGGGTCGTCGACAACAGCGGCTTCCCGGCCGCCGCGGCCACCCAAACCCTCAGGGACTCGCTGCGCAAACAAGCGGTGCAGCACTTCGCCGAACGCTGGGTCTACTGGGACCTTCCGGTGACCGCGACCTTTGCCGGCAAGGCGCGCAACATGACCTTGCAGGTGCGCAGCTACTGGGGCTACGAAGACGGCAAGCCTGAGTGGCGGCAGGCGGCGACGTGGCGCTACCTCGAGGCGTTCTGGCACGGCGATGTGTTCCTGTACCAGGGCCACAGCCACTTCGGACACGGCCCTTTGGAGCCGGTCAACTACGCGACCAAGAACTTTGCCGACCGCTACCAGGTGATGCTGGTCAACTCGTGCGTCAGCTTCAACTACTACGACGTCGACTTCCTCAAGATGCACCCGGGGGGCACGGCCAAGCTCGACGTCGTCGTCAACGGGCTGCCGGCGTTCTGGACCAAGATGGGTGAGGCGAGCGCCAACTACCTCATCGGACTGACCGACGGCACGGCCAAGTCGTGGACGCAACTGCTGACGGCGATGATCGTCAAGCCGTCGTGGGCGCCCACTGGCTACGACCCGCTGCGCGCCGTCAACGGCGAGCTCGACAACGTCTACGATCCGAAGATGACGCCCATGAGCGTGGTTCCGCGCTGAGCGATACCCGCGGCCTGTGCGGCCTGGCACATTGCATTGCAAACCCGCGCCGCCATTGTTAGCTTGCGTGTGCGCGGGGGCAGCGCTGGGGACGATCGACGGCCTGTGTGCGCGGTCGCCGTCTCCTGCACCGTGCTGTGGAACGCGCTCGGGCTGCGCAGGCTGTCACCGGTGGGGTTGTGGCGCGCGTGCGCCGCGGCAAGGGCGTCGCCATGATCGGACTACGGGGTTGGATCGTTCTGTGCGCAGGCGCGCTGGTCTGGACGGCTTGCTCGGACGACGCGGCCGCGCCCACCGTGGCCCTGGGCAGTGCGTCGGGCAACGCAGGGGGTGCCGCTGTCGACGGGCTGGTGCTCGCCGACGGCGCAGTCCTCGCAGGGGATGCAGCCGCTGCCGAGATTGTCCTTGGGGCGGACGTCGCCGACATAGGGCCCACGTTCCTCGATGTCAGCCTGCCCGACGCGGTGTTGCCGCCGCCCGATGCCGACACCTCGATCAGCGACCTCGCCGAGGCCGGCGACAGCTCGGTCGCTGGCGATGGCAGCGAGACCGCGGATTCGACCGCCGCGACCGACGCCGACACGGCCGCCGACACCGTCAGTTCCACCGATGCCGTGCTGCAAGGGTGTGAGTCTGCTAAGGACTGCCCGGCCGGGTGGCAATGCGTCAAGACACCCGTCGGCAAGATTTGCGCCGAGCCGGCGTGCGTGCCCAAGAGCTTCGAACTCTGCAACGGCGAAGACGATGACTGCAATGGCGAGGTCGACGAGGGCCTACTGTGCAGCGACGGCAACCTGTGCACCACCGACAGTTGCGGCGGCAAGCTGGGCTGCAAGGCCGTGGCCGTTGCCGCGGGCGTGCCGTGCGACCTCGATGGCACGCCGTGCACTGCCGATGTCTGCGCCAACGGTCAGTGCGGTGCCGGCCCGCCCAAGAACTGCACCGACGGCAACCCGTGCACCGTCGACAGTTGCATCGGTGGCGCATGCCAGCACAAGCCGCAGGGCCTGACCGCCTGCGACGACGGCAACCCATGCACGGCGGGCGACAAGTGCACGTCCGGTGTCTGCCAGCCCGGCCCACCGGTCACCTGCAACGACGGCAATCCCTGCACGGACGACGTGTGCTTTCCGGCCACCGGCAAGTGCCTGAGCGCCAACACGGCCTCGGGAGTTCCGTGCACCGACGGCAACTTGTGCACGGTCGCCGACCAGTGCGCGCTCGGCGCCTGCACCGGCAAGCCCGCCAACTGCGAGGACGGCAACCCGTGCACGACCAGCACCTGCGACCCCAAGGGCGGCTGCGTGCACGCCGCGCTCGATGGCGCGCCCTGCAACGACAACAACAGCTGCACCAGCGCCGATGTCTGCAAGAAGGGCGTGTGCGGCGGTGGGCAACTGGCCTGCAACGACGCCAACCCGTGCACGCTGGACGGCTGCAACCCGGGCGGAGGTTGCACGTACCAGGCCGTCATCGGACCGTGCAGCGACGACAGCGTGTGCACGACCGGCGAGATGTGCGGACCCGACGGCTGCAAGGGAGGCAACAACCAGGTCTGCAACGACGGCAACCCGTGCACCAACGACACTTGCGACCCGCAGAAGGGATGCTCGTACACCGCCAACGCGGGCCCATGCAACGACGGCAAGGTGTGCACGCTCAACGAAGCGTGCCAGGGCGGTAGCTGCGCCGCGACCAAGCTATTGGACTGCAACGACAATGTGACCTGCACTGCCGACGTTTGTGACGCCGCGCTCGGCGGCTGCATGCACACCCCCAAGGTCGAGGCCTGCGACGACGGCGACATCTGCACCGTCGACCAGTGCCTGACCGCCACCGGATGCAAACACAGCGCTATCGAGAAATGCTGTGGCGGCAAGCAGTGCGCGGCCAGCGAAGTTTGCATCCAGTACCCCGATACGTTGATGCCGTTTTGCGCCAAACCGTGCGCAAGCGGCGCCGACTGCCCGACCTCGTGCTGCCACATGACGTTCAAGACCAAGCACTGCCTGGTGGCGCCCTATCTGGACCAGTGCTGCGGCACCAAGGAGTACTGGCCGACCGACCCCAACCCCTACGGTTGCGGCATCGGCGGCAAGGGCAAGTGCGTCAACTACCCCAACCCGCAGCCTCCGTACTACCCATCGAAAATCACCTACTGCACGACGCCGTGCACCCAGAACAGCGACTGTCCCGGATCGTGTTGCGGGCTGACGACAATGGGCAGCCAGCAATGCGTCAATCCGGCGTACAAGGCGACGCTCTGCCCGAACATGTAGGCCGCAGGCAACGCTTGCGCCCCGCGCCCACCTGGCCGACACTGGCGGCCATGCACTGCCTCGCCCTCGCTGCCCCCGGAACACTGGATCTCGTGGCCGCCGAGTGCCGGGCGATGGGCCTGCCCGTCACCGCGGTCGATGCCGACGGTGTCCACCTGAACCTGCAATGGAAGCAGATCGCGCGCGCGCTGGTACACCTGCGCATCGCAACCCGGTTGCTTCTGCACCTGGCCAGCCATGCCGCCCCTGACGGCGAAACGCTGTACCGCGCCGCCCTGCGCATCGACTGGGCCGACTGGCTGACCGCCCGATCGACATTCGCCGTGTTCGCGACGGGCGATCCCGTCCCGGCGGGCGTCGGTGCGGATGGCCGCAAGCACGCGGGCCTGGTCGACCTGCGCTTCGTCGCCGTGCGCGTCAAAGATGCCATCGCCGATGAAATGACCCGGCGGTTCGGGCAACGGCCCGACGTGGACCGCAACGACCCGGTGGTGTCCATCGTGGTGCGCGGTCGCCAAGGGCGCTGGGGCTTCTACCTCGACCTGTGCGACCCGCCGCTGTCGATGCGCGGGGTGTGCGAGATCAAGGGGCCGGCGCCCCTGCGCGAAAACGTCGCCGCAGCCGTGGTCGACCTGGCTGGTTGGGATCGCCGCGGCCGCCTGCTGGACCCCATGTGCGGCTCGGGCACTCTGGTCGTCGAGGCGGCGTGCAAGGCGCTTGGGATCGCGCCCGGCTGCACGCGCACCTTCGCCTGCGAGCGCTGGCCGCAGCACGGCAAAGCCATGCGCACGTGGCTCGACACCGAACGCTCGGCCGCCGTCGAGCGGGCCCGCAGCGCGATTGCCGCGGCCCGGTTGGACATTGTGGCCAGCGACGTCGACCCGCACGCGGTGGCGGCCACGCGTGGCAACCTGCAAAGCGCGGGACTCGCGGAACTGGTGCAATTGGAGTGCCGCGACGCCCGAGAAATTCCGCCGCAACCGGCGGGCACGGTGGTCGTGACCAACCCGCCCTACGGCGAGCGCATTGGCGGCGACGAAGTCGAAACCCTGTACCGCGATCTCGGCCACGGCTGGCGCGGCAAGGGCATCGCCGCCGCCCACGTGCTCAGCGGCGCCGACGGGTTCGCCACCGCATTCGGATGGCACCAGACGGGGCGCCACCGACTGAACAACGGCGGCCTGGACGTCGAACTGCTGGCCTTCGAGCCGCCGCCATGAGCGCCGTGCGGGCCGTGTGGGTCCACGCGGTGTGGTGGACGTTCACCGCGCTGTGGACAACGGCGATGGCGCTGGCCATGGCCGTGACGCTCGGACGGCACAAGGCCACGCTCGGCGCCGCGATGATGCGCTGCTGGGGCCGGGTGACGCTCGCAGTGGCGGGCGTGCGGCTCGACGTGGATCCCGCGCTCGCCGAGGACCTGCGCAACCGGCGCGGCCGAGTCCTGGTTTTCAACCACTCGTCGACGCTGGACTTGCTCGTCGGCAGCGCGATCATGCCCCCGGGCGGCGTGACCATCGCCAAACAGGAGATGAAGCGGGTGCCGATCATCGGCTGGGTCATGCGGGTGCTCGACATCCTCTTTATCGATCGCGGCGATCATGCTGCCGCCACCGCAAGCCTGAACGCCGCGGCGGCCCGGATTGCCCGCGAACGGCTGACGATCGTTGCGGCACCCGAGGGCACCCGCTCCGCCGACGGGTCGCTCGGACCGTTCAAGATGGGGCCGTTCCACATGGCCGCTCAGGCGCAGGTGCCGGTGGTTGCGCTTTTGTGGGTCGGCTGTCCGCAGCTCTGGCCGCGCAAGACCTGGGTGCCGCGCAGCGGCGTGGTGCGCATCGTGCCAATTGGCGAGTTTGCCCCTGTGCCAGTCGCGGAGGTGCGTGCACAGGCAGAGCGCGTGCGCGATGCCTTCGTGGCGGCGCTGGCGCGGTGGCAGGGCGGCCGCTGAAGAGGCAGCAAAACGACAGGCGCGGTCGCCCCCCTCGGGCAGCCCCCAGCTGCGCAGGGTTGCCGGCGTGCCGGGCTCTCGGGGTCAGCCGTCGCCGGGCAAGCTTTGGTGCGGGCAGCAATTGGCGGCGACGGACAGGCTCAGGGCCAGGCCCAAGGTCAGCTTGAGCCAGCCCCGGCCTGACAGGGCGCTGCGGCCGGCACCGAACGGCTTTGCAAGGGATCTGCGATGCCGCGCACGCCAGGTGCGCCCACGGGCGATCTGCGGTACAACGTGAGCCCGGCGCGGCGCCCGCAGCGCCCCACGCCCACCGCGAGTTCGGCTTGAAGAAGTTCCTGGTCGCCATCCTGGTGCTGTGCTTGATGATCGCCGCGCTGTACGGCGCATGGAAGCTGTTCGTCGAGGAACCGCCCGACAAGGCGGTGTTGCGCGCGGCGGCCGCTGCGATGCTCGGCGACCAAGAGGCCTTCCTGGACAACTTCACGCCCGACTCGCGGCAGATGGTGGCGGCCGTGCTGGCGCTGTCGCGCGGCGAGGACATGAGCAAATCGAACAAGCATCCGTATTTCTTCCTGGCGACCGAGAACATCGTCGCGGTCGAGCGCGACGACGCCGAAAACGCGCGGGTGCGCGTCCGCCGCCCCGGCGATGACAAGAGCGCCGGTTATGACATCCCGATGTCGCGCGGCTGCAATCCCAAGTACCTGATTCTCGACAAGGTGTGTCTGGTGCCGACCTGGCTCATCGACGCCAAGCGGTTCGACGCCAAGCAACTGAACCCGCCCAAGCCCAAGTAGCGCCCTCAGGTTCCCCTGTGCACTACGGCGCGCGGCGACCCCGACGCCGCCGGTCCCGGAAGCGAAAGCGCCATGCCCGCCCCGTCCCAGCCCGCCAACGCCCACCCGCCGTGGATCGACGAACGCGCCGCGCGCGCGCAGATCGCCGAGGTGGCCCGCGAGATCTACGGCCGCAAGCTGTCCGGCGCGACCGACGGCAACTTGAGCATCCGGATCGGCGCAGATCGCGTCGCCACCTCGCCGAGCGGCGTCCACAAGGGCCGCCTGACGCCGGACCACATCGTGGTCGTGGACCTGTCCGGACGCGTGGTGGGCCGGCCCGGCAAGCGCGCCGATGGCCAACTGCTCAAGCCGTCGAGTGAAATTGCGCTGCATCTCGCCGCGTACCGGGCTCGCTCCGACGTCGCAGCGGTGATCCACGCGCACCCGCCCCATGCCATCGCCTACACCCTTGCGGGCGGCCAACTGAGCGAGACCCTGGTCAGTGAAGTCGTGTTTGCGTGCGGGCAGATTGCCACGGCGCCCTACACCACACCGACCACCCAGCAAGTGCCGGCGATGCTCGGCGACTACCTGCGCTGCTACGACGTGGTCATGATGCCGCGCCATGGCTCGGTGACGGTGGGGCCGGACCTCGACACTGCGCTCGGCCGGCTCGACGCCCTGGAACACACCGCCGGCATCTACTGCATGGCGCGGCTGCTCGGCGGCGCGACGCCCATTGCCGCGCCCGAGGTCGATCGGCTGTTCGCGCTGGCCCACCCGAATCCACCGCCGTACCGGACTGCCGCCTCCGGGTGTCCGGCCCCGGAACCCGCCCCGGAGGGCGAAGCTGCGCTGGTGGCCGCAGTCCTGCGCGCGCTGGGCGCCCGACCGTGAGCAAGGCGTCGGCTGCCCAAACGGCCCAGCGGGCCGTGCGTTTGGCGGCGTGGGGTCAGATCGCCTACGTCGAACCGCCGCTGGGCGAAGCGCCGTTGCTCGTCGAGACTGTCCACACCAGCGACGATCAGGCCGAGTGGGCGCTGGCCGTGGCGGACGGGCGGATGCGGTTGAGGCACCCGACCTTCGTGCCCGTGCTGCGCATCGCCACGGTGACCGAGCCGGGCCGCGGCCGCGCCATTCGCGTCGTTTTGCCGTCGCCGCGCGGGGCCGCCCTGCAAGACGTGCTGGAGCGCGCCGGGCCGCTGTCTGAAATCGCCATCGCCGCGCTGTTTCGCGACGTCGTCACCGGCGTGGCCGAAGCGCACGCGCGCGGGCTGGTCGTGGGCAACCTGGGGCCCGACCACCTCGTGCTCTGTCCGCCCGGCCAGGACGACCTGCCGCCGCTGCGGGTCGTGCACGCCGGACTCGGGCCGGTCGTCGAAGCCGCGCGCGGCACGCCCCTCGGCATGGAGGGTAGTGGATTCGCACAGTTGCACACGCAGCCCGAAGCCGTCGCCCCAGAGGTGTTCGCTGGCACGCAACTGGGCGCAGCTTCCGACGTGTACGCGCTGTGCAGCGCCATTGCGCGGTGCGCGCTTGGCCGCTTCGTGCACGCCGCCGACGGGTTGGGAGCGACCAAGGCCCTGGCGCAGGCCGGCGTGGCGCCAGAGGATGTCGGAGCGCTGCACGAGTCGCTCCCGCACCTGGGTTCCGCCGTTTGCAAGGGCCTGGCGCCGACCGCGTGGGCACGGGCCGGCGTGCTCGCAGAATTGGCACAGTCGTGCAATCGCCTGGCCGAAGGCTTGCCATGGATCGAACTGGCAGATCGGCTTTTGGTCGCCCCGTGGCAGCGCGGATCGCCGTTGATGGCTCTGGCGGCCTACGCATCGACAGGGATGTGGGCGGATCGGTGGCAGTCGATGGCCAGCGTCGGCACGCCCCTGCGATTCGACGCCGTGCGCAGCGCGACCCAAAAGCAGGCAGCTGCGCAGTTGGCCGAACTGCCCGCGGCCGACCAGGCGCGCCTGCACGCGGCCCTGGAGCGGTTGCAGGCCGAGCGCGTGCGCACGCAGCGCCAGGCCGGCGACACCCAGGCGCGGGGTGCGTCGCGGTTGGTCGCCCTGTTGATCCTCGCGCTGCTCGCCATCGCCATCGCGGCCCTTGCCATGCGCCAGACCGTGCGCATCGAAGAAACCGCGCTGCCAGAGTTCCACCGCCCGCGCGGCCCCCGGCCGCCGCCGCCGCCGCGGCCCCAGCCGATCGTGCTCGATCCGGAGGCGCCACGGTGAACCCGACCGGTGCCGCAGTCCACGCTGCGCTGGTGCACGGCTTGGCCCGCATGGCGGCAGTCAGCCCGCCGCCGTCCACAGCGGGCGCGTTGCGCGAATTGCCACGCGTCGTCGCTCCGGCATGGCAGTGGACTGCCGACGAGGCCTTGTGCGCGGCGGCGCAGGTCGCGTGCTACGAGGCCGCGTGCGTGCACCTGCTGCCGGCGCTCGCCGCGTGGGGTAGGGCGGCCGACCGCGCACCGCTGGCCAACCTTGCAGCGCAGACTGTGCGCAACGCCTTGGCGCAATTGCGCGAACTGCCCTTGGTGTCGGCCGGTCGCGCGCCAGCCGAGGCCGTGACCTGGCACCTGCTGACGGCGCACCAACTCAAGTTCGCGCTGGCGGCCGACGCCCGCATGGGGCCGTTGGCACTTTTCGGCTACGTCGCGGCCCTGCAAACGGTGGCAGCGACGCTGGGCGAGCCCCCAAACGACGTGCCAGAGCCTGGAGACCTGCCGCCCCTGGTCTGCATTGCGCTGACCCGCACCTGGCACCTCGCGGACCGGGCGACGGCCGCAGCGGCAGCGCAAGGCGAGGGTTCGCCCGGCCGCCCATAGGAGCCTGTCAGTGAAACGCCAGAATCGCCAGATGCTGGCCGACAGGCTCCTATAGCTTGGCGAGTTCCTTCTTGGCGGCCTCGACGAAGCGAGCCTCCTGCTTCGAGGCTCCCGCCGCCGCCACATACGCCTCGAACGCGACCTTGGCGCCCGCCCGATCGCCCTTGTCGCGCAACGCGAAGCCCAGGTTGTACAGGGCCGGCGTGTAGCGCGGCTTGAGTTCCAGGGCTTTGCGATAGGCCGAAGCCTCGGCGTCCAAGTCCTTGAGTTTGTGCTGGATGACCCCGATGTTGTACCACGACCGGTGGTGACCCGGGTCCTTGGCCAGGCACATCTGGTACGTCGAGATGGCGCGGCGCAGCCATTGGGTGCGCTCGGGCTCCTGCGACTTGTGGCCCCGGATCTGCTGGGCCTCGGCCAAGTCGTAATACGTCTCTGCGTTCTCCGGCTGCAACTGCACGCATTTCTCGAATCCGGCGATGGCCTCGTCGGTGCGCTCCATCGACAACAGCAGCATTGCCCGGTTCAGGTGGGCGTCGATGGCCGCCGGTTCGGCGACGATCGCCAGGTCGTAGTGCTTGAGCGCGTCGATCTGCCGGCCGAGATCCTCGAACGCCACCGCGAGGTTGAAGTGTGCCTTGGCGTAGGCCGGATCGAGCTTGACGGCCTCGAGGTAGGCCGAGGCCTCGCGGGCGAAGTCGCGCTGCCGCCCGAACACCACGCCGAGGTTGAACCAGCACTCCTTGAGGTCGGGCTTGGCTTGGACGCAGAACTGGAACGCCTGGGCCGCGTCGGGCAGCTTGCCCCCCTGCATCGCCTCCATGCCGTCGCGGAACCAGTCCTCGGCAGTTTTGCCCTCGGCGGCCAGCGCGGCAGCCGACATCAGGTACACCGACAGCGCGGCGGAAGGGGTGGCCAGCCAAGTGGCGCGGTTGGCGTACATGGGGTGCTCCAGGTCGTCGGGTGAGGACCCGCGTGCGCAGTGTGCGGCGGCGCGGCGATTTGTCAAACGCGGCGGGCGCGGTGTTCATTCCAAGCCTGCGCCTTTCCCGCGGGTCGTGGCGGTCCACTGCCCCGGCCGGTCGCGGTGGACGGATTCGCGGTTTTCCGGCGCGCGCGCCGACCGCAGTGCACAAAGCGTCATGGACCATGTCTACTCTACCTAACCGCAATCGTTGCCTTGGCTGCCATCGGCGCGCGAGGAGTTCTGAGCGGCCGGCCGGGGTGGCGCACGCCCTTGCCTTTCAGCCTCGGGGTTCTGCTACCATCGCGGCCCGGAGGTGTGCCATGCCTGGGTTGCTCAAAGGGTCTGCTCTGGTGGCCGTAGCGGTCGCGGCCGTTGCGTGCGTGTCGAATGCGGCAAATGGAGGCGGCGGCGGGCCGGCGATCACCGGCGACGGCGGCGGAGCGGTGACCGATGCGGTGCTGGGCGGTGCCGACGGCAGCGCAGCGACGGGCGATGCGACCGGCGGTGACGGCGGCATGACGGATGCCGCGGCCGGCGACAGCGCACCCCTCGACACCAACGACGCGGCCGGGGCGACCGAGGACGCTTCTGTCGAAGTCGGGCCGCCGCCCGACGGTCCGGAACCCGACGAGGTGCCGCCGCCCATCAACTGCACAACCAGCGGCGACTGCAAGGCCGGCGACTACTGCCTTGCGGTCGATGGCCAGTGCGGAGCCGGCACGTGCCACGCCAAGCCGAACAAACCGTGCCCTGAACTGCCAAGCGGTGGCCAAGTGTGCGGCTGCGACGGCAAGACCTACAGCAGCGGGTGCGCGTCGGCGCTCGCGGGCGTTTCGATCAAGTCGAGCGGCGCCTGCTCGGCCAAACCCAAGCCGTGCGGCGGCATCGCCGGGTTCACCTGCAACAAGAGCGAAGCCTGCGATATCACTGGATGCTACCCCGACGCGGCCGGCGTTTGCGTGGCGTGGCAGGCGGTGTGCCCGCCAGCGTACAAGCCCGTGTGCGGTTGCAACGATAAGACCTTTGCCAACGATTGCGTCCGGGTGATGGCCGGTGTCGCCAAGAAAGCCGAAGGCGCCTGCGCCCCAGAACCGACCCCCTGCACCGTGCTCGGTCCGACGACCTGTGCGCCCGGCGAGATCTGCATCACCCCAACCGGACAGTGCAACGGCACGGGAAAATGCACCAAGAAGCCAGACACTTGCCTTGCACTTGAGGCGCCGGTGTGCGGCTGCAACAACAAGACCTACGCAAACGCGTGCCTCGCGCTCGCCGCCAACCAGAACATCGCCAGCAACGGCGCGTGCCCCGTCAACCCCGTCGACCAGGTGTGCGGCGGCAAGATGGGCATCCCGTGCGCGCCGGGTCAGGTGTGCGACCCTTCCGGCTGCGGCGTCGATATGCTGGGCAAATGCAAGGTCAAGCCCAGTGGCCCGTGCTCCAAGACCACGCCCGACGCGCAGCAGTGCGGCTGCGATGGCAATACGTATTCCAACGAATGCGAGCGGTTGCAGAATGGCGTCGCCAAGCAATCCGACGGGCCGTGCCCAGGCGTCGGCGCCTGCAACCCAGGTGCAGCAGGGGCGTGCCCGGCCGGCCAGTTCTGCCAGTCGCCGCAAAGTCAGTGCGGCGCCCCGGGCGCGTGCGTCGCCGTCCCGTTCGCGTGTCTGGCCGTGTACAAGCCGGTGTGCGGTTGCAACGGAAAGACCTACGGCAACAGTTGCGAAGCCGCCGGTGGACAAGCTTCGGTGCAGGCCGACGGAGCCTGCCCGCAGGGCGGCGGCTGCGTGCAGGACAGCGATTGCGCCTGGGGCGAGGCCTGCACCAATGGCATGTGCGCGTCTTGCGCCAAACCATGCCCGAAGATCCTGTGCCTCCCGCCGACCAAGATGAACCCCTGCACTTGCAAATGCGAGGTCCCGGCACCGTGACGTCCACGGGGCCGTGAGGGGCTGGAAAATCGTAAGTCGATCACTCTCACATCAGGACGGAGCCGCGAGTCGGACCTTTGGTCCGCGAGCTGGCGACCCACGGAGCAAGCAAACGGGCCCGAGAAATGATTGAGTAAATCATTTCCTGGCCCTGACGCGCCGCGTCAAGAACGCCGAGAACCAACCTTGCCGCTCCTGCAACCAACGGCTACACTCGCGCGCCCTCGCGGGCGGCCGAACAGGAGACGGAATCGTGGCAATCGCTGAAAGAATCGAAAACAAGACCGCGCGGATCGCCGTGGTCGGCCTGGGCTATGTCGGCCTACCGTTGGCTGCGCGCATGGCCGGCGTGGGTTTGCGCACGCTCGGCATCGACATCCAGAAGGCCCGCGTCGACCGCGTCAACAACGGCATCTCGGACATCGCCGACGTGCCGACTGCCGACCTGGCGCCGTTGGTGGCCAGCGGCACGTTGAGCGCGCACTCCGATTTCTCGGTCGTGGCCGACGCCGATGCCGTGGTCATCTGCGTGCCGACGCCGCTCTCCAAGACCCGCGACCCGGACAACAGCTACATCGTCAACGCGCTGGAAAGCGTCGGCCCGCACGTCCGCAAGGGCCAGCTTTTCGTGCTCGAATCCACCACCTACCCGGGGTTCACGCGCGAAGTGATGGCGCCGATGCTTGAAAAATCGGGCCTGCGGGCCGGCGTCGACTTCCACGTCGCGTTCAGCCCCGAGCGCATCGATCCGGGCAACGAGCGCTATGGCGTCAAGAACACGACCAAGATCGTCGGCGGGCTGACGCCGGCCTGCAGCGCGGCAGTCAAGGCGCTGTACGGTGCCTTCATCGACCACGTCAAGGCGGTGTCGAGTCCAGACGCGGCCGAGATGGTCAAACTGCTCGAAAACACGTTCCGCGCGGTCAACATTGGCCTAGTCAACGAAATTGCGCTCATGAGCGACAAGCTCGGTCTGAACGTGTTCGAGGTCATCGAAGCGGCCGCGACCAAGCCGTTCGGGTTCATGCCGTTCTATCCCGGCCCGGGGCTCGGCGGCCACTGCATCCCCATCGACCCCCTGTACCTGTCGTGGAAGCTCAAGGCGATGAACTACCAGGCGCGCTTCATCGAACTGGCCGACGCCATCAACACGTCGATGCCTGCCCACGTGGTGGGGCGCGTCCAAGATGCGCTCAACGACCACGGCCGCGCGCTCAAAGGTGCGAAGGTGCTCGTGCTCGGCGTCGCCTACAAGCGCGACATCGACGACTACCGGGAGTCGCCGGCCATCACCATCTTGGACCTGCTGCACAAGAAGGGCGCCACGGCCGACTACTACGACCCCTACGTTCCCAGTTTTCGCGAGGACGGCCACACCCGCACGGGCATTGCGTCGCTGGACGGTCTGGCCGACTACGACGCCGCCGTCATCGTGACCGACCACAAGGTCATCGACTATGGCGACATCGTCGCCCGCGCCAAGGTGGTGGTGGACACGCGCAACGCCACCAAGAACGTGACGGATCACCGCGACAAGATCCGCATGTTGTAGCCCATCGCCCCTTTCGCGACCCTCTGGCATCGTGACCGAACCGGCGCCCCAGACCCTGTCCGCCGAGGCGCCGCCGAGCGTCGTGGGCACTGCCCTGCCCGAGCATCGCCGTCCGAGCAGCCGCACGGTGTGGACGCGATGGGGTCTCGGCCTGCTGCTGGGCGGCCTGTTCACCTGGCTGTCGTTGCGCAACTGGCCGGTAAGTCAGCTATTTTCAGGCACATTGCAGATCGCCCGCAGCAGCATGGATGCCTGGGTGGTGCGGCTGGTCAACGATCAGGGGGCGGTGGTCTGGTCGCTCGACCTGGCCGTGCTCGGCGTGTACGGCCTGATGCTCACCGTGATCCACTGGCTGCGCGTCCTGCGGTGGCGTCCCCTGTTGGAGCCGTTCGCGCGCGTACCGGTGCGGGCGCTCAATCGTGCGGGAGCGATCGGATTCATGGCGGTCTTTCTGTTGCCCTTGCGATTGGGCGAATTCGCGCGGCCGCTGTTGCTGGCGCGCGACGACCTCGATCACGCGCCGGTGCCTTTTGGCGCAGGCGTCGGCGCTGTCGCGTTGGAGCGGGTGTTGGACGGGCTGTTGGTCGCGGGCCTTCTTTTCGTGGTCCTTTTCGAGGTGCATCCGGCGACGTTGGCTCGCTACCCCGAAGTGCGGGTCGGCGCCTGGGCGTCGATGGCGGTCTTCGCGGGCGCGCTCGGGGCCCTGCTGGCGACGCTGGTCGCCCGCGAATTCACCGAACGCTGGACGCGGCGCATCGTCGGCCGCCTGTCGATGGCCCTGGCCGACAAGCTGCTCGGCCTGGTCACGAGCTTCATCGATGGCCTTGCCGTGTTGCGATCGCCGCTGCACGTGGCCCAGTTCATCGGCCTGACCGTCGTGTACTGGGGCATCAATGGCCTCGGCATCTGGCTTTTCGCGCGCGGTTTCGGCCTCCAACTGCCCGTGGTCGCAGCCTACGCGATGATGTCGTGCGCGGTCGTCGGCATGATGGTGCCCAACGGCCCGGCCAACGCGGGGACGTTCTGGTACTTCCTGCTCTTGCCTGCGGGTCTCTACGGCATCGCCGACCAGGCGCCGCGGACGGTGGCCTTTGCGTTGGCGTTGTGGCTGGTGCAGACCGTCCAACTCATCGCCTTCGGCCTGTGGGGCAGTTGGGTGGACGCGCGCGTCGTGGCCCGTTTGCGGCAAGACGAAGACGACGAGGATGAGGGCGATTCAAGTCCGCAATTGGCGCCGCCTTGAACGTCCAAGCGCTCGCCGCGGCGCGTTCCAGGTTTGTCGCGCCCTGAGGTAGTCTGCGCAGGGCGACCATCGGTTCCAGGCGATCTCCCCTGCGCGCAGGGCAACGCTCAGCCGTCTTGCACACCGCAGTTGCGGGCCAGAACGCCCGCGGTGGGCCTACTTCGACCCGAGCGCCGGGGTGCCCAGGAGCGCGTAGGGGTCGATGACCTCGGCCACTCCGGTCGCCATCCAACTCTGCAGGAAGTGAAGGTCCTGGGCCATCGCCTCTGCGCATTTGGGCACGTTGCCGTGTGCGCTCGGCTCGGGCGGCTTGCCTTTCTGGGTCGTCGCGCGATCGAACTGGAAAAGCACGCCGCTCACCCCGCCCGGCAAGTTGCCCTTGACCGGCAACGGGCCGAGTACCGGCAGCAGGCCGACCGGCGCGGCGACCGGCGGTGCGTGCCCGAGGCCGAGCGCCCGCGCCAGCACGCGGTTGGCGGTGTTGGGCACGATCTCGTCATTCATGGCCATCTGCATCAGCAGGTGCGGCGGCGGCCCGGCGCCCGCAAGGCGGTCCTTGCTGACGTGCGGCGCGTAGGCCCCGGCGTCGCCCGCGTCGAGCAGCGTCTGTAGCATCGGAAAGAAGCGGATGACGTCGCCGTCGCTGGTGCCGTCGGGCTTGAACGCGAAGATGAGCGGTGCGAATTCCTGGCTGTCGCTGATGATGCTCGACACGCGCGCACCCGGCACCGACAGCACAGCGGCCTTGAGATGGGGCGTGAGCGCCAGCAACTCCGACCCCATGATGCCGCCGAGCGAAACGCCCAGGTACATGAGCTTTTGGGTGTCGAGGTCGGCCTTGCCGTCGCCGTCGATGTCGGGGTCCGCCAGCAGGAGCTGCACCAACTGCAGCTTGTCGTAGGTCGCCTGGCGCCAGTGGTCGCGCAACTTGAGGCCATCGACGCTCAAGGTCGCCACGTCGAGGCCAAAGAACTGGATGACGGTCGGCAGCGTGCCCTGCGGCTTGGGATTGGCGCCCGGGTGGTCGCCGTGCGCCGGCGCGTCGACGGCCACGGTGGCGATGCCCTGCGGGGCGGCCAATTCGGCCAGCGCCTTTCCCTGGCTGCGCCCCGAGCCGAGCCCGTGGCCGAAAACCGCCGCCGGCACAGGTCCCTTGGCGTCGTTGGGCAGCCACACGCTGACCGTCAGGGTCCACGGCTTTTGGGGTGTGCCGTCCTGGACCACGCGCCCGTCTCGGTAGTCGTGGGCCACGAACGGCCGGTCGCATTTGCGAAAGAGCATGGTTTTTTCGCAGGTTGCCGGACCCGACCACGCGAACGCGCGGCCCGCGATATCCTTGGCGACCTTGATCGACAGGTCGGTCGTGCTCTGGGTCGTGAACACCGCGAGCGCCGATACCTCGCTGGGCTGGATGCCGAGCGCGGCCAGGGCCTCCTGGGCTCGCCACGATAGGCGGTCCAGGCGCGGATCGCCCCCGTTGTTGCGCAGGATCTGACGCAGTGCCGCACTGGCCTGGATGCAAAAGCCGTCGTCGGCCGGCTGGTCAAGGGTCCACACCACGGCGTGCCGGTGCTTGGGGCGCAACGGGCGCATGGGCCACAGCAACACGGTTCGGCCCTCGTCGGTCAACTGGACCTCGAATGGCACGCGCTCGGGCTTGGCCCAAAGTTGGCCGATGGGGCCAAGGTCGGCAAACAGCAGGCCGGCCGCGTCCACCGATGTCGGGCCCGAGGGCAGGTGGGCGCCCACCGGTGCGTCGAAGCGAAACGTTACGGCCGCCGTCACGCCCCAGCCGTCGAGCGCGTTCAAGTCCTCGAACGCCCGCGACAGGATCTTGGGCCCCGTCTTGATCCACGGCAGCGCGGGATCGAACTGGACCCGCACGCCGGTCGCCGTCTTGGGGTCGTCCACGGTGTAGAACTCATCAGGGAAGGTCGTGATCTGCTTGGGCCCCGCCGGGTCGTAGAGCAGCATCGTCGTGCCCGTGCATGCAAAGGCGACGTCGATGGGTTGCAAGCCGGCGTCGGGCTTGGCGGTGTCGGCCAGGGCGCCGCCGTCGGGGCCCGCGTCGCTGGCGATGGCGGCATCGGCGCCGCCTTTCGCGTCGCCGGGATTGCCGGCGGACACGGCGGGATCGGTGCATGCCACGGCGGTCAACGCAAGCAAGGAGGCGACGAAGGTGCGCATGGCGGACTCCCCGGACCGGTCGGGCGGCGAGGGTATACAGGGTAACCGAAGTCCGAGATCAAACCTTGGACGGAGCCGCGCGCCGGCCAGGGCAGCGGCAACCGCGGCTACTCGCATTTTCCACCCTTGCACACCTTGCCGGTGCCGCACGAGACGCCGTCGGGCATGGTCGAAAACTTGCACGCCTGCGCCTGGTTGCACGGGTAGCCGACGCACTGCTTGGGGTCGCAGGTCTCGGTGGTGCACGGGTTGCCGTCGTCGCAGTCCTTGGCCGGACTCGACTCGCAGGTCGCGCCGTTGCAGGTGTCGCTCGGCGTGCAGGCGTTGCCATCTTCGCATTTGCCCTTGTTGCCAATGGACTTGCAGCCGCTGGTGTAGTCGCAGTGGTCGTCGGTGCACCAATTGCCGTCGTCGCAGTCCTTGTAGCGCTTGCCGCCGCAGATGCCGCCGGCCAGGCTGCAGGTCGTGGCGCCCCAAGGGTCGACGCGGTTGACCAGGAATTCGTGGCCCGGCGTGATGCTGTACAGCGTTCCCACAAAGCGCAGATCGCCGTCGGCGGGCACCACGACGTCCTGCCAGGTGTCCACCTGAAGGCTGGCCAGGTTCGCAGACAGGGTCCACAGCGACATGCCCTTGTGGTTCAGGCGCACGCCGATCGCGTTTTTCGAAGTCGTGCCCTCGCGCACCCAACCGGAGGCGACTACCGTGCCGTCCGGGAAGCCGGCCAGACCCCAAGCCTCGTCGGGGCCGGGCGTGCCGAACTTGTACTCCCATTCCAGGTTGCCGAGGTGGTCCAGCGAGAACACCCAGGCGTCGGGCATGCCTTGGCCTTTCACCATGGTCGAGCCGGCCACAAACCACCCCGCGCCGCTTGGTTTGGCAATCACGCGGTGAACGAAGTCGTTTTCAGTTCCCCCGTAGCGCTTGAGCAGCGTCAGCTTGGGTACGCCGTCGCTGCCAAAGACAACCTTGCCGAAGACCGCGTCGACGCCGCCCAGGCTGGTGTTGGCGCCGCCGGCCTGCATGCCGACGGCGTTGTTGGAGCTGCCGATCCACACCAGATCCCCGCTGGCGGTATCCCAGGGGAAGGTGGCCACGCAGCGGTTGTGGTTGTTGTTGCCCCAATAACCGAACTCCGTGTCGGTGACCAGCTTGCCGGTGGCGTCGACCACGACCAGGCTGGCAAGCAAGCCGTCGGAGTGGTTCTGGCCGCACAGGACGTAGTGCGTCGCGCCGCCGGTCGGCCGCGGGCCGAGGTGGAAGGCCTGGCCATCGCCCCACTTGGAAACACGCGGTTTCCACAGGGCTTCGCGTTTGCCGTCGGCCGCCACGGTGGCAATGAACTTGCCCTGGAGGTTGCCACCCCAGCCTGCGACCATGAGCTTGCCGTCTGGGCGCACAAAGCCGGTCCAGGCGTGCGAGACGGTTCCGACGTCGTTCCAGTACGACGCCCATTGCACATCGCCGTTGGGCTTGAAGCGCACGACCGCGGCATGGCTCTCGTTGGAATTGTTGGAGATCGCCGTCCGCCCCAAGCCGACGAAACTGCCGCTGTCCCAGGTGACCCCGCCCAGGAACTCGTCGTAGGACTGCAGGCCCGGCTTGGAACCCGCGGCCGGATCCCAAATCGTGCCAAATGTGGTCGTGCCCAGCCGGCCCGTCTTGCCCTCGGTGCATTTGCCCTGGACGCACACGTCGTCCTGGGCGCACGACCCCGGAAAACTGCATGGGGCGCTGTTGAACTTGTTGGCGCAGCCATTGGGCACACTGGTGTCGCAGTAGTCGTCGGTGCACACATCGCCGTCGTCGCAGAGGACGACTTTGGCGGGCTTGCAGGCGCCGCCAGCACACGCCTCGCCCAGCGTACACGGGTTGTTGTCGTTGCAAGCCGCACTGTTGGCGGCGAAGCTGCACGCGCCCTGGAGGCAACTGTCGTCGGTACAAGGGTTCTTGTCGTCGCAGTTGACCGTGCCGGCACATTTGCCGCCGCTGCACTTGTCGTTGATGGTGCATGCCACGCCGTCGTCGCACGCCTTGGTATTGGCATTGGCGACGCACCCGCTCTTGGGATCACAGGCGTCGTCGGTGCACAGCTTGCCGTCGTCGCACACGATGGCGTCGCCGGGCGCGCATTTGGCGTTGGCGCAGCCATCCTTGTCGGTGCAGGGGTTGCCGTCGCTGCACGCCACCGCGTTGTTGGCGTGGCCGCAGCCGAGCAGGAAGTGGCAACTGTCGTCGGTGCATGGGTTGTTGTCGTCGCAGGCCTTGGCCGCGGTGTTGACATGCTGGCACTGGCCGGTGGTGGGCAGGCACGCGTCGGCCGTGCACACGTTGTTGTCGTCGCAGTCCTTGGTTTTGCCCGGCGCGCACTTGCCGGCGGCGCAGGCGTCGTTTGGGGTGCAGGCGTTGCTGTCGTCGCACGGCTTGGTGTTGGCGACCGCGAGACAACCCTTGGCGATGTCGCAACTGTCGTCGGTGCATGCGTTGTTGTCGTCGCAGGGCTTGTTGGCGCCTTTGCACGCGCCCGATTTGCACGCGTCGCCAGCGGTGCAGGCGTTGGCATCGTCGCAGGTGGCGCTGTTGGCGACCTGGGTGCAGCCGCTGGTCGGGTCACAACCGTCCTCGGTGCACACGTTGTTGTCGTCGCACGCCAGCTTGCCTGCGCCCGCACATTTGCCGCCCGCGCACTTGTCGCCGGTGGTGCATGCATTGCCGTCGTTGCAGGCGCCGCCGTTGTTCACGTGCGCACATTGGCCAGCGGCGCAGCCGTCGTCGGTGCAGGGATTGCCGTCCTCGCATTGCGCCAGGCCGGCGCACAGGCCGAGCTTGCACACGTCCTTCTGGGTGCAGGCGTTGCCGTCGTCGCATGGCGCGGTGTTCGCGGTCGTCACGCAGCCGCTCTTGGGGTCGCAGGCGTCGTCCGTACACGGGTTGCTGTCGCTGCACACCACCACCTTGCCGTAGCCGCACGCACCGTCCTTGCAGGCGTCGCCGCTGGTGCAGGCGTTGCCGTCGCTGCACGGGGCCGCGTTGGCAGTCGCTGTACAGCCCGATTTGGGGTCGCAAGCGTCGTTGGTGCACGGGCTGCCGTCGTCGCAGACTTTGGCGGTGCCCACGCATGCCCCGTCTTTGCAGCCGTCGGACAGCGTGCACGGGTTGCCGTCGTCGCAACTCGCGGCCGCAAAGCCGTGTTGGCAGCCTACCTTGGGCGAGCAAGCGTCGGTGGTGCACGCGCTGCCGTCGTCGCAGTTGGCGGCGCCGTTGCCTACGCACTTGCCCAGCGCGCATACGTCTTGGACGGTGCAGGCGTTGCCGTCGCTGCACGTCGCCGCGTTGGGCAGGTACACGCAGCCGTTGGCGTCGGACTTGCAAGCGTCGTCTGTGCACACATTGGCGTCGTCGCACTGCGCGCTGTCGCCCTTGCAGGCGCCGAATTTGCACGCATCGCCTTGGGTACACGGGTCGCCGTCGCTGCACAGGTTGCTGGCGAACCCGTGGGTACAGCCCACCGCCGGATCGCAGCCGTCGCCGGTACACGGGTTCTGGTCGTCGCAGGCGCTCGGGTCCAAGGCTTGGGACACGCAGCCAAAGCCGACCTGGCAGGCGTCCTTGGTGCAGGCGTTGCCGTCGTTGCACAACAGCGGGTCGCCGCCTTTGCAGTTGCCGTTGGCGCACAGGTCCGCGGTCGTGCACGGGTTGAAGTCGTCGCACACGCCGCTGACCACGGTCACCTTGCACGCTCCGGTCTGTGGCGCGCATTGGTTCTTGGTGCAAGCCGTATCGTTGACCTTCGGGCAGACCACGACCGTATTCGGGTTGACCTTGCACACGGGCGCGGGACCGGTCTTGTCGCAGTACATGGTGCCGGTGCACAGGTCGCCGTCGTCGAACTTGCCGCAGTCTTGGTCTGTGGAACACGCGCAGACGCTGCCGGCCGTGACCTCGCAGGTGCCGAGGTTGCACCAGCCGCCCGCGCTGCAGGCGTTGTCGCCGCCGCACTGGTTGCCTTGCAGGGTAGGCTTCATCCCGCAGCCGCCGGTCTTGGGGTCGCACTGGTTCTTGAGGCACGCCTCGTCAAAGACACTTGGGCAGGCAATGACGGTCGCCGGGTTGACAGCGCATTTGCCAGCAGCCTTGTCGCAATAGAGCGTGCCGTTGCACAGGTTGCCGTCTTCTTTGGCCTTGCAGTCGCCGTCCTGCTGGCACTCGCAGGTGTTGACCGAGGCCGTACACTGGCCGCCCTTGCAGACATCGACCGGCGTGCAGGCGTTGCCGTCGTCGCACCCCGTGCCGTCTTTGGGCAGCGACAGAGCTTCGCACTTGCCGGTCTTGGCGTTGCACACGTCGCGCAGGCAGGCCGGATCGTCGTCGGTGACGCATGCGACCACGGTGGCCGGGTTGACCTTGCACGCGTTGGCCTTCACGTCGCAGTAGAGCGTGCCGTTGCACAGGTTGCCGTCTTCCTTCTTGGCACAGTCGGCGTCCTTGGCGCATTCGCAGATGTTGGTGGCGGTGGTACACGCCCCCTGTTGGCAGACCTCGTTGGGGGTGCAGGCGTTGCCGTCGTCGCACGGCTTGCCCTCGGCGACAGGGATGTAGTGGCACTTGCCGTCCTTGGGGTTGCACAGGTTCTTGCTGCACGCGGTGTCCGCGTAGGTCTGGCAGGTGACGACGGTCAGCGGATGGACCTCGCACTGCGCGGTCGCCTTGTTGCAGAACAGCGTGCCGTTGCAGGCGTTGCCGTCTTCCTGGCCCTTGCAGTCGGCGTCCTGCTTGCAGTAGCAGGTGTTGGTGCCGGCGTGACACAGGCCTTTTTCGCAGTAGTCGCCGGCCGTGCACTTGTCGCCATCGTCGCAGGGCGTGTTCTCGCCGACGGTGACGAGCTGGCAGGAGCCTGTCGCGGCCAGGCACGCGTTCTTCTGGCACGGGCCGTCGTTGTCCTTTGGGCAGACCACCAGCGTCGCAGGATTGAGCTTGCAGGTGTAGGGCGGGCCGGCCGACTTGTCGCAGTAGAGCGTGCCGTTGCACAGGTCGCCGTCTTCGAACTTGCCGCAGTCGGCGTTGGCTTGGCACTGGCAGATGCCCGCGCCCGGCTGACATTTGCCCGCCTCGCATGCGTCGCCGGCCGTGCAGACGTTGCCGTCGTCACAGGCGGTCGAAGCCGCGACGGGCAGGTTGACGCATCCGGCCAACGGATTGCACTTGTCGCCCGTGCAGGGGTTGTCGTCGTTGCAGTCGAGCGCGCTCGGGCCGGCGCAGGCGGCGCTGGTGCACAGGTCGCCGGTCGTGCAGGCGTTGCCGTCGTCGCACAGGCTGCCGTCGGATTTCGGGCTATAGGCGCATGTGCCCTTGAGCGTGCAGGCAGCGGCGTGGCAAGCGGGCGCAGCGGGGCAGTCTGCGACTGTCACGCATTGCTGCGCTGCCGCCGCGTCGACGGTGTCGCCACCGCTGGACTGGTCCGCCGGGGCGTCTTCAGCCCCAGGTGCGTCCTGCCCTGCGTCGTTGGGCGCTGCGCCGTCCCCGGCGGCCTGGTCTTGCACCTGCGACGGATTGCCGTCGAGGGCGCCCACATCGGCGGCCGCAGTCGTCTCGGGCACCGCGGCGGCGGGGGAATCGCAGCCCGCCAGCGCGATGGCCAAACACCCCAGCACGATGACCAAAAACCAGGGAAGGGCACTACGCATCTCAAACCCGCGCCGGCAGCAAGGCGTGCAGGTAGCTCATTACCACATACCCGAGGTGCGCGCAGGGTTGCCGCTCCGGGCGCGCTTGCGATCTGCCTGCAGGCTGTTCGACCTCGCAGCGGACGCGAACTGCACACGCCCTCCTACTCCCCGCCTACCGGTTGAGCGTACCACGGCCTGTACCACTCCGTCAGCATGTTGTCATCGGTCAGCAGCGGCGTCGGCCCCAACCGCTGGCGGATCTCGGCACAGTTCTCACCCAGCGCAAGGTTGTCCGAGGTCTGCGCAGCGCGCAGCGTCGCCGTGATGGTGTCCCACTTGCCGCGGCCCACATCCGTCGAGCGGTCCAGCGGCAATTTGCCATCGATGTACCACTTGTCCAACGCCGCGCTGAGCCGCGCTACATCGAACTCGAACGGCTGCTCGGAGCCGTAGAGGACGTTGTGGATGCGAAAGCCATGCGCGAAGGCCTGGCACCCCGTGCGCAGCACCGTGTCGTTGGATGTGGTGTTGAACAGGTCGATGCCGCCGGGCGCGAGGTGCGCCTTGGTCAACGCGTGGTAGTCGGCGCTCAACAACCCCGTGGCGTGCCCGCGCCAGTGCCAGGTGGTGTTCTGCACGATGAGGTCAAAGCGGGCCTCCGGGTGCGCGCGGAGCCAGCGGCGGGCGTCGTCCAGCACAAACGTCACCTTGGGATTGGTGAGAACACTCGCAACCTTGGGTACTTGGCGTACGAGGTCAAAATACGCTGGGTTGATGTCGATGGCGGTGACGTGACCGACCCCAGGCATGTTGGCGAGGATCTGTGTCCACGAGCCGCTGGCGAACCCAACCACCAGCACGTTGTCGTAGCGCGGGCGCAGCGCCGCCACCGCGTACGCGCGCATCACCATGTTGATGTCGTCGTGCAGGTCGGTGTTGAACACACCGTCGTAGATGCCAGAGCCGAACACCCGGCCTTGCGCATCGGTCGACACCACACCGCTGCGGTTCTCGAGCACATGCACAAAGCGCAGGTCCGGTTGCCATTTCCGCTTGTACATCAGCTTTTCGTACACTTGGTCGAAGGCTGCGGGCGTCGCCCAGAGCATCGCGCCAGCCACCGGCAACAACGCGAGCTGCCGCCACCGGACGCCGGCCCACCACGCCAGCGCCGCGGCCAACGCCATGCCGGCCAGCGCCAAGACCGCTGCCGTGGTGGGCAACGACCAGCGGTCCAGTGCGACGAACCCGGTCAAGAGCGTGCCCACCGTCGAACCCGCAATGTTGGCCAGATAGATCCAACTGACGCGCTCGCCGACCCGGTCGTCCCCGGGAACGCCGAAGTGCGCGACCAGCGGCAGCACTGCGCCCAACAGGCCCGCCACGCCAGCCACCGCGGGCAGTGTGTACACGTAGTTGACGCGTCGCACCGTTTCGGCGAGGGCCGGAATTAGCGCCCAGCCGAACAACGACGCCGCCAGCACCAACAACGCCGGCACCATGAGCCGCCGGTCGTCGCCGCGCACGCCTTGGTCGTCACACCACCTTCGCACGCCCAGCGAGCCGATAGCGATGCCCAGCAAGTAAACGCCGAGCACCACCGAAAAGCTGCTGGCGGCCCCGCCGGTCAGGAACCCATAGACGCGAAACCACACGATTTCGTACGACAACGCGATGAAGCCGGCGGCGGCAGCGACGAGCAGAGCGACGGGCAACGACATCAAGGTGCTCCACAAGGGCGGGCTTGGTGCGGGGCATCTGGGACTCGCAGCCGGTGGTTCGCCAGCGCCGTACCGTGCCCGGACCATGCCTTGCGGTCAAGCGCTGGGTACGCAACTGGCGCAGCGCAGTGCCCCGATCTGCAATGCCACCGATCCGTGGCTGTCGACCCTCGGGCCACGGGCGTAGCCCCGCCCAGGACAAGCCGCGCCGACGCCAGCTTCTGCCGTGTCACCCGATCGTCAGCGTTTGCCTCGGCATTGTCACGCGCGTCACCGGTGCTTTGCTCAATAACCTCTCAATTTCGGCGCCCTGCGCTGCGCGCGCCGAATCTTCGGCGCATTGACCCTTCGCCGCGCCTTGGTAGCCTTGCGCAGGGTTCGCGGCGGGCGCCAACTCGGGCGACGCCAGCCGGCCCGCCGGAGCCCTGGCCATGGTCGCAACCGCCGTCCCCACCACCGCTACCACGCTCGGCGCGGGCTCCAAGAAAGCCCCCGATCCCCAGGTGGTCCGCCAGCACATCGTTGAATTCGTGTCGGATTCCGGCGAAGGCGCCCAGACGGTCGGCCAGATGTTTGGCACCCTGGCCGCCCGCCGCGGCAACGGTGTGTGGACGGTCGAGATCATCCCCGCCGAGGTCGAACCGCCCGCGCGCTCCAAGGCCGGCGCCAGCGGCAACCGCGTCCGCGTCGGCAGCGAAGCGGTGACCAACATGGGCGACACCGCCGATCTGGTCGTCGCCTTCAATGAACAGGTGCTCTACAGCCGCATCGACGTCGGCGCCCTGCGCGCCGGCACGCTGGTGCTGCTCGAGAACAAGTGGGCCGCAAGTCCACTGCCCTCGATCCAGAAGGCCTACGCGGAGGCGCTTGCCGATTTTTCGGCGCGCGGCTACGTGGTCCTCGAGATCCCCATGGAGCAGGAGTGCCTGAGAATCGTCAACGACGCCCGCCGCGGCAAGAACGTTTGGGCGCTCGGCGTGCTGATGGCCGTGTACGGTTTTGGCACCGCGGGCGCGGCCGCGGAATTGAAGCGCCGGTTGGGCAAGAAGTCCGCAGAGGTCATCGAGAGCAACCTCAAGCTGTTGGAGGCCGGTCACACCTGGGGCTTGCACCACCTGGATTTCCGCTTCGACGTGCCGGTCCACCCGCGCACCGACAAGATGGTGGTGATGAACGGCAACCAGGCCATCGCGCTCGGGGCCATGGCGTCCGGCATCGAGGTGTGCTCGATGTACCCGATCACACCCGCCACTTCGGTCTCGCACTACCTGGCGACGGCCATCGGCAAGGCCGGCGGTTTCGTGCACCAGGCAGAAGACGAAATCGCCGCCATCGGCTTTGCGCTCGGCTGCGCCTTTGCCGGCAAGACGCCGTTGACCGTGACGTCTGGACCGGGGCTGGCACTCAAGACCGAGTTCATCGGATTGGCCGTGATGGCCGAGTTGCCGCTGGTCATCGTCGACGTGCAGCGCGGCGGCCCCTCCACTGGCCTGCCGACGCGGGTGGAGCAAGGGGACCTGCTTGCGGTGCTCTACGGCGCCCCCGGCGACGCGCCCAAGATCGTTTTGGCGCCCGCAACCATCGAAGAGTGCTTCCAGTTCATGATTCTGGCGCGGCAATTGGCCGAGACGTTCCGCGGGCCGGTGTTCGTGCTCACCGACGCCAACCTCAGCACGGGGCAGCAGCCTTTCAAACGACCGACGCTGCAGCCCGAGTGGCTGGCGGCGACCCTGGACCAGGAACCGTGGGACCCAGGGGTCCAGCCCTACCAGTGGGACGGCAAGACCGGACTGTCGCCGCGGGCCATTCCGGGCCAGCGCGGTGGCGAGTACGTGCTCACCGGGCTGGCCCACGACCAGCAGAGCCACGTCGCCTACGAGTCGGCCATCAACCAGCAGTCGATCGAGATGCGCAGCCGCAAGTTGGCCGCGCTCAAGGGCACGCTCAAGCCGCCGACGGTGCGCGGGCCGCAGACGGGCGACCTCTTGGTGGTCGGCTGGGGTTCGACGCTCGGCGCCATCGACGAGGCAACCGACCGCCTGCGCGCCGAAGGTCTGTCGGTGTCGAGCCTGCATTTGCGCTTCCTGTCGCCGCTGGAGCCGGGGTTGACCGAGATTTTCGACCGCTTCACGCGCGTGATGACCGTCGAGATCAACTACAGCGACGACCTGTCGGCCGACCACGTCAGCGCCGAACACCGCCGCTTCGCGCAGTTGGCCTGGGTCCTGCGCTCACAGACCCTGCGCGACATCGACTGCTGGTCGCGGGTGCCCGGCATCCCGTTGTCGCCCAACATGATCGAAGCGGCCCTGCGCCAGCGCCTCGGCGTGGCCTAGCCGCAACAAGGAGCGCCCGATGTATGGACTCAAGGAAGACTGGTCGCTCGACGACCCCGCCCGCGAATTCGTCCTGGACGACTACGAGGGGGGCACAGCCCGCTGGTGCTCCGGGTGCGGCGACCACGGTGTGCTGACGGCCGTGCAAAGGCTGTGCCGCGACGAGCAACTGCCGCCCGAAAAGACCGTCACGGTGTCGGGCATCGGCTGTTCGAGCCGCTTTCCGCACTACATGAAGACCTATGGTTTTCACGGCTTGCACGGCCGCGCCCTGCCGGTGGCATGCGGCGTGCGCGCCCGGCGTCCCGACCTGCACATTTTCGTGGCCACTGGCGACGGCGACTGCTGCGCCATCGGCACCGCGCATTGGATCCACGCAGTGCGCTACAACATGAAGATGGTGGTGATGTTGCTCGACAACAACATCTATGGCCTGACCAAGATGCAAACCTCGCCGACCACCAAGCGCGGCGCGACCTCGAACACCCACCCTGACGGCTCGATGCTCGACGCGCTGAACCCGCTGACCGTGACACTTGGCATCACCAATGCCTCGTTCGTGGCGCAGACGGTGGACTGGAACCCGGCCCATGTGTACGCGACGTTGCGCGCCGCCCACCGCCACCCAGGTCTGGCGTTCGTGCGCATCTTGCAGCGCTGCCCGCACTTCGTGCCCAAGCTGTGGGACGAGCTGACCAATGACCCCAACAAGGTGCTGCTGCTCGACCACCCGGACGGCATCCCCGTGGACCCGGCGGTGGCGCGGGCCTACAAGAACCACCAGCGCCACGATCCGCACGACCTCGGCGCCGCGTTCCAGGTCGCCCGCCGCGAAGACGTGGTGCCGATCGGCCTGCTGTACCACAACCCGGACGCGCAGCGCTACGACGAGTTCTCCGCGGCTGGGCACGCGCTACAGCCCGAAGCGCGCCTCAAGGCCATCGATGCGGCCATCGATCGCTTCCTCATCTGACGCCGGAGGCCCTTGTGGTGCCTGCACACGCTCCAGCCTCCCCCACAGCGAAGGCGCCTAGCCCTCAGGCCGACCGGCCGGGCCGCGACGAACTGCGGGCCTTTTTCCTTTCGGGTCAAGGACCTGTGAGGGCGCCGGGCCAGAGCGGCGCGCTGTTTCCGCTGGCGTTGGACGCCTTGGCCACACCCGAACAGGCGTGGGCCGACTGGCCGCTCATCGTCGACGGCGCGGGCGAGGTGGTGCGCGCGGTCACGTGGGCAAGCCGGGCGCTGGCCGGTGCCGCGGTGCTCGACGGCCACCTGCCGCGCTTGGTGCGGGCGCTCGGTCGGGCAGTGCACGGCCGCGACGAACCGGTCGCGCTCGCCGAGGCCGTCGACATGGCCCTGGCGAAACTGGCGGGCGAGTTCGACCTCAGCGCCAAGGGCTTCGAAGCGTTGACCCACGATTTCGACCGCTTGCGGAGCGCGGCGGCGACCGGCGCACAGGTCGTCGGTTTTGGCCCGCGCGCCGCACTGTGGCTGTACGCGCTGGCCGCCGAGCGTCCGCACCGCGCCGCCCGCGAGGCCTTGCACGCCGAAATCGCCGAACTCGTTTCGCACCTGCGCGAGCTTCTGCGCAACGACGACCGCCACGCGCCCGACGGCGCTGCGCCCACGGCCCTGGCCGCCGGGCTGGGCGGTGCGGGCCCTCAGCTCCTGGACGCAGCGGCGCTCGCCGGTCTGCTGCCCGCACACTCGGGCACACAGCGCCTCGCGCCGGACCGGCGGGCGCGCATCGTCAGCGCGATGGAGACCCTGCAAGACTGGCTGGTTGCGCCGCGGCCGACCGGCGTCGTGGTCGCGGCGATGCCGCTGCCGCCTGCCCTTGCCGCGAGCGGATTGCAGTGCGAGGTGGCCCCTGAGCCGGTCAGCGCCGCGCGCGCCGTGTTCGACGACCTGGCCGCACGAGCGGTGCCCGTGGCCCGGGCGTGGCAGTTGGCGCGGCTCGAGCGCGGCGGCCAATGGGAGCCACGGCATGCGGTGCTCATCGACCGGCTCGACTGGCGGGCCTTCGATGGCGACGAATGGCGTTTTGTGCCCCCGGTTCTGGCCGTGCTGTGCGGGCTGGGCGAGGCTGGCGCCGCCGGCCAAGCGCTGGTCGATATCGAGCGGACCGGCCGTCCGCTTCGGGTGTTGTGCACCTACCTGGCGAGCGCCGACCCGTCCGTCGGCCTGCAAGCCGCCGGCCGCGCCCTGGGCCTTTTGGCGCTGGCCCGTCCAACGGGGATGCAGGGGGCGACCGCGCTGGCCAACCCCGAGCACCTGAGCGCGACTGTGCAGCAGTTGGCTGTCGCGCAGCAACAGGCGGTCGTCGCGGTGGCCGAGCCGGCGTGGTCCGCGGACTGGCCATGGCTCGAAGCGGCGCTTGCGCACTGGTGCCGGGCGACGCTGTGCTTTCGCTGGTCGGCAGCGGCGGGCGGCGGCTGGGCCGATGCGTTCGATGTCGCCGGCAACGCCGCAGCGCCTGCAGCCAACGGCCGACCGAACGAGCAGGGGTCGCTGGCCCACGCCGCACTGGTCGAGGCGCGGTTGCGCGGCCATTTCTGGTTCCTGCCCGGCGAAGACGAAGTGACGGGACTGGTGCCACTCGACAGTTGGCAGGAAGCGCCCGACGAGGCGCGCCGCCGCACGCTGCCCTTCGTGTGGGCGCGCGATGCCGATGGCACGGTCGGCCGGGCGGTCGTGACCCGGGAAATGACCCAGGCCGCGGCCGGCCAGGCGCGCTGGTGGCGCTCGCTGCGCGAGTTGGCCGGCGAGGACAACCCGTACGCCGCACGCGCAGTGGCCGAAGCGACCGCGCGACTCGAGCGCGACGCGGCCGCTGAACGAGCCGAGTTACTGGCCGAGCGCGACCGCGAGGTGCAGGGGGCGCGCGACCAGGCGACCGCCGCGGCCCTGGGCGACCTCGCGCGCGCACTGCTCAACCTCGACCTGGCGGCGGTGACCGACACGTCGCCGCCCAGGCGGCCACCCCAGGCCGACCCGGTGGGCGCCAGCGCTCCCATCGCACCCAGCGCGACAGCGGAACCGTCTGCAGCGGTCGCGGCACCCGAACCCGCCGCCGACGCCGTCGAAGAAGCCTTCGTGGACACGGCGCTGTGCACCTCGTGCAACGACTGCACCAACCTCAACCCGCTGCTGTTCCTCTACGACGCCAACAAGCAGGCCCACATCGGCGACCTGTCGCGGGGCACGTATCTGCAGTTGGTCGTGGCCGCCGAGAAATGCCCGGCCCGCTGCATCCACCCCGGCGCGCCGCGGCCCGGCGACGCCACGGCCACCGCCGATGTCGTCGCGCGGGCGGCGAAGTTCAACTAGGCGACCGATGGGCGAGTTTGCCGGCGCGGTTGGCATCCTGGCGGGATTGTGCCTGTTTTTCGGGGTGGTGCTGGCGCTGGCCAATGCCAAGCTCAAGGTGTGGGAAGACCCGCGCATCGACGACGTGGCGGGCAAGCTCCCTGGCGCAAACTGCGGTGCATGCGGTCAGCCCGGCTGCCGGGCGTTCGCCGAGCAGGTCGTGGCCGGCACGCTGGCGCCGGGCAAGTGCACGGTCAGTTCGGCAGCCATCATCGCCGACATCGCAGGCCTTCTGGGTGTCGACGCAGGCGGCGAAGAGAAGCGGGTCGCGCGGTTGGCCTGCGGCGGTGGCAAATCCCAGGTGCGCGATGTTGCGGACTACCGCGGCCTGGGCTCGTGCAGCGCGGCGGCGGTCGTGGCGGCTGGTGGCAGGGCGTGCCCGTGGGGGTGCCTGGGCCTGGGCGATTGCGCGCGGTCGTGCGACTTCGGCGCTATCGCCATGAACGCTGAAGGCTTGCCCGTGGTGGACGTTGGCAATTGCGTCGCGTGCAACGACTGCGTGGTCGCGTGTCCCCTGGGCTTGTTTTCGCTCAAGCCGCTGTCCGCGCAGATCCTGGTGCAGTGCTCGGCGCCACTGACCGGGCCCATGGCGCGCGCCATGTGCAAGGTCGCCTGCGACGCCTGCGGCCGTTGCGCACTGGACGCCCCGGCCGGCGCCATCGAGATGGTCGGCGGGCTCCCCGTGGTTCGCGTGGCCGGTTTTGCCGACGTGCTGGCGACGCTGCGATGTCCCACGGGCGCCATCCAGTGTGTCGAAGCCGGCCAGTTTGCCGCGCCCAAGCGCCTGGCGGTCAGCGCACTGTCGTTGGGGAGGCCCCATGTCCGGGCTGGCTGAATCCATTGCCAGGCGGTTGCGCGGCTGGCTGGGCCGCGACGAGGCGCCCGCGCAGCCGACGGCGA